>DAHVAJ010000110.1 GCA_027314705.1 Acidimicrobiaceae bacterium
CGCGGCCGGGGTCTCCCCGGCCTCGTCGGTGCCCGGGCCGACCCCGGCCGCGCCAGGTCGGACGCCCGCTCCCGGACCCGAAGGGGGGCGCCGCACCGGTACGAAGGAGCCGAGCAGCAGGACGGCACCGGCCACCATGAGCCCGACGCCTGCATGGGCCAGCGTCGAGTAGACCGCACATCCCCGGCTGGTCACGGCCCCCCCGGTCAGCACGACGATGTTCGTCGTGCACCCCATCGTGGCCGGGCTGCACAGTGCGAAGGCCACCGTGCCCACGACGAGCGCCGAACCGCCACCGAGGGCCCCCACCTTCTGCGCCCTGCGCCCGTCCATGGAGGCCGACGCTACCGGAGCCGCCGGCCCCCGACCCCGGGGGAGCGCGCCTTCGGGTCGGCACCGGCTCCGTCGGTGAGGCCGGTCTCACGGACCGTCACATTCATGCGGCCGGACAGGTTCCCGAGCTCGGGATCGCCGGTGCCGGCGACGAGGCGGGGCACGCCGTGGTACGCGAGGCGGGAGGCACCCCCGAAGACCACCGCGTCACCCGACTCGAGGGGCGTGTCACGCCACGGCCGTCCCCGGGTCGCGGGCGTGCCGAAGCGGAAGATGCCGGTCTGGCCCAGGCTGAAGGAGACGACGGGGGCCGGGCTCCGCTCGTCGGCGTCGGCGTGCATGCCCATCTTCGCTCCGGCCCGGTACCAGTTGACGAGGGCGACATCAGGGGCGAACGTCGAGCCCCCGCCGGCCAGCGAGCGGTCGACGGACGCGGCGTCGACCACGGCCTCCCGGGCCAGGTCGCCCAGCCACCCGGGGAAGGGGAGGACGGGCCGGCCGTCGCCGTCCTCCTGGTCTCGGACGTAACGGTACGGGTACCAGTGCCAACCCAGGCAGACGAGCTCCACCGACATCGTGGACCCGTTGGGCATCCGGGGAGAACGGAAGCCGCCGGCCGCCTCACCCCAGGCCGAACAGGCATCGCCCAGCCGACGGCGGTCAGGTGGGTCGAGCCAGCCGGGAAGGTGCACGGCACCGGGGCCGAGGACGGCCGGGCGGCGGGGCAGGAGGCGATCCACGCACCCCAGGTTCGCGCCGTGGCGGCACGGCCGAGCCCTCAGGCGGCCGTGGAGGGGTCCTGGCGGGCCAGCCACCGCAGCCGGGCGGCCCGGGCGTCCCACGAGTAGACGACCACGGTGCGGGCCAGCCGGTCGTGGAGGGCGTGGCGGTCGCGGTTGAGGAGGATGCCGACGAACCCCAGGCCGAACAGGAGGAAGCTGAGCGGGAAGGCGAGGGTCCGCACCACGGCCTGGCGCGCCTGGAGTGGGGAACCGTCGGTGGCCACGACCCGGATGCCGAACAGGGCCATGCCGACCGTCTTGCCGCTCAAGGCCCACTGGTAGGCGAAGTAGACGAACTCCCAGACGACCAGTGAGACCGAGGCGGCGACTGGATACTGCTGGACGGCGAAGGTCGTGCCGGTCACCAGCTGGACGGCGAAGTTGAGACCGGCGGAAGCCAGGGTGAAGATCCCCCAGGAGATCCCCACGTCGGCGGCGAAGGCGACCAGGCGGGTGACGGCGCCGGCGTAGTGGCCCTGGCGGGCCGTCGTGGACGAAGGGGACGAGGGTGGGGTCACGGACCCTCCTCCGGGGTCCCGGGGGGCGTTCCCACCAGGACGGGCGGGCCGGCGGGCCAGTCGCCGGTCCTCCGCCGGAGGATCCGGTCGACCCACCGGGCCACGAAATCGTCCAGTCCGACACCCTGGGCCCGGACCAGGTCGAGGGCCTCCGAGGCCACACCGCTCGTCGACCGGGCGATGATGGTGCCCACCTCGGTCTGCTCGACCAGGGCGTCGATGTCGATGCGGTCGACGAGCTTCTTCACGTCGACCCGTCCGATGAGCTCGTCGACGTCCACCCTGGCGATGAGCTGGTCGATGTCGACGCGTTCGACGATGGCGTCGACGTCGACACGAGCCACGATCTTGTCGACGTCGACCCGGTCGATCAGGCCGTCGACGTCGACTCGGGCCAGCAGGGCGTCGAGGTCGATGGCCTCGAGCACCAGGCCGACCACCCGTTCGGCCACGGCCTGGGCCAGCTGTTCCGCCCGGCCGGCACCTGGCAGTGGGCTCACGTCGCCGTGCGCCCTGTGGCTCCGTCCATTCCCCCAGCTTCGCACCGCTCTCCCCGGTGGCCGGGGACTCCCGCCGGGGACCGGGCGGGCATCGTTGCCTCAGCCGGCGGACCGGGCTCGCAACACCTCGAGCGCCCGGTCGGCGTGGTGGCTCATCCGGACCTCGCTTCGAACCACCTCGAGGACCCTCAGGTCGGGACCAATGACGAAGGTCGCCCGTCGCGTGGGCGACAGGGCGGTGAATCGCCGGCGGACTCCGAACTGGGTGGCCACCGCTCCGTCGGGATCGGAGAGGAGCGGGAAGTCGAAGGCGTGCTTGTCGGCGAAGCGCTTCTGCTTGTCGACCGGGTCGGCGCTGATCCCCACCCGTCGGGCACCGACCGCGTCGAACTCGGTGGCGAGGTCCCGGAAGTGGCAGCTCTCGGCCGTACATCCCGGGGTCATGGCCGCAGGGTAGAAGAAGAGCACGACGGGGCCGTCGGCGGCGAGGTCGCTCAGGCGCCGAGGCGTGCCGCCCTCGTCGGGGAGCTCGAAGTCAGGCGCCAGGTCACCGGGTTCCATGCGGCGAGGCTAGCGGTGGGCCGGGCCGGCCGCACCCGGAGGCGGTCGGGCGGACGATGGGCGACCGTAAGATGGCGCCTACGGTGGCCGGTGCGCCGTGGGTTCGCCCCCCTGCGCCCGCAGGGGTCGGAGCGCTCCGGGACCGCCGGCCCAACTGCCCTACGGATCCGGAGGTCCACGTCATGGCCATCGCCATCGAGGCCGACATGCTGCGCAAGACCTTCCATGGCAAGCGCGAGGTCCGCGCCCTGGACGGCGTGAGCTTCGCCGTCGAGGAGGGGACCGTCTTCGGACTGCTCGGCCCCAACGGCTCGGGCAAGACGACCGCGGTGCGGGTGCTCACCACCATCCTCCGCCCGGACAGCGGGCGGGCGTGCGTCCTCGGCCATGACGTGCAGAAGCAGCCCGGCCTCGTCCGCGGCCTCATCGGCCTGGCCGGCCAGTACGCGGCCGTCGACGAGAACCTCACCGGACGGGAGAACCTGGCCATGGTGGGCAGCCTCAACCACCTCGGCCGCCCGGTGGTGACGGCTCGGGCGGCCGAACTGCTGGACCAGTTCGGGCTGACCGGAGCGGCCGACCGGCCGCTCAAGACCTACTCCGGGGGGATGCGACGGCGCCTCGACCTGGCCGCCGCCCTGGTGGCACGGCCACCGGTGCTCTTCCTCGACGAGCCCACCACCGGCCTCGACCCGCAGAGTCGCAACGACCTGTGGGAAGTCATCGAACAGCTGGTGGGTACCGGTACCACCGTCCTGCTCACCACCCAGTACCTGGAGGAGGCCGACCGGCTGGCCTCGGCCTTGGGGGTCCTCGACCACGGCCACGTGATCGCCGAGGGCACACCGGCCTCCATGAAGGCCGACCTCGGGGCCACCGTCCTCGAGGTCGGCCTCGCCTCGCTCGAGGATGCACCTCGCACCGCGGCCCTCCTCGACGCCCTCGGACCCCATCGTTCCGCCGTTGCCGGAACACTCGTCGAGGTCACCGTGGACAACGGCCCCCAGGCCGCCATGGTGGCCCTGCGGGCCCTCGACGGCGAGGGCATCACGCCGATCAGCTTCAACCTCCGCGAACCCAGCCTCGACGACGTGTTCCTCTCGCTCACCGGCCACCGCACCGTGGAGGGGGACACCGACGTCGGGGACGGCCCGGCCGCCCGCCGGCGCCGGGTCCGCCAGATCGAGGAGGCCCTTCCCATCGCCAGCGGGGAGCCGGCATGACCACGGCCGTCGTCGCCCCGACCGCCCCGGGCCACCACCCGAGCGGTCTGGCCGGCCGGGTGCGGTGGGCCGTGTCGGACACGCTCACGCTCACCCGCCGCAACCTCCTGGCCGTCACGCGCATCCCCGAGGCGCTGTTCTTCGCCACCGTCCAGCCGATCATGTTCGTGCTGCTCTTTCGGTACGTCTTCGGCGGTGCCATCAAGGTGCCGACCGTCGAGTACGTCAACTTCCTCATGCCCGGGATCTTCGTGCAGACCGTGGCGTTCGGCGCCGTGAGCACCAGCATCGGCCTCGCCGAAGACCTCCAGAAGGGGATCATCGAGCGGTTCCGGGCCCTGCCCATGGCTCGGGGTGCGGTGCTGACGGGCCGCACGACGGCCGACGTCGTCCGGAACGTCTTCGTCGTCGTCATCATGACGGTGGTCGGCTTCCTGGTCGGCTTTCGGCCGACGACCGGCGTGCTCCACTACCTGGCGGCGATCGCCATCATCCTCCTGTTCGCCTACGCACTCTCGTGGGGCTTCGCCGTCGTCGGCCTCTCCGCCCCCAACAGCGAGACCGCCCAGGTCATGTCCTTCCCGATCCTCTTCCCGCTCACCTTCGTCTCGGCCGCCTTCGTGCCCGTCGCCTCCATGCCCAGTTGGCTCCAGGGGTTCGCCACCTACCAGCCGGTGAGCGTGACGGTCAGCGCCTGCCGGGCACTCATGATCGGACCGGCCGCCACGGGCCACCCCACCTGGTACTGGGCCTCCCAGTCGCTCCTCTGGTCGATCGCCTTCCTGGTGGTCCTGGTCCCGTTGGCCGTGCGCCGCTACCGCACCCGCTCCTGAACCGGGACGGCCACCGACGGCCGTCTCCCGGCCCAGCGGGCAGAATGGGCCCATGGCACACACCCCCTCCCATCCCGACACGTTCGGCGCCCAGGCGAGCCTGGTGGTCGGTGACACCACCTACGAGATCTTCCGCATCAGGGCCCTGGCCGAACGCTTCGACGTGGACCGGCTTCCCTACTCGATCAAGGTCATCCTCGAGAACCTCCTGCGTCACGAGGACGGCGTCGTCGTCCAGGCCACCGACATCGAGGCGGTGGCCGGGTGGGGCGCCCACCCGGGACGCCACGGTCTCGGGGACGACGGGGCCACCGAGATCGCCCTGACCCCCGAACGCGTCCTCATGCAGGACTTCACCGGCGTGCCCGGCGTGGTCGACCTGGCCGCCCTGCGCGACGCCCTCGCCGAGCTGGGTGGGGACCCGGCCCGGGTCAACCCGCTCGTCCCGGTCGAGCTGGTCGTCGACCACTCGGTGATCGTGGAGGTCTCGGGCACGCCGTCGGCCTACGACGTGAACGTCGACATCGAGTATCGGCGCAACCGGGAGCGCTACCAGCTGCTGCGCTGGGCCCAGGAGGCGTTCGACGGCTTCCGGGTGGTACCCCCGGGCATGGGCATCTGCCACCAGGTCAACCTCGAGCACCTGGCCCGGGTGGTGTTCGCCACCGAGGACGGTCGGGCCTACTGCGACACCCTGGTCGGCACCGACTCCCACACGACCATGGTCAACGGCCTCGGCGTCCTGGGCTGGGGCGTGGGTGGGATCGAGGCCGAGGCGGCGATGCTCGGCCAGCCCCTCTCGATGCTCCTGCCCCCGGTCGTCGGCTTCCGCCTCACCGGCGAGCAGCCCGCGGGGACCACGGCCACCGACCTCGTCCTCACCATCACCAACCTGCTGCGCGCCCACGGCGTGGTCGGCAAGTTCGTCGAGTTCTTCGGGCCCGGCGTGGCCTCGGTGCCGCTGGCCAACCGGGCCACCATCGGCAACATGTCACCCGAGTACGGGGCCACCTGCGCCATGTTCCCCATCGACGAGGTCACCCTCGACTACCTGCGCTTCACCGGGCGCGACCCCGGGCACGTCGACCTGGTCGAGGCCTACGCCAAGGAACAGGGCCTCTTCTACCGACCCGAGGACCCCGAGCCGGTCTTCAGCGAGGTCGTCGAGCTCGACCTCTCGACGGTCGTGCCGAGCATCGCCGGGCCGGCCCGGCCCCAGGACCTGGTCCGGCTGGACGGGGCCCGGGACGCCTTCCGCACCGCCCTCGGGCGTGCGCGCCGGTCGGCCGAGACGACCCTGGCCGACGGCTCGACCGCCACCGTCGAGGACGGCCACGTGGTGGTGGCCGCCATCACGAGCTGCACCAACACCTCCAACCCGCAGGTCCTGGTGGCCGCCGGCCTGGTGGCCCAGAAGGCCGTGGCCCGCGGTCTGGCGTCCAAGCCGTGGGTCAAGACCTCGCTCGCCCCCGGCTCCCGGGTGGTCATGGACTACCTCGACCGGGCCGGGCTCACCGCCCCCCTCGCCGCCCTCGGCTTCGACCTGGTCGGCTACGGGTGCACGACCTGCATCGGCAACTCGGGGCCGTTGCTGCCGGGGATCGCCGAGGCCGTCCAGGCGGGAGACCTGTCGGGTGTGTCGGTCCTCTCGGGGAACCGGAACTTCGAGGGCCGCATCCACCCCGACGTGCGCATGAACTACCTGGCCTCGCCCCCGCTGGTCGTCGCCTACGCCCTGGCCGGGACCATGGACATCGACCTCACGACCGAGCCACTCGGGGTCGGTGCCGACGGTCGGCCCGTGACCCTGGCCGACCTGTGGCCGACCGCAGAGGAGGTGGTGGGAGCCATCCGGGCCTCGCTCACCTCGGAGATGTTCCGCACCCGCTACTCCTCGGTCTTCGAGGGCGACGAGCGCTGGCGGTCGATCGAGACGGTCTCGGGCCACACCTTCGCCTGGGACCCGTCCTCGACGTATGTGCTGCGGCCGACCTTCCTCGAAGGCGTGGCGATGTCCCCGGCCCCGGTCGGGGACATCGCCGGTGCCCGGGTCCTGGCCAAGCTGGGCGACAGCGTGACCACCGACCACATCTCGCCGGCCGGCTCGATCGCCCCGGCCACGCCGGCCGGCCGGTACCTCACCGAGCACGGCGTCGCGCCCGACGACTTCAACTCCTACGGCGCCCGCCGCGGCAACCACGAGGTCATGATGCGGGGCACGTTCGCCAACGTGCGCCTGAGGAACCAGCTCGCGCCCGGCACCGAGGGGGGGGTCACCGTCCATCTCCCCGACGGCGAGGTGACCACCATCTTCGACGCGGCCGAGCGGTACGGGGCCGAGGGTGTCCCCCTGGTCGTCCTGGCCGGCAAGGAGTACGGGTCGGGGTCGTCCCGGGACTGGGCGGCCAAGGGCACCAACCTCCTCGGGGTGCGCGCCGTGCTGGCCGAGTCCTTCGAACGGATCCACCGCTCCAACCTGGTGGGCATGGGGGTCCTGCCCCTGCAGTTCGCCGACGGCCAGAACGCCGAGACCCTGGGCCTGAGCGGCCGGGAGCTCTTCTCGGTCTCGGGGCTCGCGTCCCTCAACGAGGGCACCAGCCCGAAGACGGTGACGGTACGGGCCGCCGAGGGCGACCGCGCCGTCGAGTTCGAGGCCCGACTGCGCATCGACACACCGATGGAGGCCCAGTACTACCGCCACGGCGGCATCCTGCCCTACATGCTCCGCCAGATGGCCGGTTGATCGGGTCCCGGCCCGCCCGCCCGCACGCCGACGTCCTCGACGGGACCGTCCCGCGGTCGGGCACGCACCGGCGTCGGTGTCGGGCGGTCAGGTCGTGGTCCGTTCCCGGAGGCGGCGCACGACCTCGTCGACCACCTCGCTCGTCGCCGCCGATCCGCCGAGGTCGAAGGTCCGTACGCCGTCGGCCGCCGCTCCGAGCGTCGCCTCCCGAATTGCGGCACCGGCAGCCGCGGCCGCATGGCCGGCACCGATCGCCCCGTGGTCGAGGACGGCTGCGCAGGCGAGCAACATGGCCATCGGATTGGCCACGTCCTTGCCCTCGAGCGACGGCGCGGTGCCGTGGGGCGCCTCGGCCATGGCCACGGTCGGGCGCAGGTCGTCGTCGAGGGCGAGCAGCACCGACTCGGCCCCGGCGATCGAGCCGAACAGGGCGAGCACGAGATCGGAGAGGCAGTCGCCGTCGCGGTTGAGGGCGGGGATCACGAGGGCCTGGTCGTCGGACTCGGTCAACAGCCCGGCGTAGGCGGCGTCGATGAGCACGGGCCGGTAGGGCACGCCCGGGTGGCGCCCGGCGGCAGCGTCCATCTCCTCCTTGAGCATCCCCTCGTAGACGGTCGACACCGTCCACTTGGGGCCGCCGAAGACGCACGCCCCCATGGCATCGGCGGCGCGGAAGGCGTACTCGGCCACCGAGCGGCAGACCGACCTGTCGATGCGCTCGGTGCGCCAGGCCCGCTCGCCCGGGGTGCCGGCCCGGCCCTCGCGGCCTTCGGCCGCGCCATAGGCGTCGCCCACGGCCATGCGGACCACCACGATGGGGTGGACGACCGGAGCCACAGGGACGACCCCGGGGATGCGCCGGCCGGTCCGCACGATCACGGACCCGCCGACGCCCTCACGCAGGATCCGGTTGGGAGAACCCACGTCACCGGTCTGCGGGGGCGTGATGGTGGCGGCCTTGAGGCCGAGCCCGGTCTCCCGCATGGCCCCGGCGGCCTCGACCACCACCGCGTTCGAGGTCCGCCGCCGATTGCCGAGCGACAGGTCGAAGCGGATCAGCTCCAGGTCGAGGCCGCAGACGGCCGGGGCGAGGACCCGGAGGGCCTCCTCGAGGAGCTCCTGGCCCGTCTCATCGCCCTCGCACACCACCAGCCGGATGCGCTCGTCCATCGTCCCAGCGTCGCACGCCCGTCCGACCCGGACCAGCCCGAGCTGGTGGACGGGCGGTGGAGCACCGGGCGTCAGCCGGCCAGCGGCAGGACGAACCAGGCGATGACGACGAAATGCAGTGCCGCGCCGATCAGCGTGCAGGCGTGGAAGACCTCGTGGTACCCGAAGGCACCCGGGACCGGGTTGGGCTTCTTCAGCGCATAGACGACGGCCCCGACGGAGTAGGCCACACCGCCCAGGAGGAGGAGCACGAACCCGGCCGGACCGAGGGCGCGCGCCAGCTGGGGCAGCACGGCGAGGGCCGCCCATCCGACCACCACGTAGGGGAGGGCCACCACCCACTTCGGGGCGTCCAGCCAGACCTGGCGCAGGGTGATCCCGACGACCGCGCCGATCCAGACGATGCAGAGCACGAGGGTGCGGGGCCACCCGCTGAGGGCGATGCCGGCCACCGCCGTGTACGAGCCGGCGATGGCCAGGAAGATCGTCGAGTGGTCGGCCCGGCGCATCCGCCGGCGACCCACCTGGCCCCAGGTCCGACGGTGGAAGAGTGCGCTCACCCCGAACAGGGCCGAGATGGTGCAGGCGTAGACGAGCAGGACGAGGGCCGAGCCCGTCGTCGGGGCCGCCCACACCAGAGCGGCTCCGGTGATCAGCGAGACGAAGAAGGCGATCTCGTGCAGCACGCCCCGGAACCGGGGCTTGGCCGCTCCGGTCCCCTCCCCGCCGTGGCGTGCGTCGGCCGTGGCGGCCGTGGACGGCGGGGCGCTCACCGCGCCACCGGTTGGACCCGGGCCGTGGCCACGGCGACGAACCGCCCCAACAAGCGGGCCCCGACGGTGCCCACCCGGGCCAGGTGGGCGTCGTCAGGTACCGCCCCCTCGGGGAGGAGCGGCCGCCAGGCCGACGCGAGTCCGGGGTCCACCTCGACGTGGAACTGCAGGCCGTAGGCCCGGTCCCCGAAGCGGAAGGCCTGGTGCGGGAAGCGTCGGGTCCCGGCCAGGTGCACCGCGCCCTCGGGCAGCGAGAAGGTGTCCCGGTGCCAGTGCACGCACGGCACCGTCGTGGCCGCAAGTCCGCCGTACTCCGGTCCGAACACCGGGTCACGCCGGCCCGCCGGGGTGAGCTCCACCTCGCCCGGGCCGACCTCCGCTCCGGGGCCGGTGGTGACCTCGGCCCCGAGGGCCGCGGCCAGCTGCTGGGCCCCGAGACAGACCCCGAGCACCGGGGTCCCGACACCGACCGCGGCGAACAGGAGCTCCCGTTCCGGCCCGAGCCAGGGGTGCCGAGCGTCGTCGTGGACGCCCATCGGGCCGCCCAGCACGACGAGCCCGGCCGGCTCGTCAGGTCCGGGGAGCGCCTCACCGAGGTCGGGGCGCACGACCCGGACGGCGAGGCCCGCCGCGGCCAGGGCGGTGCCGACGGCACCGGGGCCCTCGTGGGCCACGTGCTGGACGACCACCCAGGGCCTGGGGTCGGACCCCTCGCCGTCGGCCACCGTCAGCCGGTCTCGACCACGAGGAAGGCCTCGGCCAGGCGGCCCTCCGGCAGCCCAGCGTCCCGGGCAGCCCCCGACATCCACGCTCGGAGCAGCCCGTCGAGGTGCTCGCCCCCACCGACCTGGCTGGTGTGGCAGCGCAGGGCGGCAAGTTTGCGCTCGAATGCGTCGGTGGCATCCACCACCCGATTGGCCCGCTCGCTGGCCATGATCCACAGCTCCGGCACGGTGTGGGGTTCGAGGCCCTGCTCGAGGAGCTCGGGGAAGGCGAAGGGGTTGCGGGCGTCGGGGTAGACGGCGCAGGCGGTCGCCTCGCCGGCGGCCAGGTGGTCGGGGTGGCTGGCGTAGATGCGGCTCCAGTTCCGCTCGGGCGACTGGGTCAAGACCCGGTCGGGCCGGACGCGGCGGATGACGGCGGCGATGTCCCTCCGCAGGTCGAGGCTGGACTCGAGACGACCGTCCGGGTGACCGAGGAAGGTCACGTCGGCGACTCCCAGGGCGCGGGCGGCGGCCCGCTGCTCCTCCTGGCGGATCGAGGCCATCTCGGTCCTGCTGACGGCCGGGTCGGAACCGCCGGCGGCGCCGTCGGTCACGACGCAGTAGGCCACCTCGACGCCCCGTGCGGTCCAGGTGGCCACCGAGCCCGCCGCGCCGAAGTCCACGTCGTCGGGATGGGCGGTGACGACGAGCACCCGGGCCGGGTCGGCAGTGCCGTCGTCGACGGTCGGGCGGTCGGGAAGGTCGGCCACGGAGTGCGGTCGGGGCGGGCGGTCGGGACGCCGGGACTCAGGACGCCTCGGGCAGCCAGCCGGCCAGGTCGGCCAACCGGGGATCGTTGGAGAACATCTCCACGATCGGCATGCGGAGCCCGATTCGGGTCTGGATGCGTTCGACTTCGAGGACCTGGTTCCACTGCACCAAGGTCACCACCAGACCGGCCGAACCGGCCCGGGCGGTGCGTCCGGAGCGGTGCAGGTAGGCCTTGTGGTCCTCGGGCGGGTCGAAGTGCACGACGACGTCGACGGCGTCGATGTCGAGGCCCCGGGCCGCCACATCGGTGGCCACCAGGACGGGAAGCTTGCCGTCGGCGAAGTCCTTGAGGGTGCGCTCCCGGTTCACCTGGCGCAGGTCGCCGTGGATGGCGCCGGCCTGCACGCCCTCCTTGCGCAGCTGCTCGACCAGCCGGTCGGCGCCGTGCTTGGTCCGCACGAACACGAGGACCTTCTCCGAGCCCCGGCAGATGGCGGCGCACACCTTGACCCGGTCCATCTGGTGGACCTCGAGGAAGCGGTGCTCCATGGCGTCGACCGTGGTCGAGGGTGACGCCACCTCGTGGCGGACCGGATCGGTGAGGTAGCGGCTGACCAGGCGATCGACGGCGCCGTCGAGGGTGGCCGAGAAGAGGAGTGTCTGGTGCTCCCGCTCGAGGCGGCGCAGCACCCACTCGACCTGTGGCATGAATCCCATGTCGGCCATGCGGTCGGCCTCGTCGAGGACGAGGGTCTCGATGTCGGCCACGGAGAGCTCACCCCGGTCGCCGAGGTCGATGAGCCGGCCCGGCGTGGCGATGACCACGTCGACACCCCTGCGCAACTTCTTGATCTGGCGCTCGATGTCGGCGCCCCCGTAGACGGCCACCACCCGCAGCTCGACGGCGGCGCCCAGGGGCAGCAGCACCTCGGCCACCTGGACCGCGAGCTCCCGGGTGGGCACCAGCACCAGGGCCTTGGGTCGGCCGGGCTCGGTGGCCGGGGCGTCCATGGTCCGCTGGAGGAGGGGCACCCCGAAGGCGAGCGTCTTGCCCGAGCCGGTCTTGGCCTTGCCACAGACGTCCCGGCCGGCGAGGGCATCGGCCACGGTCATGGCCTGGATGGCGAAGGGCCGGATGATGCCCTCGGCCTCCAGGGCCTCGACGATGTCGGGGTCGACCCCGAGATCGGCGAAGGAGGCCTGGTCGGACGGGGTGAGGTCGCGATCCGTCGGATCGGCGAGGGTGGTCATGGGGCTGCTCTCTCTCATCGTCGTGCGGCGGCCGGCGACGGCCGCCTACGCCGTGCGGATCACGGTCGCGGTCGGGCCCGCCTCGGGCCATCGCCCGATCCGACGGGACCGGGCGACCGGATGAGGAAGACCCCGGTGGCCGGCGCAGCGCCGACCACCGGTACCCAGTCTAGACGGCCGGACCCGCAGGCCGGGGCCACCCCGGTCCACCGGTCCCGACCGAGATCAGGTGGTCGACGCCCGCCCGTAGACCTCCGAGCCCGAGGCCCGGAATTGGTCCGACTTCTCCTTCAGGCCGAGCTCGACCGCCGTGGCCACGTCCACGCCCCGCTCGGCGGCATAGGCGCGGACGTCCTGGCTGATCCGCATCGAGCAGAACTTGGGGCCGCACATCGAACAGAAGTGGGCCGTCTTGGCCGGGGCGGCGGGCAGCGTCTCGTCATGGTAGGAGCGGGCCGTCCCCGGGTCCATGGCCAGGTTGAACTGGTCCTCCCACCGGAACTCGAAGCGCGCCTTGGAGAGGGCGTCGTCCCGGGACTGGGCCCCGGGATGGCCCTTGGCCAGGTCGGCGGCGTGGGCGGCGATCTTGTAGGCGATCATTCCCTGCTTGACGTCCTCCAGGTCGGGCAGACCGAGGTGCTCCTTGGGGGTCACGTAGCAGAGCATGGCCGTGCCGTGCATGCCGATGACGGCGGCGCCGATGGCCGAGGTGATGTGGTCGTAGCCGGGGGCCACGTCCACGGTCAGGGGGCCGAGCGTGTAGAAGGGTGCCTCGTGACACACCTCCTTCTGGAGTGTCACGTTCTCGGCGATCTTGTGGAGGGGCACGTGCCCCGGCCCCTCGATCATGACCTGGACGTCGTGGCGCCAGGCGACCCCGGTGAGCTCGCCCAGGGTGGCCAGCTCGGCGAACTGGGCCTCGTCGTTGGCGTCGGCGATGGAACCCGGCCGGAGGCCGTCACCGAGGGAGAAGGCCACGTCGTAGGCGGCCATGATCTCGCAGATCTCCTCGAAGTGGGCGTACAGGAAGTTCTCGCTGTGGTGGGCCAGGCACCAGGCGGCCATGATCGAGCCGCCCCGGCTCACGATGCCGGTGGTGCGCCGGGCGGTGAGCGGGACGTAGCGCAGCAGCACCCCGGCGTGGATGGTGAAGTAGTCGACCCCTTGCTCGGCCTGTTCGACGAGCGTGTCCCGGTACAGGTCCCAGGTCAGCTCCTCGGGTGCGCCGTCGACCTTCTCGAGCGCCTGGTAGATGGGGACGGTGCCGATGGGCACCGGCGAGTTGCGCAGGATCCACTCCCGGGTGGTGTGGATGTCCGGCCCGGTGGAGAGGTCCATGACCGTGTCCGCCCCCCACCGGGTGGCCCACGTCAGCTTCTCGACCTCCTCCTCGATGGAGGAGGTGACGGCCGAGTTGCCGATGTTGGCGTTGACCTTGACCAGGAAGCGGCTGCCGATGACCATCGGCTCCGACTCGGGATGGTTGACGTTGGCCGGAAGGATGGCCCGGCCGGCGGCGATCTCGTCGCGGACCAGCTCGGACGGCACCCCTTCCCGAACGGCCACGAAGGCCATCTCCGGGGTGACCTCGCCCCGGCGGGCGTAGTGGAGCTGGGTGACCGGAGCGCCTGCAGCCCGCAACGGCCGGCGGCCGGCGTGGGGGAAGGCGCCGGGCGCGGGTCCGTCCCGGCGCACGGCGGCCCGACCGTCGTCCCGGATCCGGGCCCGTCGGCCCTCGTACTCCTCGACATCGCCTCGGCCCACCACCCAGGGCCGTCGCAGGGCGGGCAGGCCCTCGGTGACGGCTCCGCCCGGCCCCGAGGTGTCGTAGAGACGGACCGGTGGGTTGGGCTCCGCACCGTGGGTGGCCGGCGAGTCGGCCAGGGCGACCTCGACGAAGGGCACCCGGACACCCTGGGGGCCGCTGACGTAGATCTTCGTCCGTCCGTGGGTCGGGCCCGGGCCCGGCGCGGTCGGTGTCGTCGTGTCGCTCATGTCGTCCTCCCGGTGCGCAGCCGCAGCGCGCCCCGAGTCTCCCACGGCGACCCTGCCCCGTCACCCGGGCCGGTGGGGGTGCCCGGCGGCAGGCGAGGGCCCCGAGCGAGCGGGCCGGCGGTGGCACTAGGGTCGCCGGGCAGCGCGCCGCACCCCGAGTGAGAGGAGACCGCCATGGGAAAGCTCGACGTCGGCGACACCGCCCCCGCATTCACCCTTCCCGACCAGGACGGCCACGACGTCTCGCTCGCCCACTTCGCCGGCCGGCAGGTGGTCGTCTACTTCTACCCGAAGGACGACACGCCGGGGTGCACCAAGGAGGCCTGCCAGTTCAACGAGAACCTGACCGCCTTCACCAGGGCCAAGGTCCCGGTCCTCGGCATCTCGGCCGACCCGGCGGCCAAGCACCGGTCGTTCCGCGAGAAGTACGGCCTTCGGTTCCCCCTCCTCACCGACGCCGACCACGCCGTGGGCGAGGCCTACGGGGCCTGGGGCGAGAAGACGATGTACGGCAAGAAGACGGTCGGGGTCATCCGGTCGACCTTCCTGGTGGGTGCCGACGGCGCGGTCGTCCGGGCCTGGTACCACGTGAAGGCCGACGGCCACGCGGCCAAGGTGCTGGCCGAGATCGGCGGCTGACGCGGCCGTCAGGTCGCCGCCGACTCGACCACCTCCACCAGCCGGCGCAGACCGTCGGTCGTCGAGGCGGTCACACTGCGGCGCAGGACCGCGGCCCACACCAGGGCCAACGGCCCGGACACGGACACGTCGACCTTCACCTCGGTGCCGCCCCCGGCACGCCTCCCGACACGGTGGCGCACCGCCAGGCGCGTCCCGGGAAGCGTCGCCACGTCGGTGAACTCCCGCCCGGGCACCAGGGTCTCGATCACGAAACGGATCTGGGGTCCCCGGGTCGGCTTGTAGACCCCGGTCGAGCCCTCCCGGAAGGGCCCGTCGAGGCGCACCCAGGCCAGGGCGCGGTCCCACTCGGCGCGGCGGGCGACGTCGGCCCAGCATTCGAAGAAGGCGGCCGGCGGAGCGGTCGAGTCGGCACGGGCGGTGGCGAGCGTGAGCATCCCCCGAGCCTGTCCATCGCGGCCCCGATCCGTCAACGGGCCCGCATCCGTGCGGGTGACCCTCACCGCTGATGGGCCGGGCACCACCAGGTCGTCCGCCCGCCGACGGTCGCCCGCAGGAGTCCGTGGCCGTCCCTCGGGCACCGGCCGCCGGGTCGGCGCTCCTCCTGCAGGTCACCCGTGTGCGAGCCGCCCCGGGCCGTGAGCTCGGCGAGGGTGGCCCGCAGGTGACGGTGGAGCCGGCGCACCTCGCCCGACGTGAGCGACCCGGCCGGGCGGCAGGGCGAGAATCCGGCCCGCCAGAGGAGCTCGTCGGCGATGAGGTTGCCCACACCGGCCAGCCGGGACTGGTCGAGCAGCCGGGCCTTGAGCGGCGTCCCCGACCCGGCCAGCGCCGCGGCCAGGCCGGACAGGCCGACGGCCGCGGCGTCCGGGCCGAGCCCGGTGAGATCGAGATCGAGGAACACGCCGCCGAGGCGCCGGGGGTCACGGACGACCAGTCGGCCGCCGTCGTCGAAGGTGACCGACCACCGGTCCCACGCCGGGTCGGTCCGGGTCGGAACGTGGAGGAGCGGCCCGACGGCGTCCTCCCCGTCGAGGAGGAGGGTCCCGGTCATGCCGAATCGGATCCCGACGACCGGTCCCGCCTCGGTGTCGAGCAGGAGGACCTTGCCGATCCGGCGCGCCGCGGAGAACCGAGCTCCCACCAGCTCCTGGCCGAGGGCGGGGCCGGCGGCCGCACCCTTCAGGTACCAGGGATCAGGGGTCGCCACGTCGGCGACCCTCCGACCGAGGGCGCCTTCGGCCAGGATCCGGTACCGCTCGACCTCGAGCAGCTCGGGCACGGGGCAAGGGTACCGTCCCGGTACCGGGGCGCCCTCCGGGGCCCGGAGGCCCGGAGGCCCGGCGGTAGGGTGTGACCCATGCCGCCCGAGAAGCCGCACTGGACCGAGCTGCTCGCCGAGGTGGTGACGTCCGGCCTCTGCACCGGGTGTGCCGCCTGCGTCGTGGCCTGCCCCTACGACGTCCTCTCCTATGACGACACCGAGGGGAGGTACAGGCCGTTCCACATCGACGACGCCGGGGGGCCCGACAGCTGCACCCACGGCGTGAAGGGATGCACCATGTGCACCCGGGCCTGCCCCAGGTTCCGCCTCTGGGAGACGGAGATCGACACCCACCTGCACGGCCGGGAGCGCACCGACGACGAGGTGGCCGGCATCAGTTCGGACATCCTCCTGGCCCGGGCCACCGACCCCGAGATCCACGGGGCCGGCCAGGACGGGGGCCTCGTCTCGGCCCTGCTCATCTGGGCCCTCGAGCACGATGTCGTCGACGCCGCCCTCGTCTCCTACCTCGAGGGGGACGGCTCGACCTGGAAGGCCGTCCCCGGGGTGGCCCGCACTCGAGCCGAGGTCCTGGCCGCTGCAGGCTCGCGCTACACCTACTCCGCCAACACCCTGGCCTACCCGGAGGCCATCGAGGCCGGAGCCGAACGCATCGCCCTGGTCGGCATGGGATGCCAGGCCTCGGCACCCCCGGTCATGAAGGCCCGCAAGGCCGGCAAGGTCGCCCGGCGGCTCTCCCTCTCCATCGGTCTGCTCTGCTCCAAGACCTTCGACGACGCCATCTTCCCCGAGCTCTTCGAGGCCCGCTACGGGATCGCCCGTGCCGACATCGCCAAGATGAACATCAAGGGCGTCTTCCAGGTCTGGACCAAGGACGGGGGCTTCCACGAGATCCCCCTCAAGGAGGCCCACGGCTGGACCCGCGAGGGGTGCTCGGCGTGCCCGGACTTCGCCGCCGAACACGCCGACCTCTCGACGGGGGGCATCGGCGCCTTCCACGACTGGACGCTCACCATCGTCCGCACCGACGTCGGCCGCGAGCTGCTGGCGGCCATGGTCACGGCCGGTGCCGTCGAGACCCGTCCCGGAGACGACGACCCCGGCGCCATCGCCCTCCTCCACCGCCTGGCCCGGGTGAGCCGGCGGCGCTGGCCGGAGACGGCGGTGCCCATGCCCCGGCGGCTCCCGACGCCGGCCTGACGGCGGCGGACCTCCCTCAACATTCGCTAAGAATCGGCGTTCCGGGGGCGGCGCGACCGCCGGACGCCCGGGACCCGTGCCTACAGTGGCGCGACGCCATGCGGCCCCACCGACGGGGATGCCGCCCACCGCCCGGGCGGCGCGTCCCCGACCGGGCGCCGTGCCACCGGCCGCGCCGGCCGGCGCGGTGTCCCTCCAGTCCCGGAGGCCCATCGCCTTGCTCGCCGCCCTCGGACGGTTCACCGTGCGTCACCGGTGGCTCGTGGTGGTCGCCTGGGTGGCCGCCACCGTGGCCCTCGTCGTCGGCCTGCCCTCGCTGGCCAGCGTGGAGAAGTCGAGCAACTCCCAGTACCTGCCGGCGACCGCGCCGAGCTCGCGAGCGACCGCCCTCGCCGCACCCTTCGCACCCGCCGCCGCATCCCCCGCGGTGCTGGTGGCGGCGGCCACGTCCGGACCGCTGACCGCGGCCGACAACGCCGCCGTCGCCCGGGTCGAGGCCGCCATCCGCGCCCTGCCCCGGGTGACCGCCGTGCGCGACCAGGGCGCCTCGGCCGACGGTCGGGCCCGCACGGCCATGGTCGAGCTCGCCGCTCGGGCTCCCTCCAGCGCGCCGAGCGTGAAGCAGACCGTCACCGCCATCCGCTCCACCTTCCCGGCTTCGGACAAGGCGCCCGGACTCGAGCTGCACCTCACGGGACCCGTGGCCCAGTCCGTGGACCAGCAGGCCGGGGCGTCGCGGACCCAGACGCTCACGGAGCTGCTGTCGGTGATCTTCATCGTGCTCCTGCTCCTGCTCACCTTCCGGTCCCTGCTCGCCCCGGTGGTCGCTCTGCTCCCGTCGATCGTCGCCCTCTTCGCCGCCGGCCCCGTCATCGCCGCGTCCTCCCACCTCGGCATCCAGGTGTCCGACCTCACGCCCGTGCTCCTGACGGTCATCCTCCTCGGCGCGGGCACCGACTACGGCCTCTTCCTCATCTTCCGGGTGCGCGAGGAGATCCGCCGGGGGCGTGCGCCCCGCGACGCGGTCGCCTTCTCCCTGGCCCGGGTGGGCGAGTCGATCACCTTCTCGGCCCTCACCGTCATGGCCGCCCTGGCCACGGTGGCCATCTCCGCCTTCGGTCTCTACCGGGGCCTCGGCCCGGCGCTGGCCATCGGCATCGGGGTCGCGCTGGTGGCCAATCTGACCCTGCTGCCCGCCCTGCTGGCCATCTTCGGTCGTGCCGTCTTCTGGCCCCGGGTGCCGGCGGCCGGCCAACCGACCCGGGGGCTCTGGGGCCGGACCGCCGCACGGATCGTGTGTCGGCCGGTGGCCACCCTCCTCCTCGGCCTGACCCTCCTCGGCGGGCTCTCCCTGGCCATGCTGGCCTACTCCCCGGCCGGCTTCGGCGACCAGGCTCCCCCGGCGACCTCGGACTCGGCCCGGGGCCAGGCCGTCCTGGCCGCCCACTTCCCGGGAGCCGAGGCCCACCCCACCGACGTGCTCTTCCGGCTGCCTGCACCGGTCTGGGACCGCCCCGCGGCGCTCGCCACGGCGGCCAGCGGCCTGCGGTCCGGCGGGGCCTTCTCGGTCGTCACCGGGGCGCTCGACGCCACCGGCGCCTCCCTCTCCCCGACCGAGCTGGCCCGGGCCCACACCGAACTCGCCCCGTACGGCCCGGCCGCCGACCTTCCCCCCGCGCCCCCACCCGGGGTGACCCTGCCGGTGGGCGTCTACGACGCCTACCACGCCTCGGCCCAGTACATCAGCCCCGACGGTCGCACCGTCCTCTTCCGGACCCGCCTCGCCGCCGGCCCGGCGTCGAGCCCCGCGGCCGCCCACGCCATCCCCGGCGCCCGGGCAGAGGCCGCCGCCGTGGGCCGGACCATCGGGGCGACCGCCTCCGGGGTCGGTGGGTACGCGGCCGTGGCGGCCGACGTCGGAGCCGTGTCCGGTAACGACCTGGTGCGGATCATCCCCATCGTCCTGCTGGTGCTGGGCGTCCTTTTGGCCATGGTCCTGCGCAGCCTGGTGGCCCCGCTCTACCTGGTGGCCAGCGTGGGGCTCTCGTATCTGGCCTCGCTCGGGCTCGCCGTCCTCGTCTTCGTGCTCATCGGCGGCCACGGGGGCGTCAACTTCGTGCTCCCCTTCTTCATGTTCATCTTCATCATGGCCTTGGGCCAGGACTACAACATCCTGGTCATGACCAGGATCCGGGAGGAGGCGCACCACGCCCCGCTCCGGGAGGCCGTGCCCCGCGCCCTCGAGGCCACCGGCACCACCGTGACCTCGGCCGGCCTCATCCTGGCCGGGACGTTCGGCGTCCTCACGGCCACCGGGTCGACCCAGGTGAAGGAGATCGGCCTCGGCCTCGCCGCCGGCATCCTGCTCGACACCTTCTTCGTCCGCACCCTCATCGTGCCCTCCGTGGTGGTCCTGCTCGGCCGGTGGAATTGGTGGCCGTCGCGCCTGGCCCGGGACGATCAGGAGCACGCGCCCACCCGGCCGGGCCCGAAGGGCGACCGAGGGGCGCCGGGGCCCGGCCCGTCCGGTCCGGCGCCCGGGGACGACGGGGGGGCGACCCCCCTCGTCCTGCTGCCGACCGGCGGGAGTCGGGTCCGCCAGCCGGTGGGAGTCGACGCCTCCGCCTGAACGCCCCGGCCCGACGGAGGGACGCGCCGGCCGGTCCGGCCCGGTCGGCGCCCGGTGCCGAACGAGTACGGTGGCCGGTCGTGGCCTCCCGTCGAACACCGCCCGCACGTCCGACGGTGGTCCTCCTCGTCCGCCACGGTCGCACACCGACCACCGGCCGGGTGCTCCCGGGCCGGACCCCTGGCCTGCACCTGTCCGACGAGGGACGGGGCCAGGCCGAGGAGGTGGCCGGCCGCATCGCCGCCCTGGGCGAGCGGGACGGGAGCGCCCCGGTGGCCGTCTACGCATCCCCGCTCGAGCGCACCGTCGAGACGGCCCGGCCCATCGCCCGGCACCTGGGGCTGCGGGTACGCACCGAGCGCGGCCTGCTCGAGTGCGACTTCGGCCGCTGGACCGGCGGGCGGCTGGCCGCGCTGGCCAGAACGCCCGAGTGGGCGACCGTGCAGCGCTGGCCGTCGGGCTTCCGCTTCCCCGGAGGCGAGTCCTTCCTCGAGATGCAGGCCCGCATGGTGGACACCCTGGCCCGGCTCGTCGAGCGCCACCGGGGGGCCACCGTGGTGGCCGTCTCCCACGCCGACCCGATCAAGGCGGTGGTGGCCGAGGCCGCCGGCACTCCGCTCGACCTCTTCCAGCGCCTCACCGTCGCCCCGTGCTCGGTGTCGGCCCTGGCGTACACCGGAGCCGGCCCCTGCGTCCTGACCGTCAACTCGACCGCCTCGCTCGAGGCCCTGGCCATCGCATGAGCGGGGCCTACGACCTTGCCCCCGAGCGCCTCACGGTGGGGGCGGTGGGCCCGGTCGGCCGGCGGCTCTTCCTGCTCCAGTGCCGCGAGGGCCCCACGCTGCTCACCGTGAAGGTCGAGAAGCAACAGGTCTCGGCCATGGCCGACCTCCTGGCCCGCGTCGTGCGCGAGCTGGACCGGCCCGGGCATCTCCCCGACGATCTGCCCCTCGAGGAGCCGACCGAGCCGGCGTGGGTGGTGGGCACGGTCGGCGTCACCTATGACGAGGCCGAGGACCGGATCGTGCTGGTGATCGAAGAGCTCGTGACCGAAGGCGAGACGGGGGCCATCGCCCGGCTGTCGGTCACCCGGGAGCAGGCCGCCTCCTTCGCCATCCTGGCCACCCGCCTCGTCGAGTCCGGCCGGCCGCCCTGCCCGCTGTGCGGCTCCCCCCTCGACCCCTCCGGACACGCATGCCCGCGGACGAACGGACACCGGCCTCCGGCCGCCTAGTGGGCTGGCGCCCCGAGACGGGACCGGCGCTCGACGAGGTCGACGGACTCCTCGCCTCCTGCCCCCTGACCGTCGAAGGCCGTCTCCCGTGGAGCTCGAACCTGACGTTCCTCGTCGGGCTGGCCGACGCCTGCGCCGGGGACGGCACGCCCCTCATGGCCGTCTACAAGCCCCACCGCGGCGAGCAGGCGCTCTGGGACTTCCCCGACGGCCTCTACCGGCGCGAAGCGGCGGCCCACGGGCTCTCCGAGGCCCTGGGCTGGGGCCTCGTGCCGCCGACGGTCGTCCGCGAGGACGGGCCCTTCGGGCGCGGCTCGTTGCAGCTGTTCGTGGAGGCCGACTACGAGCAGCACTACTTCACCCTGGTCGACGGGGGCGGGCGCGAGGACGAGCTGGCCCGGTTCTGCGCCTTCGACGCGGTGGCCAACAACGCCGACCGTAAGGCGGGCCACATCCTCGTCGGGTCCGACGGCCGGCTGTGGGGCATCGACCACGGCCTCTGCTTCCACGTCCACCACAAGCTGCGCACGGTCGTCTGGGAGTTCGCCGGCGAGGACGTGCCGGCCGGCCTCCTCGCCGACCTCGCCCGGCTGGTGGACGACGGGTTGCCCGGCAGGCTCACCGAACTGCTGTCCGGGTCCGAAGCGGAGGCCCTGGTCGCCCGGGCGCGCCACCTCGTCGGCGCCGGCGTGTTCCCCGAGCCGGTGGGCGATCGCCCGCCCTACCCCTGGCCCCTGGTCTGAGGCGGGCGGCCGCCGGCCGGTCAGGGATTGAGCTGGATGTGCAGGTCGGTCCGCATGGCGCTCTCGACGGCGGCGGCGAGGAGCGAGGCGCCCCCGGGGGTCAGGTGGATGCCGTCGGGGGTGCGGATGTTGATCTCGGCGCCCGAGGCGTTGGGGAGGAAGGCCGTGTAGTTTCCCTGGGGGTCGCCGAGCACCCGCGTGGACGAGAGCCAGGTGGCGCCCGGGCTCCGGGCCGCCACCTCGGCCCGGTCGATGGCGTTGATGTTCTGCACTTCGCCGTTGAGCTGGGGCGAGGCCATGGGCGGCATGCCCACCCAGAGCACGTGGGCCCCGGCGACGTTGGCCTCGTCGAGGAAGGCGCCGACCCGGCGGCCGTAGGCGGCGTTCCACCCCGGGGAGCCGTAGGGGATGGACGTGGTCCCCTCCACCAGGCCTTGGGGGTCGTTGGCCCCCATCATGACCACGACCAGCTGGGGCTGCTGGTTGGCCAGGTCGATGCGGAGCTCGGCCGGCCAGTTGAAGTAGTCGGGCCGGCTGAGCCCGGTGTCGACCCGGCCGTCGAGGACGGAGGTCACCTGGCCGGTCGTGGCCAGGGTGGCGACCAGGGCTTGGCCGAGATCGAGACCGACCGAGTCGCCGACCACGAGCAGGCGCAGGGGGTCGGCGGCGGTGGGCTGCGTGTTGAGCGCGGGCAAGGTGGTCGTCGTGGTCGTGGCCCCGGCCGGCGGTGGGACCGGAAGCGGCGGAAGGTGGTGTTGCGGCTTGGCGTGCGACAGGGCGGGCCCGCCCCCCGGCACCCGCCCCAGCGCCTCGTCGGTCCAGCCCACCACGTGGGAGAGGCCGAGGGCGCGCGACAGGGCGGCCACCGGTCCGACCACGTCGAGCGACACGGTCCGGCGGGTGCCCACCGGTGACACCTGGGCCGAACGCTGGAGACTCGGGGCGTCGAGGAGGAACCACAGGCCGAAGGCGACCAGCCCGATGAAGAGCATGCGGGTCCAGGGGATGCCGGGGAAGTGCAGGTGTTCCCAGTGGGAGTGGTCACGGCTCCCGGTGTGGCCCGGTCCGCCGGTGGGATCGTCGGGCGTGGCGCCGTCGGTTCCGGTCACCGGCGACCTGTACGAGGAGGGATCGGCCCAGTCGTAGGCCACCACACCCTCCCCCCGGCCACCGGGCCGCTCGGTCGGGGGTGTCGTCGAGGGGGGCACGGTCAGAAGCGGTAGCAGTCAACCAGGATTCGAGGCACTGGCCATTGACATCGCCGCCTGATTCCGGCAATCGTCTCATTCTCATGAAGGCGGATACGGATAATGAGAGTCTCCTCGGACGCTTGCGGCTCGACCAGGAGCGGCGGGGGGTGCTGCCCAATTCCATTGTTGCACGGGAGCGCAGAGTGCGAGCCCTCATGGTGTGGCTCGCGCCAGGCTCGGTCCTCGAAGCCGGACGCGAGGATATCGAGCGCTATTTGGATGGGCTTCAGATCACTTCGGCCAGCCGAGCCGGCTATCTGTCCCACTTCCACGCCTTCTTCC
The DNA here is from genome assembly GCA_027314705.1 of Acidimicrobiaceae bacterium. GTDB lineage: Bacteria > Actinomycetota > Acidimicrobiia > Acidimicrobiales > RAAP-2 > Bog-756. The sequence goes on from DAHVAJ010000110.1 coordinate 23,420, forward strand.
GGTTCGTCCAGGGCGAGGGTCTGATCGCCGTCATCCCCACCGAGCGCATCACCCGTCCTCGCCGGCGCCGGCGGCTTCCACGGCCCACCGGCGACGCCGACATCGTCAGGGCGATCGATGAATCCACCGGTGACCTGCGGTGCTTCCTGCTTCTCGCTGCCTACCAGGGACTGAGATGTCAGGAGATTGCCGGCCTCGAGGGCGAGGACATCGACCGGGACGCCCACCTGTTGCTCGTCCGCCACGGCAAGGGCAACAAGGATCGCGTCCTTCCTATGCACCCCGTCGTCGAGGAGGCCCTGGCCTGCATGCCGCTCGGCGGCCCTCTCTTCCGGTTGGCCGACGGGCGCCCGATGCGGCCGCACAACGTCAGCCATTGGATCCAGCGTCACTTCACCCGACTCGGCATTGCCTCGTCTGCCCACCCGCTGCGGCACGCCTTTGCCACCGGGTTCTACCGGCTGAGCCAAGACCTCCGATTGACTCAGGAGCTGCTCGGCCATTCGAGCCCTGCCACTACCGCCATTTATGCAGGATTCGATCCGGCCGGGGCGAACGCGCTCCGGTCTCTCTCCTTCGGGTCAGAAGTGCCGCTTTCTGATCCGCC
>DAHVAJ010000113.1 GCA_027314705.1 Acidimicrobiaceae bacterium
CCACGAGGTGCCCGATCGCCTCGATGTAGCGGCGGACATCCCCGACGAGCTGGTCCGTTTCCTCCGCCACGGACCCGAGTCTAGGTGTCGCCCGACCGGGCGACGGGGCCCGGTCCCCGTGACCGCGGTCGGCGCCGGCCACGGGGGCACTCCCGCCCACGGGGTCCCGATGGCGGCTTCGACCCGCGGTGCCGGCGCCGGCCGGGCGGCCGGCGGACCCACCCGGCCGCCGGGCGTCCCTCCGCCGGGGTGGTGCGGCCGGCCGATTCCCAGCCGCGGCTCCTGGGGGCCACAGGTCGCCCACAGCGAGGGGATGCAGGCTCCTGGGACCCCCCCGATCGGGCTGCGGCCCGCAGGAAGGAGCGCACAGATGAGTCAGCACCACGAAGGGCCACCGCCGGAGCCGTCCCCCGATCCCGTCCCCGGGGTGGGCCGGCGGCGGCACCGGGGCGTGCGGGCCACCACGGCCGCCGCCGCCGCCCTCGGACTCGCCGTGACCGGTGGTGCCGTGGCCGGTGCCGCCGCCCGGTCGTCCACCGTCGCCACGTCGGCGTCCCAGGCCCAGACCCACCGCGGCGCGGCACCCGTCCCCGGTGGGGCCCCGTGGTCGGGCCAGCGCCCGGCCGCCGTGGGCACGGTGGCGTCGACCGGCACCGACACCTTCACCCTCACCACCGCCCAGGGAACCGTGGTGACGGTCGACGTGAGCTCCACCACCACCTACCGCGACCGCGACGTGACCTCGGCGTCGCTCGCCGACGTGACCGTCGGGGCCCACGTGGCCGTCTTCGGCACCTCCGCCTCGGGCACGGTCACCGCCACCTCGGTGGCCATCGGGCTCCCGCCCGGCGGCCCCGGTGACGGTCCGGCGCCGGGCGGGGGCACGGCCACGGCCCCCGCCCCGGACTCGGCGGTGGCCTGACCCGACGGACCTCCGGCCCCCGTCCGCCCCGGTGCGCTCCCGCGCTCCGGCGCGGACCGGGGCCAAGCTGGGGGGATGCTCCACGCCGAGGCGCTCGCCGTCGACCTCCGCCTCCCCGCCTGCCGGTCGCTCAAGGACAAGCGGGTGATCGTGCGCCATCTCGTCGACCGCTCCCGGGCCCGCTACGGCGTGGCCGCCGCCGAGGTCGGCCGGCTCGACCAGCGGCAACGGGCCCTCCTCGGCTTCGCCGCCGTGGGGGGCAGCCACGGCCACGTGGACGGCGTCCTCGACGCCGTCGAGCGGTTCGTGTGGTCGCACCCCGAGGTCGAGGTGCTCTCGACCGAGCGGTCCTGGCTGGAGCCGGACGGCTAGACCGGACCCCGGCTCGAGGGTGCCCTAGCCTCGGAGCATGGCCACGGTTCCCGAGCTCCTCGCCGACCTCGACGCCGAGTTCGACGACCTCCACGCCGTCGTCGCTCCGCTGGGGGCCACCGCTCCCCAGTGGGACCGGGCCACGCCGGCCGAGGGATGGGCCGTGCGCGACCAGATCAGCCACCTGGCCTACTTCGACGGGGCGGGGCGGACGGCCATGGTCGATCCCGAGGCGTTCGCCGCATCCGTCGACGACCTGCTCGGCGCCGAGGGGGACCCGATGGAGGTCCACCTGGCCCGCGGCCGGGCCATGGACGGCGACGACCTGCGCACCTGGTGGGAGGGGGCTCACCGCTCGATGATGGAGGCGTTCGCCCACGCCGACCCCACGACACGGGTGCCCTGGTACGGGCCGTCCATGGGGGCGCTCTCGTTCATCTCGGCCCGGCTGATGGAGACCTGGGCCCACGGGCAGGACGTCGCCGATGCCCTCGGGGTCGAGCGCCGTCCCACCGACCGCCTGCGTCACGTGGCCCACCTCGGGGTGCGGGCCCGACCCTTCTCCTACGCCGCGCGCGCTCGGGAGGCGCCGGCCGGCGCCATCGAGGTCGCGCTGGTCGCTCCCTCGGGGGCCCGGTGGACCTGGGTGGCGGGTGACGCCGGCGGGGGTGCGGCCACCGCCTCGGTCGAGGGGTCGGCCCTCGAGTTCTGCCTCGTCGTGACCCAGCGCCGCAACGTCGCCGACACGTCCCTGGTCGTCACCGGCGACCTGGCCGAGGACTGGATCGCCGTGGCCCAGGCCTTCGCCGGCCCTCCCGGACCGGGCCGGCCCCCGACGCGGCGGGCGGACTGAACCGGGCCCGGAGGCGTCAGCCGGTCCGCCCCATCACCTCGGCGAGGAGTGCGACGAACCCGTCCACGTCCCCCTCGGTGGTGTCGAACGACGTCATCCACCGGACGATGCCGGCCGGCTCGTCCCAGACGTAGAAGGGGTGGTGCTCCCGGAGGGCGTCGCTGGCCGCCGGCGGGAGGGCGGCGAAGACCCCGTTGGCCTGGACCGGGTAGGCGAGGCGCACGCCCGGGACGGCCGCCGCACCGTCGGCCAGGCGTCGGGCCATGGCGTTGGCGTGCGCCGCGTTGCGGAGCCAGAGCCCGTCGGTGAGCAGGGCCACGAACTGGGCCGAGGCGAAGCGCATCTTCGACGCCAGCTGCATCGACTGCTTCCGGATGTAGCGCAGTCCCGTCTGGACCTCCGGCCGGAAGGCGATCACCGCCTCGGCGCCGAGGGCACCGTTCTTGGTCCCTCCGAAGGACAGGACGTCGACGCCGACGTCCTGTCCGAAGGCGCCGAGGCCGACGCCGAGGGAGGCCGCGGCGTTGGCCAACCGGGCCCCGTCGAGGTGGAGCAGCATCCCCCGCTGATGGGCCCAGTCGGCGAGGGTCACCAGCTCGCCGACCGAGTAGCAGGTGCCGACCTCGGTGGACTGGGTGACGGACACCACCCGGGCCTGGACGTGGTGCTCGTCCCCCGCGCCGACCCAGGCCGCCTCCAGGCCCTCGGTCGTAAGCTTGCCGTCCCGAGCGGCCACGGTGACGAGCTTGCTGCCGAGGAAGCGTTCGGGTGCGCCGCACTCGTCGACGTCGATGTGGGCCCCTGCGGCGCAGAGCACGGCCTCGTGGGGACGGAGCAGCGACTGCAGGCCGACCACGTTGGCCCCCGTCCCGTTGAAGGTGAGGTAGACGTCGGCGTCCGGGCCGAACTCCTGGCGGAGGCGGGCGACGGCCTCCTCGGTGACCGCGTCGGCGCCGTAGGCGGGGGCGTGGCCCCCGTTGACCGCGGCCAGGGCGGCCAGGACCTCCGGATGGACCCCCGACCAGTTGTCGCTGGCGAAGGTCCGCGGTCCCGGGGGCGGTGGCATCCCGGACCTCAGTCGCGCACGAGCGGCTTGTACGCCAGCCGGTGGGGCCGGTCGGCCTCGACCCCCAGGCGTCTCCGGCGGTCCGCCTCGTAGTCGCTGAAGTTTCCCTCCCACCAGCGGACCTCGGAGTCCCCTTCGAAGGCGAGCACGTGGGTGGCGATGCGGTCGAGGAACCACCGGTCGTGGCTGATGACGACGGCGCACCCCGGGAAGGCCAGGAGCGCGTCCTCCAGCGCCCGCAGGGTGTCCACGTCGAGATCGTTGGTCGGTTCATCGAGGAGGAGGACGTTGCCCCCGCGCGTGAGCACCCTGGCCAGTTGGACCCGGTTGCGTTCGCCCCCCGAGAGCTGGCCGACCTTCTTCTGCTGATCGCTGCCGGTGAAGCCGAAGCTGGCCACGTAGGCCCGGCCGTGCAACTCGCGGCCACCCACCGCCAGGCGGTCGACGCCACCGGTGATCTCCTCGTAGACGGTGGCGTCGGGGTGCAGGGCGTCGCGGGACTGGTCCACGTAGGCGAGCTCGACCGTGGGCCCGACGGTGAGCGTCCCCCCGTCGGGCTCCGCTTCGCCGACCATCATCCGGAACAGCGTGGTCTTGCCGGCGCCGTTCGGACCGATGACGCCGACGATGCCCCCCGGCGGCAGGATGAAGGAGAGGTCGTCGATGAGCAGCCGGTCGCCGTAGCCCTTCCGGAGGTGCTCGGCGTCGACGACCCGGTCGCCGAGGCGGGGCCCGGCCGGGACGGTGATCTCCAGCCCGTCGGCCCGGCGCTCGGCCGCCTCGGCCTCGGCGACGAGGTCGTTGTAGGCGTTGATGCGGGCCTTGCCCTTGGACTGGCGGGCCCGCGGCGACAGGCGGATCCAGTCGAGCTCGCGCCGGAGGGCCTGCTGGCGGGACCGGTCGGCCTTCGCCTCCTGGGCCAGCCGGTGCTCCTTCTGCTCGAGCCACGAGGAGTAATTGCCCTCCCAGGGGAGGCCCGCTCCCCGGTCGAGCTCGAGGATCCAGCGGGCCACGTTGTCGAGGAAGTACCGATCGTGGGTGACGGCCACGACCGTGCCGGGGTACTCCTGGAGCGTTCGCTCGAGCCAGGCCACCGACTCGGCGTCGAGGTGGTTGGTCGGCTCGTCGAGCAGCAGGAGGTCGGGCGAGGACAGCAGGAGCCGGCAGAGGGCCACCCGCCGGCGCTCGCCCCCCGAGAGGGTGGTCACGTCGGCGTCCCCGGGCGGGAGCCGGAGGGCGTCCATGGCGATCTCGAGGGTCCGGTCGAGGTCCCAGGCGCCGGCGGCGTCGATGCTGTCCTGGAGCTCGGACTGCTCGGCCAGGAGCGTGTCGATGTCGGCGTCGGGGGCGCCCATGGCCGCGCAGACGTCGTTGAACCGGTCGAGGAGGGCCTTCTTCTCGCCCACCCCCTGCGTGACGTTGCCCAGGACGTCGGTCGCCGGGTCGAGGTGCGGCTCCTGGGCCAGGTGGCCGACGGTGAAGCCGGGGGCCAGCCGGGCCTCGCCGGTGAAGCCGTCGTCCTCGCCGGCCATGATGCGCAGCAGCGACGACTTGCCGGAACCGTTGCCGCCGATGACGCCGATCTTGGCGCCGGGGTAGAAGGAGAGGTTGATGCCCCGGAGGACCTCGCGGTCCGGGGGGTGGAACCGGCGCAGGTCGCGCATGGTGAAGATGAACGGGGCTGCCATGCCCCCAGTGTGGCAGCCCCGGCCGGCGGCTCGCCCCGCCGGTCCCGGCGGTCGGTGGCGTCGTGGCCCGCCTCCCGGGCGTGACGCTCCTCGGCGACGGCGGCGGCCTCCCCCGGGAGGCCCCGGGCCCGGTGGCCGACGGCCGGGTCCGGGGCGCGGGACCCGGCGCGTGCGGTGGGTGCCGCCCCACGGAGGGTCGCCGGCCCCGGGGTCGTGTCGACCGCGCCGCCGGCCGCGCCCGGGTCGAGGGGACGGGCGGCACCCGGGGGAACCGCGGGTCGTTCTGGGGCACGCGCCCACGTGCGGGCGCCGCCCTGGGGCCGGAGGTGGCGGGGCCGGCGCCGTCGCCGGACCGGTTGCAGCAGCGGGAGAATTCACCGGCCTCGCCGCCGGAGGTGCCGGCCGCGGTGGTCGCCGGCAAGGTCACCGGCAAGGTGGCGGGCAAGCCGTGCACCGCACGGTCGGGGGATGCCCCGCACGCCACCGCCGACCTCGGACCGGCGATCCGCTCGCCGTGGACGGGACGCGCCGGGGGACGGCACTACTTGCAGGCCGACTGCAAGGTTCGTTGCCGCCGCACACGGGCATTCGTATCGTGCGCCGTCCATGCACGGGACGGTCCCCTTTCCGACGCCGGGCGCCGATCGGAGGCGACCCCAGTCGGGTGCGGGCGGGCGTACGGCACGTCGGGTGGGTGCCGGCACCACCGCGCTGGCCGTGCTGCTCCTGTGGACCGTGCCGGCCGGCGCCGGGACGACCGGGTCGGACGGACCGGGCGGCACGGTGTCGGTGGGGGCGGGGTCGGGCACAGGTGGGGACGGGAGCCCGGGCCAGGGCCCGGGCTCCGGAGGGCCGCCGCCGGCGGCCCCGTGGACCTGCGTGTCGACGTACCTCACCCTCAACAACGAGGGAGGGGCGCCCCCCGGTGGGCCGCAGCCGGGGGCCTGGTACTCGGTGACCTGCATCGACCGGAGCACCGGGGCCCAGACGACGCAGACGCTGTGGCTCACCAGTGCCGCGCCGCCGCCCACGCCGCCGGTCGACCCCCACCAGCTCGCCCTCCGGGCCGAGCGGTCCATGGTCCTGCCGGCCCCGACCGTGCGCACCGACCCGGCGGGCACCACGCTCGTCAACCTGGCCACCTGGCTCTGGGTCGCGCCGTCGGTCTGGCGGTCCCAGAGCGTGACCGCCACCGCCGGCACGGTCTCGGCCACGGCCGTCGCCCGGCCCGCGGCCGTCGCCTGGGCGACCGGCGACGGGTCGGAGGCCGTCTGCGCCGGGCCGGGCACGCCCTACGACCCGGGCCGTCCGGCCGTCGCCCAGTCGACGACCTGCTCGCACGTCTACCTCCGCTCCTCGGCGGGCCAACCGGCGCCGGACGGCCGGCCCGACCAGGGGGCCTTCCGGGTCACCGCCTCGATCGTCTGGGCCGTGTCCTGGACGGCCCAGGGCGCCCCCGGTGGGGGGCGCCTGCCCGACCTCGTCACCTCCGCGTCCACGCCGCTCCGCGTCGCGCAGGTCGAGAGCGTGAACGCCGTTCCCCTCTCGTGGCCGGGCGGCCGGCCCGCCCTCGAGGCGGTCCGGTGAGGACCTCGGTGACCGACCGGCCCGACCGGTCCGGTGGGACGGCGGACCTCCCGGTGGGCGCCTTCCGGCTGCCGCAGGCGGCCGGGAGCCGCCGCCCGCTCCTCGCGGTCGGGTCGTTCGCCCTCGTCTGCGTGAGCATCGCCGCCTTCGCCGGCCTCTACGCCTCGGCCGGGAGCCGGATCCCGGCGATCGTGGTGGTCCGTCCGGTGGCCGAGGGCCAGCCGTTCACCGCCGCCGTCCTGGGCCAGGCCGACGTCTCGGTCTCGGGAGGGGTCGGCTTCCTGCCGGTCTCGGAAGCCGCCTTCCTCCGGGGGAAGCGGGCCGCGGTCGCCCTCCCGGCCGGCTCGCTGCTGGTGGCCGGCGACGTCACCGGGGCCGCGCCGGTGGCGCCGGGGGATGCGATCGTGGGTCTGGCCCTGAAGGACGGGGAGTACCCCTCGACCGGGCTGTCCCCCGGCGACCGGGTCATGGTGGTGGAGACCCCGGGTCCCGGCGGGGCGGCCCAGGCGGCCCAGATCGCCCAGGCGGCGGGGGCCGTGCCCGGCGCCGGCGCCGTGGCCGCCGGGAGCGTCCTCGTTCCCGAGGCCCCGGTCTACGCCGTGGGCCCGCCGTCGGCGGCGTCGTCGGGCACCATCACCGTGGTCGTGTCCGTCGAGGTGACCACGGCGCTGGCGCCGACGGTGGCCGCCGCCGCCACGTCCGGGCAGGCCGCCCTGGTCCTGCTGGCCCCGTCGGGTGTCCCGCCGTCCTCCCCGTCCGGAGCCGTGGGCTCGTGACGACGGTGGCCGTGGCCTCGCTGAAGGGCGCCCCCGGGGTGACCACCTGGTGCTGCCTGCTGGCGGCCACCTGGCCGCGCCGGGCCGTCGTGGTCGAGGTCGATCCCTGGGGCGGCGACCTGGCCGCCCGCTTCGGTCTGGCCGCCCGGTCGGGGTGGCCGTCGTGGGCGGCATCCTTCCGGCGCGCCGGCGGGGAGGCCGACCCGGGCCAGCACCTCCAGCATCTCCCGGGCGGTCTCGAGGTCCTGGTCGGCTCCCGGGGCGCCGACGTCCCCGGGCCGACGAGCCCCGAGGGCCGGGCGTTGCTGGACTGGTCTGCCGGGACGGAGCCCGGAGGTGATCTGGTGCTCGACGTCGGCCGCCTCCCCGAGGCGGCCGACGTCGCCGGGGGATGGTTCGAGCGGGCCGACGTCCCCGTCGTCGTGGTGCGGGCCGACGCCGCCTCGGCCCTGCAGCTCAGCGATCGGGCCGCCACCCTCCGGGCCCGCACGGCCGGCCGCGTCCGCGTCGCCGTGCTGCGGTCCGGGCCGCACCGGCCCGAGGAGGTGGCCGACCTCGGGGGCCTGCCCCTCCTGGCCGTCGTGCCGTGGGATCCCGTGGCGGCCGAGCTGGCCGGCGGCGGACCCGGCGGCTCGCGGCGACTGGCCCGTTCGGCGCTCGTTCGCGGCGCGGCCCGGGCGGCCGGCGAGCTGGCGGCCCACCGGGGCGCGCCTGCGCCCGCCCCGACCACG
>DAHVAJ010000114.1 GCA_027314705.1 Acidimicrobiaceae bacterium
GGCGGCCGCCGCGGCCCGCCGCCGGCCGCGCCGTGCCCGCAAGACCCGGACACGGGCTGCGCCCCGGACCACGGCGGCGCCCGGTGGACGCCCGGGCCCGGCCACCCCGGCCGGTGCGCCCGTACCGCCGGGTCGGGCGGCCCCGTCCTCACCGCTCGCCCGCCGGCTGGCCGCCGAGCTCGGGGTCGAGCTGGCCGGGCTGGCCGGCACCGGACCCCACGGCTCGGTGGTGGAGCGGGACGTCCGCCTGGCCGCCCGGACGGTCACCGCCGGGCCGACGGCACCCGTTCGCGCCGCACCCGCTCCCGCCGCACCGTTTGCCGGCGGCCCGTCCGCGCAGGGGCCGCCGGTGGTCGGCGAGGACCGCCAGACCATGCTGCGGCGGGCGATCGGGGGGCTGATGGCCCGGTCCAAGCGCGAGATCCCCCACTACTACCTGAGCACCACCATCGAGCTGGGCGCCGCCACCGAATGGCTCGAGCGCCAGAACCTCGAGCGTCCGGTGACCGACCGGCTGGTCCTGCCGGTGCTCCTGCTGAAGGCGACGGCGCGGGCCGTGGCCAAGGTGCCCGAGGTGAACGGCTTCTTCGTGGACGGCGGCTTCGTCCCGAGCGAGGCGGTCCACGTGGGCGTGGCGGTGTCGTTGCGATCGGGCGGGGTGATGGCCCCGGCCATCCACGACACCGACCGGCTGACCGTCGACGAGCTGATGGTGCAGCTGCGCGACCTCGTCGGCCGGGCCCGCAGGGGGGTGCTGCGCAGCTCCGAGATGAGCGACCCGACCATCACCGTGACCAATCTCGGCGACCTCGGGGTGGAGGCGGTGTTCGGGGTGATCTACCCGCCCCAGGTCGCACTGGTCGGCTTCGGCCGGGTCACCGAGCGGCCGTACGCCCACGGCGGGATGATCGGCGTGCGCCCGTGCGTGACGGCGACGCTGTCGGCCGACCACCGGGTGAGCGACGGCCACCGGGGGGCCCGCTTCCTCGCCGAGATCGACCGCCTACTGCAGGAGCCGGACGAGCTATGACCAGAGACCAGGCACACGAGCTGATCCGTACCGTCCTCTACCAGGTGGCGCCCGAGGCCGACCTCGACGAGGTGGACGACGGCGAGACGCTGCAGGAGGCGCTCGACCTCGACTCGATCGACTTCCTCAACTTCGTCGTCGGCCTGCACGAGGCGACCGGGATCGAGATCCCCGAGCATGACTACCCGCAGCTGTCGACGCTCGACGGGTGTGTCACCTACCTGAGCACGACGGGGTGAGGCGTGGGGACGGCCGCCAGCGGGATCCTCCGGCGCTTCCGCTTCCACGGGGTGCCGGGGGCGCCGAGCGCGGTCGGCGTCCCGGTCGACCGGGCCGCTGAGATCGCGGTCGAGCTGGCGCCGGTCCTGGCCGCGCTCGACGAGACCCAGCGGCGGGCCGGCCAGATCGTGGCCGGTGCCGGGGCGCAAGCGGCGCGGCGACGGGCCGGCGCGCTGGCCGAGGCCGGCCGGCTGGTGGCCGAGGCCCGAGCCGGGGCCGAGGTGGCGAGGGCGACGGCCCTCGCCGAGGGCCTGGCGACCGCCGAGGAGGAGCGACTGCGCCTGCTGGACGCCGGAAGGGCGGAGGCCGACCGGGTGGCCACCGCCAGCGATTCGAACCTGGGGCCGCTGGCCGAGGAGGTGGTCCGGCGGGCCCTGGGGCTGGTGGCGCTCGACGGGGACGATCCGGACGGGGGAGGGCCGGGGCGGTGAGCGCCGGCTGGGTCGCCGCCGCCACCCGGGGACGGGGCCTGGCCCGGCGCTGCCTCGGGACGGCGGGCGCCCGGCAGCTGGGCAGCGCCCCCTCGCTGGGAGCCGCCGTGGACGCGTTGGCCGAGACCCCCTACCGCCGGGAGGTCCGGTCGGGCATGGGACTGGCCGAGGCCCAGCGGGCCGTCGCCGCGACGACCCTCTGGCACCTCCGGGTCCTGGCCGGCTGGGCTCCCCCGCTCGGAGCCGAGCCGCTGCGGCTGCTGGCGGCCGGCTTCGAGGTGGCCAACGTCACCGGCCACCTGGCACGGTTGGCCGGCCGGCCGGCCGGCGAGCCGTTCCACCTGGGCTCGCTGGCCAGCGCCTGGGGCGCGGTGTCGGCCACCCGCACGCCGGGAGAGGTCCGCTCCGCCCTGCGCCACTCCGTCTGGGGCGATCCCGGGAGCGAGGAGCTCGGTGCCGTCCGTCTCGGGCTGCAGCTGGTGTGGGCCCGACGGGTGTTCGACGGCGTCCCGGGGGCGGGGGGCTGGGCGGTGGCCGCGGCCGGGCTCGTCGTGGCCCGGGCCCTGGCCGCCGGGGCCCGCCCGGCCCTCGGCCTGCGGGCGGTGGCCGAGGCCTCCCGCCTCCTCGGCCCCCGCTGGACCCGGGCGACCTCGCTCCCCGAGCTGGCCCCGTTGTCGACGCCGCCGGCCGCCCGCGCCCTGCGGGCGGTGGCGGGGCCCGAGGACCTCTGGCGGGCCGAGGTGGCCTGGTGGCGCTCGGTTGGTGCGGAGGCCGGGGCGCTGGCCGCCCGGCCCCGGCCGGACACCCTGTCGGTGGTCGGCTCGGCGGCCCTCCTGCTCACCGACGCCTGGAGGGTCCGGGGCGCCCTGGGGGCGGCCGCGGTCGGGGCGGGCGGGGTCGGCCGGTCGGAGGCGCTCGATGCCGTGGCGTGAGGCGTTCGAGCCGGCCCGGATGGATCGGGTGGCGGTGGTGGCGCCGGTCTCACGGCTCCGGGCCGTCCTCGGCGAGCTGGGAGCGGCCGGGGTCGTGCAGCTCGAGCTGGTCGAGGAGACGGCCGGGCCCGAGGAGGTCGAGGCGGTGGCCGTCCGCCGCGAACAGGTGGCGGCGGTGGTCGGCTGGAGCCCTTCGAGCTCGGTGCCCTCGCTGGCCGGGCGGCTGGGCCCCCTGGGGGGCGCGGTCGCATCGCTTCGCCCGCCCCGGGGCGTCGAGCCCCCGACCCTGGTGAGCGCCGGCGGCGCCACCGGTGCCTTCCAGCCGCTGGTCGACACCTACGCCACCGTCCCCTACGCCGACATCAACCCGGCCGCACTGGCCGGGGTGGCCTACGTCGTCATGTTCGGGATGATGTTCGGCGACGTGGCCCACGGCCTCCTGCTGGCCGCCGCCGGGGTGCTGCTGGCCACCGGCCGCCCGGCGGCGCTCCGCCGTCTGCGCCGGATGGCGCCCTTCGTGATCGGGGCCGGGGTGGCCGCCATGGGCTTCGGCCTGGCCTACGGCGAGGCGTTCGGCCCGACCCACCTCGTGCCCACGCTCTGGTTGTCCCCGCTCGACCACCCCACCACCCTCTTGGCGGTGGCCGTGGCCGTCGGGGGGGCCCTCCTGGCGGTCGCCTACGTCCTCGGCACGGCCAACCGGTGGCGGGAGGGGGGTCCGATGCGGGCCCTGGTCGCCACCTCGGGGCTGGCGGGCGCCGCCATCTACACCGGACTGGGCGTGATCGGCCTCGGCTGGTACGTCCACTCGGCGGTGGCCCTGGTCGTCGGGGGCGTCGTGGGGTCGACCGGGCTCATCCTCGGCCTTCTCGGCTGCTACGCCGAGTCCGGGCGGGCCGCCCAGGCGGCGGTGGAGCTGTTCGACGCCGTGGTCCGGATCGGCACCAACACCATCTCCTTCGCCCGGCTGGCCGCCTTCGGCCTGACCCACGCCGCCCTGAGCCAGGTGGTGTGGTCGGGCACGACCGGCCTCTGGCACCGGGGCCCGGGGCTCTGGGTGCTGGCGGTCGCGCTGTTCGTGGTCGGCAACGCGGTGGCCTTCGCCCTCGAGGGCCTGGTGGCCGGGGTGCAGGCCCTGCGCCTCGAGTACTACGAGCTGTTCAGCCGCGTCTTCGTCGCCCCGGGACGCCCGTTCCGCCCCTGGCACTCCCCCCCAGCCCACCCGTCGAAGGAGGTCCCATGCTCGCCTGGCTGATCGGTCTGCCGCTGCTGGCCGCCACGGCCGCCGGGGTCGGCGCCCAGCTCCGACGCCGCCCGCGGCCCACGCTGCGCGCCCTGAAGGTGCTCAACCTGTTGCTGCTGGTCGGCGCGGGGGTGCTGCTCGGCCTCGCCCTGTCGGCCGGCCCGAGCGCCGCCGCCGGCGCCGCGTCGTCGACCGCCCGCACCTACGGCGGCCAGGCCCTCATCGGGGCGGCCATCGCGGTGGCCGCCTCCTCGATCGGGGCCGCCATCGGCGTGGCGTACACCGGCTCGGCCGCCCTGGCCGCCATGAGCGAGCGGCCGGAGATGTTCGGGCGCGCCATGGTGATCGTCGGCCTCGCCGAGGGGATCGCCATCTACGGGCTGGTGATCGCCATCATCCTGATCGGCAAGGCATGACCGCGGGGAACGGGTCGCCGCCGCAGGTGCGTGCGCGTACCCGTTCGTGTCGGGGTGCCCCGTGAAGGGCGGGGTGTAGCCGTGGGCGGCGTGGTGGTCGTCGGCGAGGCGGCACGCAGCGCCGGCTTCGCCCTGGGCGGGGCCTCGGTGGTGGCGGCGGAGGACCCGGTGGCGGTCCGACGGGCCATGGCGGACCTGCCGGAGGACACCGCGGTGCTGGTCCTCACCCCGGCGGCGGCCCGGGCCGGCGGCGAGGTGCCCGAACGGGTGCTGACGGTGGTGATGCCCGAGTGAGCGGGACGCTGACCCGGGGCACCTCGGCGCCCACCCCGGAGGGCGACCCGCAGGCCGCCCTCGCCGGTGCCCTGGCGCCGGCGGCCGACGCCCTCCTCGCCGACGCCCGGGAGGCGGCTGACCGCGCCCTCGCCGCATCGGCCGGCGACGACCGCCGGCGGGTCGAGCAGGCCCGGTCCGAGGCGGCGGCGATCCTCG
>DAHVAJ010000117.1 GCA_027314705.1 Acidimicrobiaceae bacterium
GCCGGTCGAGGTCGCGGCGCCCGCCGTCCCGCGGGAGCCGGTCGGGGCCGGCGAAGCTCCGTGACCGCGCCGGCCGTCTCGGCCCCCGGGCCGACCGCGCCGCCGCGACCCCCCCGGCGGCACACGGCCCGGTGGGTGGGCATCGGGATCCTGGTCGTGGTGGCCGGGCTCGTGGCCGTGCTCGCCACCCGACCCCCGGCCACCGTCTCGGAGATCCAGAGCCCGCTGGTGGGCCGGGTCGCTCCGGCGCTCGTCGGCCGCACGGTGGCCGGTGCCCCCTTCGCCCTGGCCCGGCCGCCGGGGACGTGGACGGTGGTCAACTTCTTCGCCAGCTGGTGCGCGCCCTGCCAGCAGGAGGGTCCCGAGCTCGTGAAGTTCGCCTTCGAACACGCCCGATCGGGGGACGCCTCGATGGTGAGTGTCGTCTTCGACGACACGGTGGCTGCGGCCCGTAGCTACCAGGCCACCCTCGGTGCCACCTGGCCGACGCTGGCCGACCCCGGCGGCGGCTTGGCCCTGGCCTTCGGGGTCCGCGCCCCGCCGTCGACGTTCGTGATCGCCCCCGACGGGCGGGTCGTGGCCTACATCGTGGCCCCGGTGACGGCTGCCGACCTCGACGCGGTCATCGCCCAGGCCCGGGCGGTTGGAGCTTGACCCGCGCTCGCGTCCTCTCGGCGCTGCTCGGCCTGGTGCTCGTCGCTGCCCTGGCGGTCGGCGGCGGGGCGCTCGACTCGGCGCCACCGACGCCGGCCCAGCGGGCCGCGGCCATCGAGGCCACCATCCGCTGCCCGAGCTGCGAGGACCTCTCGGTGGCCGTCTCGAGCGCGCCCACCGCGGTGGCCGTGCGGACGACCATCCGCCAGCAGGTCGCCGCCGGACGCACCGACCGGCAGATCACCGAGTACCTGGCCGCCCGCTACGGGGCGGGGATCGTGCTCACCCCCCCGGCCAGCGGTTGGTCGTTGCTCGTCTGGGTGCTCCCGGTGGCCGGTGTGCTGGCCGCCGCCCTCGTCCTGGCCGTGGTCCTGGTGCGGCGGCGCCGGTCCCCGGGTGCCGGACAGGACGACGCAGTCGCGCTCGACCCGGTCGCGCTCGAGGATCGTCGGCGGTTCCTCGCCAAGTCCCTGGCCGACGCCGACGCCGAGTTCCTGGCGGGCGACCTCTCCGACCGCGACTACCTGGCCCTGCGCCAACGCGACCTGCAGCGCCTGCACACGCTCGACGCCGCGGTACCCACCGGGCCCGCGGGCACGGCCACCGCACGGTCGGCGGGGGGCACGGCCACCGTCCGGTCGTCGGGGGGCACGGCCACCGTCCGGTCGTCGGGGGGCACGGCCACGGCCGACCGGCCGGCCGACGACCCGGCAGCCGGGACCACCGACGAGCAGGACGCCACCGAGGACACCGGCGGGGAGCTGCCGGCGCGCCGCTTCCGGCCCCGGCGGCGCTGGTGGTTCGTGGCCGCCGCCGTGGCCTGCTTCGCCGCCGCCGCCGTGCTCGTCGTCTCCCTCGACGCCACTCACCGCCTGCCCGGCCAGACGGCCACGGGCAGCCTCCAGCTGAGTCCGACCCAGCGGACGGCCCGGACCCTCGACCAGGCCGCCACCCTGGAGGACGGGGGCCAGCTCGGCCAGGCCGCCCAGCTCTACCAGTCGGTGCTGACCACCCATCCCGACAACGAAGTGGCCCTGGCCCAGCTCGGCTGGCTCGAGTACCGCATCGGCCAGCAGGGGGCGAGCCCGTCCCTCATCGCCGACGCCCGGGCCAAGCTGGTCAAGGCCGCCGGGCTGGCCCCCGGCGACTGGGCCGTCCACCTCTACCTCGGCACCGTCATCCTCCAACAGGACGCCGATGCGTCGGGGGCCGTCGACCAGTTCCGCCAGTTCCTGGCGGCCGGACCGCCGCCCTCGGTGCTCCAACAGGCGGCGTCGGTGCTCCGGTCGGCCTTCCAACAGGCCGGTACGCCGCTGCCGCCCGGCGTCCCGGCCACCTGACCGGCCCGGTCCGCCGTTGCGTCAGGGGACGAGCACGGACTTGCCGGCCACGGTGCGGTCGAGGAGGCCGGCCATGACGGCGGCTGCGTCCCCGAGCGGGTGGACGGCCGGTGCCGTCGGGTGGAGTCGGTGGTCGGCCACCATGTCCAGGAGCTCGGCGATGAGGGTGCGGTTGCCCGCCGGGTCCTGGAAGGTCCAGCCGCCCCAGTCCACCCCGACGACGGTCCGGTTGTTGAGGAGCACCTGGTTGAGGGGGACGGTCGGGATGGGCCCGGCGGCGAAGCCGAGGACGCAGAAGCGCCCGAGATGCCGGGTGGCCCGGAGGGCCGGCTCGCTGTGGCGGCCACCCACGGGGTCGACGACCACGTCGACGCCGCCGCCGGAGAGCTCCCGGGCCCGGGTCTTCAGGTCCTCCGCCTCGTAGGCGATGGTGGCCTCGGCCCCCCGGGCCCGGGCCGCCGCCAGCTTGGCGGCGGTCGAGGCGGCCGCGATGACCCGGCCCCCGAGGGCGGTGGCCACGTCCACCGCGGCCAGGCCGATCCCGCCTCCTGCCCCGAGCACCAGGACCCACTCGCCGGGGGCCACATGGGTGCGCCGGGTGAGCGTGAACAGCATGGTGCAGTAGCTCTGGACCAGGGCGGCCGCCGGCTCGAACCCGAGCCCCTCGGGCAGCGGAACGAGGGAGAGGGCGGGGACGACCACCTGTTCGGCGAAGCCGCCGAGCCCGCAGAAGACGAGCACCCGGTCGCCCGTGGTCACACCGGCCACGCCGGGGCCGACGGCCGAGACGACCCCGGCCACCTCGCTGCCGGGCACGAACGGAGTCTCGGGCTTGAGCTGGTACCGGCCCTGGCAGATGAGGCCGTCGACGAAGTTGACGCCGGCGGCCCGTACGTCCACCACCACCTGCCCCTCGCCGGCCGCCGGGTCGGGGAGGTCGGCCGCCACCAGGGCGTCGAGGGGTCCGAACTCGGGGCAGACGACGGCGCGCATGGGCGAGAAGCTACTCCCGCCGTCCGCGGGCGGCCTCAGGAGCGCAGGGCCCGAAGGCCGGCGACCACCGGGCCGAAGGCGGCGGCGCACGCCTCCACGTCATCGTCGGTGGTCGACCAGCCGACCGAGATGCGGAGCGACCGCTCGGCATCGACGCCCATAGCGGCGAGGACCGGGGAGGGTTCGAGGGACTCGGACGAGCACGACGACCCGGAGTGGACGGCCACGCCGGCCTGGTCGAGGCCGAGGAGGACCGGCTCGGCCTCGACGCCCTCGACCCCGACGCAGACGATGTGGGGCAGGCGGTCCACCGTGTCGCCGTAGGGGACGACGCCGGGAGTGGCCCGAAGGTCGGCGAGCAGTCGCTCGGTCCGGGCCCGGTCCCTGGCGGACTCGGTCTCCAGCCGCCGGCCGCCGGCGAGGGCGCCGGCCGCGGCGCCGAAGCCGACAGCGGCCGGGACGTTCTCCATCCCGGCCCGCCGGGCCCGCTCCTGCTCGCCCCCGACCAGGAGGGGCGGGAGGCGCAGCCCCCGGCGGAGCACCAGGGCACCGGCCCCGGGCGGCCCGCCGAGCTTGTGGGCCGAGACGCTCACCAGGTCGGCTCCGAGGGCCTCGACGTCGACCGGGAGGTGGCCCGCCGCGGCCACGGCGTCGACGTGGACGGGTAGCGCCCGCTCCCGGCACCAGGCCACCGCCTCGGCCACCGGCTGCACCGTCCCCACCTCGTGGTTGGCCCACTGGCAGTGCACGAGGGCCGGGGCCCGGCCGTACAGGTGACGGCAGCGGGTCTCGGCCTCGGCTAGGGCGGCCGGCTCGATCCGGCCGACCCCGTCCACGGCTACGGGGACGACGGCGGCCTGGCGGCCGGAGGCGTCGCGCACGGCCGAGTGCTCGACGCCAGCGCAGAGCACCGGGCCCGGGTCGGAGGTGAGCACGCCGAAGACGGCGGCGTTGACGGCCTCCGTGCCGCCCGAGGTCAAGACGACCTGGCGGGGTCGGGCCCCGAGCAGGGCGGCCACCTGGGCCCGGGCCTCCTCGAGGGAGTCCCGGACGAGGCGCCCCTCGGTGTGCACCCGGCCCGGGTCGGCCGTCACCCCGAGGCCGGCGAAGGCCTCCATGGCCGCACGGGCTTCGGGTCGGAGGGGGCTGGTGGAGGCGTGATCGAGATAGGCGCGGGCCACCGGCGGGGGTCAGACCACGGCGGCGCAGGCGGCGTCGCCGCGTGCCCGCGACGAGGAGAGCACGACGGGCACGGCGCCGGGCGTCCCGCCGCACAGTCCGGCGAGCAGCCCGGTGACCATGCCCCGGTCGACGGCGCAGAGCACCGGGTGCTGGGAGGCGGCGTCGCCGAACGGGCAGTTGTCGGCCACCACGGCGGTGGCCGCACCCTGGTCCTCGGCGTGGGCGGCGAAACCGTGGGCGGTGAGGGTGTCGGCGATGGCGTGCATGGCCGTGCGCACGGAGCGCTGGCCCTCGCCCGGGGACATCTGCCCGGCCAGGGCCCGACCGTACTCCTCGCCCACCCGTTCAGCCATGACCTCGGCCGCGTCCGGCCCGAGCAGCTCGAGCGCCTCGCGCAGCAGGAGGACCAGGAGGTCGTCACGCCTGGTGAGGAGGTCGAGCGTCGGGTCCTGGCCGGTGACCCGGAACCGGTTGGAGGGGCGTCCGGCGCCGGTCCCCGCCGGTCGTTCGCGGCTCACCTCCACGTAGCCTCCGGCGGCCAGTCGTTCGAGGTGGTGACGGGCCACGTTGGGGTGCAGGGAGAAGTGGGCCGCGACCTCGGAGGCGGTGGCACCGGGAGCGGCCCGGACGAAGAGGTAGATCTCGCGGCGCGTCGGGTCGCCGAACGCGGCGGTGACGGCGGTGACGGCGGCCGCGAACCGGCTGTCGGCGCCGGCATCGGCGACCGGAACGGCACGCTCGGCGGGCGCCGGCGCCAGGGAGACGGCGCTGTCCTGGTTGGGTGCCACGTCCCGTAGTCTACCGGTGACGCCCAATTCCCAAGAGGAGCGCCCCGATGCCCGTCGACGAGTCCCAGGTCACAGCGGCGGTGGCCGCGGTGGTCGACCCCGAGCTCCGGCTCCCCCTCGGCGAGCTGGGCATGGTCGCGGAGGTCCGGTCCCGGCGCCGAAGGGTCGCGGTCGAGCTGGCCCTGCCCGTCGGCCACTACCCGCAGGCCGACGAGCTCGTGGAGCGGGTGCGCCGGGCCGCGGCCGGCGTCGCCGGCGTCGACGAGGTCGACGTCCGCACCGCAGTCATGGACGAGGAGCGCCGGGCCTGGCTGCGGATGCGGCTCCGGGGCGACGCGGTCGACGGCGGCACCCAGCACGCCCCCGACGACGCCCACGGCCACGGCGGCCACCTGGGACACGAGGAGGGCCGCCCCAACCGCTTCATGGCGCCCCGGTCGAAGACGCGGGTGCTCGGCATCTCCTCGGGCAAGGGCGGGGTGGGGAAGTCGTCGGTGACGGTGAACCTGGCGGTGGCCCTGGCCCGGGCCGGCTACGACGTGGGCATCCTCGACGCCGACGTCTACGGCTTCTCGGTGCCCAAGATGCTCGGGGTCGGGACCGACCCGCTCATCATCGGGGACCTGGTCGTGCCGCCCGCCGCCCACGGCGTGCGCTGCCTCTCGATGGGGTTCTTCGTGGACGACGACACCCCGGTGATCTGGCGCGGGCCCATGCTCCACAAGGCACTCGAGCAGTTCCTGGTCGACGCCTACTGGGGCGAGCCCGACTTCCTCCTCGTGGACATGCCCCCGGGCACCGGCGACGTCACGCTCTCGCTCGGGCAGTACCTGACCAAGACCGAGGTCTTCGTGGTCACCACCCCCCAGGCGGCCGCCCAGCGGGTGGCCCAGCGCTCGGCCTACGCGGCCCGCAAGCTCAAGCTGGCCGTCCGCGGCGTCATCGAGAACATGAGCTGGTTCACGGGCGACGACGGCACACGCTACGACCTCTTCGGTGCCGGGGGTGGTGCCCAGCTCGCCCACGACCTCGGCGTACCCCTCCTGGCGCAGGTGCCGCTGGTACCCGCCGTCCGCACCGGGGGTGACGAGGGAGTCCCGGTGGTGGTGGCCGATCCCGACGGCGAGGCCTCCCGGGTCTTCGCCGCCCTGGCCGGGACCATCGCCGGCCTCGGGCCGGCGCGGGTCTACCGCAAGGAGCTCTCCGTGCGCCAGGCGGCCCCCGAGGCCTAGGACCGGTCCCGGCTCGCTGCGGCCCCGGCCCGGGACCCGGCACGGCCGGCCGGGGGGCGGGCCCCGGTGCCCGCTCTGGGGCGACGACCGTGCCCGCCCGGGACGGCACCGGAGGCCGGGCCGCCGGCCGGTGGACGGTGGGCGATCAGTCCCAGCCCTCACGGGTCGGCGGCATGCCGCTCGTGCCGTCGGCGGCGGGGACGACCCCGAGGACCTGGTGCACGGCGAGGTGACCCTCGTCGAAGCCCAGGGCCGAGGCGGCCATGTACAGCCGCCAGATGTCGGTACGGGGCCGCCCGGCCAGGGCCACGGCCTCGTCCCGGTGGGCCTCGAGATTGGCCACCCAGCAGCGGAGCGTCCGCGCGTAGTGCTCGCGCAGCGACTCCACGTCGCGCACCTCGAATCCGGCTCGCTCCATGGCCAGCACCACCTCCCCCACGTCGAGGAGTTCCCCGTCGGGGAAGACGTAGCGGCCGATGAAGGTGCGGCGGCCGAGCCGCGAGCCGCCGGCGGTCGAGATGGCGTGGTTGAGGAGGCGCCCGGTCGGGCCGAGCAGTTCGCGCACGGTGGCGAAGTACTGCGCGGTGCGGGCCGCCCCGACGTGCTCGAACATCCCGATCGAGGAGATGGCGTCGAAGCGCTCGCCGCGGAGCTCCCGGTAGTCCTGGAGGCGGATCTCGACACGGTCGGTGAGCCCGGCTTCCTCGACGCGGCGGCGGGCCAGTTCGACCTGCTCGCGGCTCAGGGCCACCCCGACGGCACTGGTGCCGTGGTGGCGGGCGGCGTGGAGGACCAACGAGCCCCAGCCGCACCCCACGTCGAGGAGGCGGGCACCCGGGGTTCGGTCGAGGCCGAGCTTTCGGCAGACGAGCTCGTGCTTGGCCGCCTGGGCCTCCTCCAGGGTGGCGGCGGGGCCGGCGAAGCGGGCGCACGAGTAGGTCCAGGAGGGACCGAGCACCAGGCGGTAGAAGTCGTTGCCCACGTCGTAGTGGTGGCTGATGACCCGGGCGTCGCGGGCGGGGGAGTGGAGCCGTCCGCCCGGCCGGCACTCCTCGGCCGGCGGGGTCGGGGGCGGTCCGAGCGCCCCCAGGCGTCCGGCCGCCCGCAGGCCGTGCCAGAACGTCCGCGGGTCGACGGTGCGCAGGCCACGCGGCGTCGCGTCGCGCAGGGCACCCAGCAGGGCGAAGATGTCGCCCTCCATCGTGAGCTCCCCGCTCACGAAGGCTCGGGCCAGGCCCAGCTCGCCGGGGGCCCACACGATGCGCCGGAGCACGTCTGGCGAGTGGACCACCAGGGTGCCGGCACCGTCGGCCGGCCCGAGCGCGCTCCCGTCCCAGAAGACGAACCGCACCCGGACGTCGGTGCCCACCAGGGTCTCGAGCATCGGCCGCACGGTCCCGGCCACGCTCTCGGTCGGGGCCGTCGTCCCGGGGTGTCGGCCGGCAACCGGCGCCGGGGCGGTCGGCCGCGAGCCCTCGCCCGCAGTAGTGCCGGTGGCAGTGCCCGCAGTAGTGCCCGCAGTAGTGCCGGTGGCAGTGCCGGTAACCGTGCCGGTGACCATGGCGACCTCCCCGCCGGCGGTCACGCCCGCCGGCGCACCCCGGAGTCTACGGTCGCCGGACGGGGCACCGCCGCGGGTCCGGTGGTCAGAGGCCGACCTCGGCCCGCACCCGGCCCCGGCGAACGGCGGCCACCAGGGCCTCGTAGTCCCGCTCGGTCTGGTCGGCGTAGGCGACGGCGAAGTCGGCGACGGCCTGGTCGAACCGGTCCCCCGTGCCCAGGTAGGCGGCGAGGGCGACCCAGTCCCCCGAGCGGGCGTGGGCACGGGCCAGCGTCGCGCCGCACATGCGGCCGTAGAGCTCGGCCCCCGGCACCCGCATCACGTCGACGTCGGCCGAGCCCTTCCAGTCGTGGAGCTGGCGGACGTAGTAGTCCCGCCGCTGGCCGTCGAGGTCCTTCACCTGCTGCCACCCGAGGAAGATGTCGGTGGCGGTCTGCATCAGCCGCTGGCCGACGACGACCCGCTGCCCGTGGGTCGGGTACACGCTCCGACCGGCGTAGGGCTCGAGGACCGAGGGCTGCGCCTCCTTGGCCTGGAGGACGAGCGGGTCCTGCTCGTCCACCCCGAGCAGGAGCATGATCCACGCCCGCGTCCCGACGCTGCCCACGCCCACGACCTTCCGGGCCATGTGCACGTACCGGTAGTCCTCGATCGGGTGGTGCTCGTCGGCCAGCGTCCGCCGGTACCGCTTCAGCAGCTTGCGCAGCGAGCGCTCCGTGCGCCGACGCTCGTCCTCGTCGAGGACGAGGTCCTCGAGGGGCACGACCAGCGGCGGGTCGGCCGCGAAGCGCAGGCCGCCGCCGTCCGCCACCGTCAGCTTGCGAACGGCGCGCATGCGGTCGCGGGTCCGGGCCTTGGCCACGTCCCGGGCCAGGTTGCGGGCCTCCCGCTTGCCGATGCGCTCGTCCTCGAGCTCGGCGTCGACCCAGGCCATCAGCCGGTGCTGGTTGAGATGGGAGTACCACACGTCGAGCGCCCCCTGGTCGGCCGCCCGGTGCAGCTGCTTGCGGTAGGCGCGCACCGTGGCGCGCACGATGTCCCGGCGGTCGGCAGGGCTGAACCCACGGTCGCGTCCGGCCACCTCGAAGCTGGCGGCCAGCCGCTTCACGTCCCACTCCCAGGGCCCGGGCAACGTCTCGTCGAAGTCGTTGATGTCGAAGAGCAGCTGTCGCTCGGGCGAGGCGAAGAGCCCGAAGTTCGAGAGGTGGGCGTCCCCGCAGCACTGGACGACCAGACCGGTCTGCGGCGTGCCGGCGAGGTCGGCGGCCATCACCGCCGCCGCCCCCCGGTAGAAGGTGAACGGGGAGAGGAGCATCCGCCCGTAGCGGATGGGCACGAGCTCGGGCACCCGGGTGGCCGCCTGCTGCTCGAGGACGTCGACCGGGTCCGGCCGTCCGGGGGACGCCGCCCAGGCGGCATGGGTACGGCGCGGGGCCCGCGGGCGCACGGCCCGCCCCCGGGCGGCCCGCTGGGCACGGGTGAGCCGGGTCGTCCTCCGGACGGGGGACGTCGGCAGGGCGACCCGCGCCGACGAAGGGGTGAGGTCCATGGCCGGGAACCTACCGCGCGTCCTGGTGACCACGGGCCGAGGCACCGGCGACCGCGGGGTTCAGGGGCGTCGGAGCAGGCCCACTCCGGCCGGCAGCTTCTCCGGGTCCCAGCCGAGGAGGGCGACGGCCTGACCGAAGGCGAACCGGTCGGTCATCCCGGCCACGTAGGCCACGGCGGCGCGGACGGCCTCGGGCTCGCCACCGCGAAGGTCGCCGCGTCCCTCCCCAGGGTCGGGGAGCAGGTGGGGCCGGTCGCCGAAGTGCTCGACGAGGGCCTGCAGCACGGCCACCACCGCCCGGCCCTGGGCCACGGAGCTCGGACGGAGGTAGATGTGCTCGTAGTTGGCCGTCCGGAAGGCCGCCAGCGCCTCGGCCGTCTGGTCGTCCATGGCGATGCGGCCGGTGCGCAGCACGGCCGTCACCATGGCGTCGATGAAGGTGCCGAGCTGCTGGCTACGCCGGTCGCCGCATCGGTCGCGGACCAGCGCCGGCAGGGCCTCGGCCGTCACGATCCCGCAGGCCACCGCGTCCTCGAAGTCGTGGCACACGTAGGCGATGCGGTCGGCCCAGCTCACGACCTCGCCCTCGGGCGTGGCCGGAGCCGGCCTCGACCAGGAGTGGTTGCGGATGCCGTCCAGGGTCTCGGCACAGAGGTTGAGCCCGGCCAGGGACACGTCCGCGCCCCAAGGGGCATGGTCGAACCCGCCGTCGCAGTAAGGCGAGAGCGCGTCCTCGCTGGCGTGCCCGCCGGGCCCGTGGCCGCAGTCGTGGCCGAGGGCGATGGCCTCGGTGAGGGCCACGTTGAGCCGGCACGCCCGGGCGATGCCCCTGGCCACCTGGGCGACCTCCAGGGCGTGGGTGAGGCGCGTGCGCTGGTGGTCGTCGGGGAAGACGAAGACCTGGGTCTTGCCGGCCAGGCGCCGGAAGGCGGTGGAGTGGAGGATGCGGTCGCGGTCCCGTTCGAAGCTGGTCCGCCACGGGTCGGGGGCCTCCTCCCGGGCCCGGTGCCCGCCCCCGGTCGCCCGGGTCGCGCCGGGGGCCAGCTGGGCCGCCTCCAGCTCCTCGCGGGCCCGCCGGTCGAGGCCGGTGCCGGGCGCCGTGCCCGTCCCCGCCCGGCTGTCGCGGTGGGCCGTCGTGACCCCGTCGGCGCCGTGGCCGGCCATGGTCGACGCCCACAGCCGGTGGCGCTCGCTCTCCCCCGACGGCGCGACACCCGACCCGTGCGTCTCGGCGTCCGGTCCGCCCGCACCGGGACCCGACACCCGTCCCGGCGGAGCCGGTCGGTCCTCGGGTCCCTCCGGTGGTGCTGCTCTCACCCCGCCAGTGTGCCCCACGGGTGTGACGGATCGGCGCCGGCCCGGATCCGCACGGCGGCCCCGGTCGGACCTTGTATCGTCGGGGCCAGCGGGCCGCAGCCGGTCCGCCCGCCGAGAGGAGCGTGCCAGGTGGACGTGCGAATCGGGATCGTGCAGTCGATGAAGGAGCTCGACGTGGAGCTGCCCGACGACGCGGACCGCGCCCAGGTCCTGGCCGACATCGAGGCGGCCCTGGCCGAGGACGGCCGGATCCTGTGGCTGACCGACCGCAAGGGCCGTCAGGTCGGCGTGCCGGTGGGCAAGGTGGCCTACGTCGAGGTGGACCCACCCAGCACCGACCGGCGCGTCGGGTTCGGCGTCTCCTGAGCCGGTCGCGGCGTGCCGGCCGACCCGGCGCCCGGACCGGCGGGCGCTGAGACCGTGCCGTCCCTGACCGACCTGCGGCTGGTCTTCGTGACCGGCAAGGGGGGCACGGGCAAGACCGCGGTCGCCTCGGCCCTCGCCCTCTACGCCTCCCAGCGTGGCAAGCGGGTCCTCATCTGCGAGGTCGATGCCAAGGGCGACGTGGCCGGCTACTACGAGTCGGGCACCACCGGCTTCCACGAGCGCGAGGTCCTCCCCGGCCTGTGGGCCATGACCATGGACACCGAGGCCTCGTTGCGGGAGTACCTCAAGCTGCAGCTGCGCATCCCGGTGGTCGGACGGATCGGGCCGTTGGCCAAGGCCTTCGACTTCGTGGCCACGGCGGCACCCGGGGTCCGCGAGATCCTGACCGTCGGCAAGCTCTGCTACGAGGTGCGCGAGCGCCGCTACGACCTGGTGGTGGTCGACGCGCCGGCCACGGGTCACATCGTGGGCCAGCTGGCCGCCCCGCAGGCCATCAACAACCTGGTCAAGGTGGGCCTCATCCGCTCGCAGACCGACTGGATGCTGGACATCCTCTCCGACCCGGGTCAGACGGGACTCCTGGTCGTGTGCACGCCGGAGGAGATGCCGGTCAACGAGACGATCGACCTGGCCCACCGGGTGCGCACGCAGACGACCGTGCGCCTCGCGGCGGTGGTGGTCAACCGGGTGCTTCCCGAGCTCTTCGGCCGCAAGGAGGAGGAGGTCTTCGACGCGCTGGGCACACCGGTCGCCCTGGCCGAGCTCGACCGGTTGGTGCAGGGCGAGGCCGGCCCGGTCCTGGAGGCCGCCCGGTTGGCCGTCACGCTGCGTCGGACCCGCTCGACCCACCTCGACCGGCTGCGCCGGGGGATCGACCCCTCGGTTCCCCTTCTCTACCTGCCGTACCTCTTCAACCGCTCCCACGGCCTGCGCACCACCCGCCAGGTCGCCGCCTCGCTCGGTGAGGAGCTCGGCGACTGATGGCGGCCCGGTCGACCCGACGCCGGGACGGGGCCGGGGGGGCGAGCCGCCGGGTCACCCTCGACGGTCTGCTGGCCACCAAGGAGATCGTGGTGGCCTGCGGACCCGGTGGGGTGGGCAAGACGACCACCGCGGCCGCCGCCGCCCTCATGGCCGCGGTGCGCCACGGCTCCAAGGTCCTCGTGCTGACCGTCGACCCGGCCCGGAGGCTGGCCGACGCCCTGGGCCTCGACGGGATCGGCAACACCGAGCACCGGGTGCCCGATGAGGCGTTCCGGGTGGCGGGCGTCAAGCCGCGCGGCCAGCTGTGGGCGGCGATGCTGGACACGAAGGAGTCCTGGGACGCCCTCATCCGGCGGTACGCCCCCGACGAGCGGACCCGCGACGAGATCTTGGCCAACCCCCTCTACCAGAACATCTCCGGGAGGTTCGTCCAGAGCCACGACTACATCGCCATGGAGCGGCTCCACGAGATCCACTCGTCCTCCGACTACGACCTCATCGTGGTCGACACGCCGCCCACGCGCAACGCCCTCGACTTCCTCGACGCGCCCGAGCGGATGGCCGACTTCTTCTCGTCCCGCCTCCTGCGGTGGCTCATCGTTCCCTACCGCTCACGGTTGGTGAACGTGGCCACCCGGCCCTTCTACCAGGTGGCCGACCGCATCCTGGGCACCGAGTTCCTGGCCGACGTCTCCGAGTTCTTCATCCTCTTCCAGTCGATGTACGACGGGTTCGTGGAGCGGTCCGAGGCCGTCAGCCGCCTCCTGTCGGATCGGCGGACGACCTTCGTCGTGGTCTCGACCCTCGAGGCGGTGCCGCTGCGGGAGGCCGAGTTCTTCGCCGAACAGCTCACCGCCCGCCGACTCCACCTGGGCGCCATCGTCCTCAACAAGGTCCTGCCCGACTACCTCTCCGACCCGTCGGGAACGGTCGTGGCCGAGGCCCTGCGCGATCGGGCCGACGAGCTCGCGGGGGCCCTGGCCCCGGTGCTCGCCGGAGCGACGCCCGCCCTCGGTGACCCGATCCAGATCGGAAGGGTCCTCGCCGAGGTGGCCGAGAGCTACCTCAACTTCCAGGTCGTCGCCGTGCGGGAGCAGGAGGAGCGCGCCTCCCTGGCCGTCGTGCCCGACGTGCTCGCCACCGTGCCCTTCTTCGAGACCGACATCTTCGACCTGACCGGCCTGCTTCGGCTCGGCGAGCAGATCTGGGGATGAGGCACCGGCGGA
Organism: Acidimicrobiaceae bacterium; assembly: GCA_027314705.1. Taxonomy (GTDB): domain Bacteria; phylum Actinomycetota; class Acidimicrobiia; order Acidimicrobiales; family RAAP-2; genus Bog-756. The sequence goes on from DAHVAJ010000117.1 coordinate 13,214, forward strand.
CCCGTCGGGCGACTGTCCTACGATGGACGGGTGACCGCCATCGTCGACCCGGCCCTCGAGACGTACGCCGCCGACCACACGACGGCCCCGCCACCCCACCTGGACGCCCTGGCGGAGGACCTGCGGGCCACCCTCGACGATCCCGGCATGATGGTCGGCCCGCTCGAGGGTCGTTTCCTCGAGTTCCTGGCCTTCGCCCTCTCGGCCCGCGCCGTCCTCGAGATCGGGACCTTCGGCGGGTACTCGGCCCTGGCCATGGCGGCCGGCCTGTCGCCGGGCGGCACCATCACGACCTGCGAGCTCTCTCCGGTCCACGCCGCCTTCGCCCGCCGCCACATCGCCTCCAGTCCCTTTGCCGACCGCATCGAGGTCGTGGAGGGCCCGGCCCTCGAGACGGTGCCCGGACTGCCGGGGCCCTTCGACCTGGTGTTCATCGACGCCGACAAGGCCGGCTACCCCGCCTATCTCGAGGCGGTCCTCCCCAAACTCTCCCGGCGCGGCCTCGTGGTGGTGGACAACACGCTGTGGAGCGGGCGGGTCCTCGATCCCGACGACACCTCCGAGGACACCGAGGCCCTGCGGCGCTTCAACGACGACGCCGCCGCCGACCCGCGTCTCGTGGCCGTGCAAACGACGGTCCGCGACGGCGTGACCCTGATCCGGAAGGCCGGCTGAGCGGCCGCTGACCCGGTCGGCGCAGCACGAGCGAACGGAGCGGACGGCGAACATGCTCGACTACCACCTCCACCTGTGGCCTCATCGCCAGTCGGACGTCCAGGCGACCGTGGAGCAGGTGGCCGCCTACTGCGAGCGTGCCCTGGCCGCCGGGGTCACCGAGATCGCCCTCACCGAGCACCTCTTCCGCTTCACCCAGGCCCGGGACCGGCTCGGCGGCTTCTGGGACGACCTGCCCGGTGACGCCCTCCGTCCCGGGATGGCCGCCTACTGGGACTTTCACGCCCGGGTCGACCTCGACCGCTACGTCGAAGTGGTCGAGGAGGTCAAGCGGGCCGGCCTGCCGGTCGTCCTCGGACTCGAGGTCGACTACTACCAGAACCGGATGGGTGACGTGGCCGACCTCCTGGCCGGCTATCCCTTCGACGTCCTCCTGGGATCCGTCCACTGGCTGGGGACGTGGCGCTTCGACGTCCTGAACGACCCGTTGGTGCTGGCGGAGTGGGACGTCCGTGCCATCGACGCCGTGTGGGACGAGTACACACGGGCCATGGAGGAGCTCGGGGCCTCGGGGGTCTGCGACGTCTTCGCCCATCCCGACCTCGTCAAGGTGGCCGGCCGGGTGCCGGCCGTGCCCGACGAGTTCTACGACCGCATCGTCGAGGCGGCGGTTCGGTCGGGCATGGCCGCCGAGCTCTCGTCGGCCGGCTGGCGCAAGCCGGTGGGGGAGGAGTACCCGGCCCCACCCCTGCTGCGGCGCTTGGTCGAACGCGGGGTGCCGCTCACCACGGCGTCGGACGCCCATGAGCTGCCCGACGTGGCCGACCGGGCAGAAGACCTCCGCCGCATCCTCCACGGCGCCGGCGTCCGGACGTTGAGGGCCTTCCGCGCCCGTCGGCCCCACGAGATCGCCGTCGCCGGTCCACCCGACCCGGGGAACTGACCGTGGCCACCCCGGCCGAGCTGGCCTTCGAGCGCACCGAGCTCGGGGAGGAGCAGCTCGCCCACCTCCAGCGCCTGCTCGGCACCTGGGGGATGCTGGCCGACCTCTCCTTCTCCGATCTGGTCCTCATGGCGCCGCTGGCCCCCGCCGAGGGCGACTCGCATCCCGAGGGTCGCCAGCTGGTGATCCTCGGGCAGATGCGCCCTTCGAACAGCGCCACCGTGGTCGAGCACGACCTGGTCGGGCAGACGGCGTCGGTCGACACCTGGCCCCTGGCGCTCGCCGCCCTCACCGGGGGGGAGACGGCCCGGGGAGAGATGCAGCTCGAGCCGGGCGGAGAGGAGGTCCGCCTCCACTGCATCCCGGTGCGTTGGCAGGGGGCCACCGTGGCCGTGCTGGCCCGGCTCTCGGTCGGCGCAGGACGACGTCCCGGGCACCTCGAGCGCACCTACCGCGACGTCTTCAACCGCTTCGCGGTGATGCTCGCCGAAGGGTCGTTTCCCTACCCCGGGGAGGAGGTGGCGACGGAGGAGGCCCCGCGTGTCGGCGACGGCGTGGTCCTCGTCGACGAGGAGGGCCGGGTCCGCTACGCCTCGCCCAACGCCACCAACGCCCTCCACCGCATGGGCATGTACTCGGCCATCGAGGGCCGGCGGCTCACCGATCTCGGGATCGAAGAGTCGGCCATCGAGTGGGCGCTGGCGTCGGCCCTTCCCGTGGTCGAGGAGGTCGAGCGGCGTCCGGACGTGACCGTCCTCCTGCACTGCATCCCCCTGCTCGAGGACGGGATCGTCACGGGCTGCCTCGTGCTGCTGCGCGACGTCACCGACGTCCGCCGGCTCGACCGCCTACTGCTCTCGAAGGACGCCGCCATCCGCGAAGTCCACCATCGGGTGAAGAACAACCTGCAGACCATCTCGGCGCTGCTCCGGCTCCAGGCCCGCCGGCTCCCGCCCGGCGGCGGCCGGGTCGCCCTCTTCGAGGCCGAGCGTCGGGTGCGCTCGATCGCCATCGTCCACGAGATCCTGTCCCGAGAACCGAGCGACCAGGTCCCGTTCGACGAGATCGTGACCTCCCTGCTCCGGATGGCCGAGGACTCGGTCGTCTCCCAGAACCTCACCTTCGAGGTCACCGGCGCGCTCGGCGAGGTGCCGGCCGACGTGGCCACGCCGCTCGCCGTGGTCCTCGCCGAGCTCGTCCAGAACGCCATCGAGCACGCCTTTCCCGACACCCCCGAGGCCGGTGGGGCGCCGGTTTCGGGGTCCATCGCCGTCGCCCTCCGCAACGACGGCCACGTCCTCCGGGTCGAGGTGTGCGACGACGGCGCGGGCCTGCCCGAGGGGTTCGACATCGACGAGACCGAGAGCCTCGGCCTCTCGATCGTGCGCGACCTCGTGCGCAGCCAACTCGAGGGCACCATCGCCATGCGGGACCGCCGGGTACTCGGGAGCCAGGAGCGGGGCACGGTCGTCGTCATCGAACTGCCGGTCCGCGCCCCGCGACCCATCGGTCACTAGGAGGTGCGCGTGTCCGGGCGGGCCCAGCGGGCCGGGCGGTCAGCGAGCGGCCGGGACCGGCCGCATGCCCGGGGCCGGCAGTCTCAGGAGGCCCGCCGGCGGGCGGCCAACCACGCCTTGCGCAGCTTGCGCCGCTCCTCCTCGGAGGTCGCACCCCAGACGCCGGACTCCTGGTTGGTGGCAAGGGCGAAGTCGAGGCAGGGCTCCTGGACGTCGCAGCCCCGGCAGACCCGCTTGGCCGACTCGATCTGGTCGACGGCCGGCCCGGTGGTCCCCACGGGGAAGAACAGGTCCGGCTCCGTGCTGCGGCACGCCGCCAGCTGGCGCCAGTCCCCGTCGTCCCACTCGACCGTGCGGTTCCACATGAGGGCCACGCTGCATCCTCCCGACCATCGTCCCGTTGACCCTTGTGAAGCATTTCACATAGCTCGGCGCTCAACACGTCACCGGCCGTTCAGGGTGCGTCCACTAGAGTACCGAGCGCCCTTTGTCGATGCAAGCAGTTCCGAGGGGAGAACTCCCGGTGACGGGGGCCTTCGCGTCGGGGCCGGACCGGGTGACCGGAGGGAGGCGCACCGTGGCCCGACCGACGTCCGTGCAGGCGCACCGGGGCAGTCCCGATCCGGAGACGGGCATCCTGGAGAACACCCGGGCCGCCTTCGCCCGGGCCCGGGCCCTCGGCGCCGACGGGGTCGAGCTGGACGTGCGGCGGACGGCGGACGGTGCCCTGGCCGTCCACCATGACCCCGTCGTCCCCGGGGCCGGGCCCGTCCACGAGCTCGCCGCCGCCGACCTGCCCCCGCACGTCCCCCTGCTGGCCGACGCCTTCGCCGAACTGGTCGGTCTCACGGTCAACATCGAGGTGAAGAACCTGCCCACCGAGGCGGCCTTCGACCCCGAGGAGCAGGTTGCCGTCGACGTCGCCCGCCTGGTGGTCGGCACGGGTCGCACCGATGCCGTCGTCTCGTCCTTCTGGCCGGGCACCCTCGCGGCCGCGGCCGCCGCCGGGCCGGACCTCCGGACCGGGCTCCTGGTCCTGCCCGGCATCGGGGCCGAGGCGGCCGTGGACTCCGCCAGGCGCCTCGGGTGCGCGGCGGTCCACCTCCCCCTGGCCCTCGTCGACCCGTCCGCCGTGGGGAGGGCCCACGCCGCCGGCCTGGCCGTGGCCGCCTGGACGGTGAGTGACGCCGCAGGCCTGGCCGCCGCCCTGGCCGCCGGGGTCGACACCGTGATCACCGACGACGTGGCCGCGGCCCGGGCCACCCTCGGACCGCCCGGCTGACCAGGGTCCGTGGCCCGATTGGTCGAACCGGTCGGTTTTCGTCAACAATGCAGGCCATGAACGTCGTCGTCTGTGTGAAGCAGATCCCCGATCCGGCCGCGCCAGGGGCCCTCGATCCGGGGACGAAGAACCTCGTCCGCTCCGGGAAGTTGATCCTGGACGACTCCGACGCCTACGGCGTCGAGATGGCCCTCCAGCTGGCCGACGCCGCCGGCGGAGGGGACGTCACCCTGGTCTCGATGGCCCCCAACGGGGAGGTGTCCGGCCTGCGCACGGCACTGGCCATGGGCGCGGCCCGGGCCATCCTCGTCAGCGACGACGCCCTGGCCGGCAGTGACGCCCTGAGCACGGCCAAGGTGCTTGCCGCCGCCATCCGCCGGGCCGAGCCCGACCTCGTCCTGGCGGCCACCGAGTCGACCGACGGCTACACGGGCACCACCCCGGTGCAGATCGCCGAGCTCCTCGGCCTGCCCTCGGTCACGTTCGCCAAGAAGGTCGAGGTGGCCGACGGTTCCCTCAAGGTCGAGCGCCAGACCGAGGCCGGCTACGACGAGGTCGAGTGCCCGCTCCCGGCCCTCGTGACGGTGACGGCCGGGGTCGTCGAGCCCCGCTACCCCTCCTTCAAGGGGATCATGGCGGCCAAGTCCAAGCCCGTCGACACCCTCACGGTCGCCGACCTCGGCCTCGACGGCGACCAGGTCGGCGCGGGCGGTGCCCGCCAGGAGGTCACCGACGTCGTCCCGGCCGAGTCTCGTGCCGCCGGCGAGCTGGTCGTCGACGAGGGCGAGGGTCACCAGCGCATCATCGAATTCCTCGAGCAGCTCAAGGTCCTCTAGGTCCGGGTAGGAGAACGCACGACATGTCCGTCAACACCATCTGGGTCCTCGCCGAACTGGCGGACGGGGCCCCCACCGCCACCACGCTCGAACTGGCCAGCCACGCCCGCACCCTGGCCGGCACGGTCGAGGCCGTCGCCTGGGGCGACGGCGCGGCAGCCATCGCCGGGACGCTCGGCGAGTACGGCGTCACCACCGTCCACGACGTGGGCGACCTCGGGGGGGCGCTCCCCGGGGCGCCGGTGGCCGCGGCCATCGCCGCCGCCGTTGCCGCCGGCACCGGCCCCGACGCCGTCCTGGTCCCGGCCAGCTACGACGGCCGGGACATCGCCGGTCGCCTCTCCGTCAAGCTCGACCGGCCGGTGCTGACCAACGTGGTCGGCCTGACCGCGGCCGACGGCGGCCTCGTGACCCAGCACGCCATCTTCGGTGGCACCGAGATCCTGACGGCCCGGTTCACCGGCGACGGCCCGGGCATCTACGTGGTCCGGGCCAAGTCCTTCTCGGCCGAGCCCTCCGGTGGCGCACCGGCCACGGTCGCGGCCGCGCCGGCCCCCGACGCCGGTGCCACCAACGCGGCCCGGATCCTGGCCCGCCACGTCGAGGAGCGCAGCGGTCCGAAGCTCGACGAGGCCGACGTCGTCGTCTCCGGTGGCCGGGGCCTCGGGGAGAAGGACCAGTACGCGCTCATCGAGGAGCTCGCCGGCTTGCTCCACGGGGCGGCCGGCGCCAGCCGGGCGATCGTGGACGCCGGGTGGGTGCCCTACTCCCACCAGGTGGGCCAGACCGGCAAGACGGTCAAGCCCACCGTCTACCTGGCCTGTGGGATCTCCGGGGCGACCCAGCACATGGTGGGCATGAAGAACTCGAAGAACATCGTGGCCGTCAACAAGGACCAGGACGCGCCGATCTTCCAGGTGGCCGACCTCGGGATCGTGGGAGACGTGCACAAGGTGCTGCCCAAGCTCATCGAGGCCCTCCGGACCCGGAGCTGACCGCTCCCCGCCGAGCGGCGGGGCGAGCACTCCCTCCACGACCCGGGGCCGGGCCCCGGGTCGTGGCGCGTGTCCCGTGGCGCACCGCCGTCCCGGGACGCCGGGGGGCGAGCGGGTAGTCTCCGCTGCGGTGCCGCCGACGTGGCGCCGCCGCGTCCCCTGCCGCCCGGACGGTCCCGTGCTCTTCCCCACCACCGACTTCGCCATCTTCTTCGCCGTGGTCTACACGGTGCAGTGGCTGCTTGCGCCCTATGCCGGGCCATGGAAGGCCTTCTTGGTGTTGGCCAGTTACTTCTTCTACGCCTGGTGGGACTGGAGGTTCATCTTCCTCCTGGCCGCCTCCACGTTCATCGCCTGGTCGGGCGGCCGTCTCATCCACGCGGCGGAGGGCACCCGGCGGAGGGCCACCCTCTGGGTCACCCTGGGCCTCCTGCTCGGCTTGCTGGCCTGGTTCAAGTACTTCGGCTTCGTCGCCGTCAACCTCGACAACCTGACCCACGCCCTGGGCCTCGGCCGGCCCATCCCGCTGCTGGTGGTGACGTTGCCCGTCGGGATCTCCTTCTTCACCTTCATGGCCATCAGCTACGTGGTCGACATCTACCGCGGGGTGCTCCGGCCGGCCCGGGGGATCGACGTGACCGTCTTCCTCTCCTTCTTCCCCCATCTGGTGGCCGGACCCATCGTCCGGGGCACCGAGCTGCTGCCCCAGATCCGCCGCCGACGCGACCCCGAGAACGTCCACTACGTCGAGGCCAGCTGGCTGATCATGGCCGGCCTGGCCAAGAAGGTCGTCCTCTCGTCGTTCCTCTCGACCTACGTGGTCGACCCGGTCTTCGCCGACCCCCATCAGCACTCGGCACTCGAGGTGCTCTTCGCCGTGTGGGGATACGCCGTCCAGATCTACGCCGACTTCAGCGGCTACACCGACATCGCCATCGGACTGGCCCTCCTGCTCGGCTTCCGCTTCCCGGTCAACTTTCGGCGGCCCTACACCGCCGTGGACCTGCAGGACTTCTGGCGGCGGTGGCACATCACGCTCTCGTTCTGGCTGCGCGACTACCTCTACATCCCGCTCGGCGGCAACCGCGGGACCGAGTGGCGCATTTCGGTGAACATCCTCGTGACCATGCTGCTCGGGGGCCTCTGGCACGGTGCGTCGTGGACGTTCGTGTTCTGGGGCGGCTACCACGGGGTGGGGCAGATCCTCGGCCGCCGGCGCCGGGCGGCGCGGGTGGCCCGCGGCCTGCCGGCGTTGCCGACCGGTCGCTGGCGGGTGGCGTGGGCCCGGTTCGTGACCTTCCAGGTCGTCTGCCTGGGCTGGCTGTTCTTCCGCGCCGACACCGTGGGCACGGCCATGGCCATGCTCGGCCGCCTGGTGACCGGGTGGGGAGCCTCCCCCCTGGTCACCCCCCTCGCCGCCCTGGCCATCGCCTCGGGCATCGTCAGCCAGTACCTGCCCGACGGCTGGCTCGTGAGGGTCCAGCAGCTCTTCGCCGACCGCCGGACGGTCGTGCAGGGCGCCCTGCTGGGCCTCGTCCTGCTGGTCATCACCACGCTGGGGCCCCAAGGCGTGGCCCCGTTCATCTACTACCGGTTCTGACCCTCCCGGTCACCAGCCATTCGTAGTCAACGCCGGTGGCTTCGGAATAGAGCTTGGCGAGGCGCAGTTCCCCGAACTGAGGAATGCGCTCGCCCGACTCCCAGCTCGTGACCGCCCGCTTCGTCTTACCCGTGGCCCTCGCGATGTCGTCCGTGCTCAGCCCGGCCTCGTCGCGCGCTTTGCGCAGACGCTCTCCGAACGTCCATTCCGGAATCAGGGTGTCGGTCATGACACAGATTGTGTCATGACGGCGCGCTGACGGTCAACCGTATTTCGACGTAATCCCCGGTCATGGGCGATTTGATCGAAAGACTTGACTGTTGCTGTGCTGATCGGCACAATACTCGACAACCTACGTGCGTCCCATCCCTGTAATCGCATCGATGTGACGGAGAGGATGTCGTGGCCGACGAGTTCGAGCTGGTGAACACGGGCATGGGGGGCGAGCTCGCAGAGCGCCTCGCCGTCATGCGCACCGCCGGCGCATCCGTGGCCTCGATCGCCCAGACCTTCACCGGCGAGGGCTATCCGATCAGCCGGGAAACGGTCCGCCGCTGGCTCATCAGGGTCGGCCTCCCCACCAAGCTCGCCCCGGGCCCGTCGAGCGGCCCACGCACCGCTCCGGGCACGGGCGACTCCTCCATCTCCGGGTCCAGTAGCGAGACGCTCCCCGCCTCGCCATCAGCTGGGGCCCGGGCTACCAGCCCCGGAGATGGAGCCCTTTCTCCCGTCGGACCTGTGCATGGGCTCCCCGCCGGGCCCGTGGCCCCTCCCGCCGGGGGCGCGCGGTCCGGCGGGAGCCTTCCGACTGAGCAGAGGAGCGCCTGATGCCTTCCGAGCTGCCCGTGTTCGTCGAGCTCACGCCCCGACAGGCCGAGCGGCTCGAGATCATGGCCCGAGCCGAGTTCCGGAGATGCCTCCAGGTCCGCGACCGACTCCTGAAGCTCGGCCTCGACCCAGCCCTTCTCGAGACCGAGGAGCTGCCGGCCCTGGGCGAGATCGTGAACGCGGTCCACGCCGCGCGCCGAGCCTCAGACGAGCGAGCGGCCAGTGAAGCCGCCGACGTGCCGGTCCCGACGGGGACGCTCGCCGGCCTCGACCACCTCATCGCCGCAGCCAGCACCTGACCTGAACGCAGTACCGGAGGGGCAAACGTCCGGGGCCGATTCGGCCGGAATCATCCAGGAGGAACGTTGCAGACAGCCCCTTCACGTGGCGTGGCGACCGACGCCGAGCCCACTGCGAGCGCCAGAGCAGCCGTCCGGTGGAGCGGCCAGGAGCCGGATAATGGGCTGCGGCACCTCCGGCACCGCCGCCGGCTGCGGATCGTCGACGCTCAACTCGCCGCCGTTTTCGCGGCGTCGTTGCTCGCGGCTCTCACCCTGCCGTCCTGGTGGGGTCCGGGCCTGATGATCGCCGGCTGGATTGTGCCGGCCCTGGCGGGGGCATGGCTCGACACCTACCGCCCGGCCGGCGTTCCGCGGCGTCGACGCTCCACCCGAACCGACTTCGCCATCGCCATCGCCCGTCTCGACCGGGGAGTGGTCGAATGAGGAACAAGCTCAAGCTCACCCGAGCGGACTTCCGGGAGTCGGACGACGGGTACAAACACTATGTCGGATCCTTCGACGTGAACGTCGGGTTCGATGGAGACATCGAGATCGAGGGCGGCCTCGGGTGGGTCCGCTTCGCCAAGAACGTGCGGTGCCTCGGCAGCTTGGGCATCGAGGCCGGCTCGGGCATCAAGGCCGGCGAGGGCATCAAGGCCGGCTCGGGCATCAAGGCCGGCTCGGGCATCGAGGCCGGCTGGGGCATCGAGGCCGGCTGGGGCATCGAGGCCGGCTGGGGCATCGAGGCCGGCGAG
>DAHVAJ010000118.1 GCA_027314705.1 Acidimicrobiaceae bacterium
CCCGGTCCGGGCCCGCCGGCCGGCCAGGGGGGCGACGGGCAGGCCCAGCAGGCGGCCCCGGGCCACGAAGGCGGCGGTCGGGAGCCCGCGGGCGGCGGCCTCGACGGCACCCCACGGGTCGTCACCGGCGGGCCGCCCGGTGAGGGCCTCGACGGCGTCGAGGTCGTCGGGCCGGGCCAGGCTGAGGGCGGCCCACCCGTCCGCGCAGGCCAGGAACCGGCTGTGCCCGTTGGCCGAGCTGGTGCCCGGCCGGTCGAGGCCGAGGAGCTCGGCCCGGCAGGTGAGCAGCCCCACCCCGTCGAGTCGGACCGACCCGCCGAGGGCGGCCGCCGCGCCGACCACCGTCCGGGCGAGGGCGTCGGCCGCGTCCCGGACCGACCGGGGGATGCCGAGCCGGGTGGTCCCGGCGGACGTCTCCATTCCAGCCATGGTAGGAGTCGCCGGCGGACCGGCCCCCGGCCCACGCCCGGCCCGGGGCCCAAGGGAGCATGCGGCGGTGTCCGCTCTCGCCGGGAGGACGCCGCGGACGTCCTCCCGGGCGTGCTCGGGTCCCTCCGTCGCGCCCGTCGCGCCCGTCGCGCCCGTCGCGCCCGTCGCGCCCGTCGCCGGGACGGCGGGCACCGGCCTGCCAAGGGGGCCGCGAAGGGAACTCCGGCCCTAGGCGCCTTCCGGGGGTTCTCCTAACGTGACTCCTGCGGCGGCCGGCACCGCTGCGGAGCGCGGAGGTGAACCACCATGGTCGAGTTCCTCGATCGGGTCGACGCCGGCCGCCGGCTGGCGGCGCGGCTCGAGAGCTACCGGGGCCAGGACGTGGTCGTCCTCGGCCTGCCGCGCGGCGGGGTGCCCGTGGCCGCCCAGGTGGCCGCGGCACTCGGCGCCCCGCTCGACGTCGTCGTCGTCCGCAAGCTGGGGGTGCCGTTCCAGCCCGAGCTGGCCATGGGCGCCATCGGCGAGGACGGCGCCCGGGTGGTCGACGCCACCGTCGTGGCCATGGCCGGCGTGACGCCGGCCGAACTGGCCGAGGTCGAAGGCCGCGAGCGCCGCGAGCTCCGGTCCCGGGTGGCCCGCCTCCGCCGGGGTCGCGACCGCATCGCGCTGGCCGGCCGCACCGCCATCGTGGTGGACGACGGCCTCGCCACCGGCTCGACGGCCCGGGCGGCCTGCCAGGTCGCCCGGCAGCTGGGCGCGGCCACCGTGGTCCTGGCCGTGCCCGTCGGCCCGCCCGAGAGCCTGGGCCGGGTGCCCGAGGCCGACGGGGTGGTGGCCGTGGCCGCCCCGGAGCCCTTCGCCGCGGTCGGTCTCCACTACCTCGACTTCTCGCCCACCACCGACGAGGAGGTCGTGAGCCTCCTCGACGAGGCGGCCGGCCGTCTCCGCCGGCAGGGGGCCCGCGCCCTGCCCGACTGCGACGTCGAGGTGTCCATCCCGGCCGGCCCGGTGGTGCTCGAGGGCCACCTCCACCTGCCCGAGCCGGCCACGGCCGTGGTCGTCTTCGCCCACGGGAGCGGCAGCAGCCGGCACAGCCCGCGGAACCGGTTCGTGGCCGACGTCCTCTTCGACGCCGGGATGGGCACGCTCCTGCTCGACCTGCTGACCCCGGACGAGGAACGGGACCGGGCCAAGGTGTTCGACATCGCCCTGCTGGCCGAGCGGCTGGAGGCCGCCACCGCGTGGTTGGCCGCGCGACCCGAGAGCGCCGGCTGCCGGATCGGCTACTTCGGGGCGAGCACGGGGGCCGGGGCGGCCCTGTGGGCGGCCGGTGCCGAGGGTTCGCCGGCCGCCGCGGTGGTGTCGCGCGGCGGGCGCCCCGACCTGGCCGGGGACCGGTTGGCGCACGTCACCGCGCCCACCCTCCTCATCGTGGGCAGCCGGGACGAGGTGGTCCTCGAGCTCAACCGCGAGGCCCTCGACCAGCTCGAGCCCCCGAGCCGGCTGGCCGTCATCGACGGGGCCACCCACCTCTTCGAGGAGCCGGGCACCCTGGCCGAGGTGGCCGTCCGGGCCCGGGCCTGGTTCGCCGAGTTCCTCCTCCACGTGGGGGCCGACCGCGGCGGTGCCCGGTGAGCGCCGGACGTCCCGGCCCCGGGGACCTGGACGCCGAGATCCGGTCGCTGGCCCACCCGCTGGGCGGGCCCGGCGACCTCGGCCGGTTGGCCGACCGGGTCGGCCCGGCCCGCGTGGTGTGCGTGGGCGAGGCCTCGCACGGGACCCACGAGTTCTACCGCTGGCGGGCCGAACTCACCCGGCGGCTGGTCGTCGAGCACGGAGTCGCCTGGGTCGGCGTCGAGGGGGACTGGCCCGACTGTTGGAGGATCAACCGGTGGGTGCGGGGCCTCGACGACCAGGACCTCGACGCCGTCGGACTGCTGGCCGGCTTCGAGCGGTGGCCCACCTGGATGTGGGCCAACGAGGAGGTGGCGGAGTTCCTCACCTGGCTCCGGGAGTGGAACCTGGCCCGGGAGGCGACCGGGCGGGTCGGCTTCTACGGGCTCGACGTCTACTCGCTGTGGGACTCGCTGCGCCGGATCATCGCCTGGCTGGAGCGCCACGCCCCCGACGCCGTGCCCGCCGCCCTCTCGGCGTGGCGGTGCTTCGTGCCCTTCCGGGAGGACCCCCACGAGTACGCCTGGAGCACCCGGCTCGTCCCCGAGACCTGCGAGGCCGACGTGGTCACCCTCCTGGTCGACGTGCGCCGGCGGGCCGCCGGACGCCCCCGCGACGACGAGGAGGCCTTCGACGCCTGGCAGAACGCCGAGGTGGCCGCCGACGCCGAGCGGTACTACCGGACGATGGTCCGGGCCGACCGACTGTCGTGGAACGTGCGCGACCACCACATGGCCGACACCATCGACCGTCTGGCCCACCACCTGGGGCCGGCGTCGAAGGGCGTGGTGTGGGAGCACAACACCCACGTCGGGGACGCCCGGGCCACGGACATGGCCAGGGCCCAGATGGTCAACGTCGGCCAGCTCGTGCGGGAGCGCCACGGCGCCGATGCGGTGGCCCTGGTCGGCTTCGCCTCCTACCGGGGATCGGTGGTCGCGGCGCGCGCCTGGGGGGCCACCGAACAGGTGATGCCCGTGCCCGACGCACAGCCCGGGAGCCACGAGGAGCGCCTCCACCGGGCCCTCGGGGCCCCGGCCGTGCTGGTGTTCGGTCCGGACCGGACCGGCCCCTGGCTGTCGGCGTGGCTGGGCCACCGGGCCATCGGCGTCGTCTACGACCCGCGCCGCGAAGCCGGCAACTACGTGCCCACCCGGATGGGCGGGCGCTACGACGCCCTGGTCTGGCTCGAGGACACCAGCGCCCTCCGCCCGCTCCACCACGAGCGTCATCCGGTCGAGCCCGAGCTCGAGACCGAGCCGACGGGGTTCTGACGCCCCGGACCGTGCGCCTACTCCACGAGCGGGGTGGCCCGGGGCGGGCGGAACCGGTCGAGGACGAGGAGCTCGGGGCGGCGGGCGCCGTCCCACGGCCACCCGCCGATCTGGTCCAGGGAGCGGCGTCCCACCGCGGCCCGGACCACCTCGAACCGGCTGGCCGTCACCGAGACCGTCGGCCCGCCCGTCCCGACCACGGTCTCCCCGGCGTCGTGGGCGATGCGCAGGGTGCCGGCTCCCAGCTGGTTCCCGAGGCCGGCGGTCACCCCCCGGAAGGCCTGCACCACGGCGGCGTCGTCCCGGGCGCCGGGCCGTCCGAGCGTCCCGCGGACGTCGTGCTCGTGGGTGACGGCGTCGGTGAGGAGCATGGCCCGCTGCACTGCCGGGAGGCCGGCCATCCGGGGCTCCACCGTCCCGGCGCACCGTTCCCACTCGGCCAGCACGTCGGCCAGCGGCGTGTCCCGTCGGGCGTCGACCTGGGCCTGCGTCCAGGTGTCGGAGGCGATGCCGTCGAGGTTGCCGGCCACGATGTCGGCCGTGGTCCCGGCCAGGTGGGCGACGAGGTCGCGTACGGTCCATCCCGGCGTGGCCGGCGCCTCGACGTCGAGTGCCGCAGCGGGCAGGTCGCGCACCAGGTCGGTGAGGCGGAGCCGGACGGCCCGGTAGAGGACGGCGTGGTCGGCCCCGGCCATTCCCGGACCCTACCGGGGGACGGGGACGCGGCGTACCGGCGGCTGGGGCGGCGGCTCCCGGCACGCCGCCCGTGGTCGGCCGTCGTGGACCCACGTCCCCGGCAATCGGGAGACCCGGGGCCCAGGGTAGCCGGGGACGGGCCGCGGACGGGGGAGGGCGCGGCCGTCGGGGGGCGTCACCAAATAGTCAGGTAGAGGCAGCAGACTGGGCGTATGTCCCTCCCCGTCCCCCGCCGTGAGGAACCCCCCGGTGACGCGAACTGCGTCGTCCCCCTGTCGCGCCTGGCCCGAGGCGTCGACAGCGCCGAGCTGCGCGGCGACGCCCTGGTGCGGGGCGTCCGCATGGACAGCCGCCGGGTCGAGCCCGGTGACCTCTTCCTGGCGTCCCCGGGCGCCACGGTGGACGGCGCCCGCTTCGCCGGCGAGGCGGTGCGCAGGGGGGCGGTGGCCCTGGCCGTCGAGCGCGCCCTCCCGCTCGACGTCGCGCAGCTGGTGGTTCCCTCGGTGCGCCGGGCCGCCGGGCCGATCGCCGCCGCCTTCTACGGGGGGCCGTCGGGCTTCCTCGACGTCGTCGGCGTCACCGGCACCAACGGGAAGACGACCACCTGCCAGCTCGTGCGGGCCTGCCTGGCCACCGCCGAGCCGTCGGGGCAGATCACCACCCTCGGCCTCGAGTACGGCACCACCCGCCGGACGCTCTCGGGCCTCACCACGCCGGAGGCCCCCGAGCTCCAGGCGGCCCTGGCCGAGCTGGCCCGCAACGGGGTCCGGGGCGTGGCCATGGAGGTCTCCTCGCACGGACTCGAACAGCACCGGGTGGACGCCGTCGAGTTCGCCGTGGGGATCTTCACCGGGCTCTCGCCGGAGCACCTCGACTACCACGGCACGATGGAGCAGTACCTCGGGGCCAAGGCCAAGCTCTTCGCGCCCGAGCGCTGCGGCCGCGCCCTCGTCAGCACCGACACCCCGTGGGGGGTCCGGCTGGCGGAGCAGTGCACCGTGCCGGTGGTCACCTTCGGCACCACCGGCGACGCCGACATGGTCGTGGCCACGCGATCGCTCGGCCTGTCGGGGATCGAGGTGGCGGTCGACGGGCCCGGGGAGCACGCCGTCCTGGCGTCGCCGCTGGTCGGCACGGTGAACGGCATGAACGTGGCCGCGGCCTACCTCGCCGCCCGGGCCCTCGGCATCGACCGCCCGGCGGCGGAGCGGGCCCTGCGGGTCTGCCCGCCCCCGCAGGGCCGGTTCGAGGTGGTGACGGCGGACGAGCCCTTCTGGGTGGCCATCGACTACGCCCACACCCCGGACGCGCTCGAGGCGGTCATCGACACCGCCCGGGCCATCGCACCGGGCCGGATCCACGTCGTGCTCGGCGCCCGCGGCGACCGCTACCGGGCCAAGCGGGAGCGGATGGTGGCCGTCGCCACCCGGGCGGACCGGGTGGTCCTGACCACGGACAGTCCCGGCTCGGAGGACCCGCGGGCCATCCTGGAGGAGCTCGAGGACCACGTCCCGCCGGGGGCCGAAGGCCGGTGTTCGACCATCCCGGGACGGGCCGAGGCCATCAGGACGGTGGTCGGCGAGCTCGAGCCCGGTGACCTGTTGCTGGTGACCGGCCGCGGGCACGAGGGTGTCCAGCACGTCGCCGGGCGGGCGGTCCCCCTCGACGACCGAGTGGTGGCCCGGCTGGCCCTCGGTCGCCGTCCCGAGCACCGGCCCGAGGGCGCCCCCGGGGAGCTGCCGGGGGAGGGCTCGGTGAGCGTCGTCGTCCCCGCCCGGGACGCCGAGGCGACGCTCGAGCGGGCCCTCCGGTCGGCACTGGCCCAGCGTCCGGCGCCGACCGAGGTCATCGTGGTGGACGACGGGTCGGCCGACCGGACGGCCGAGATCGCCAACGCCTTCGGCGCCAAGGTGCAGGTCGTCCACCAGCAGGGGGTGGGGCCGTCGGCGGCCCGGAACGCCGGGATCGCCCAGGCCTCGTCGGCCTGGATCGCCTTTCTCGACGCCGACGACGAGTGGGCCCCCGGCAAGCTCGCCGCCCAGTGGGCCGCGTTGCGGCGCTTCCCCGACGCCGTCGGGTGCGCCACCGACTGGAGCCGGGACCTCCCCGCCGCCGCCGGCGCCTCCGGCGGGCCCGCCGGTTCGGACGGCGCGGCCGGGGCGGGGACGCCGGTGCAGGTGGTGACCGTTCGGGACCTCGTGGTGCTCAACCGGTTCCAGACCTCGACGGCGATGGTCCGACGGGACGTCCTGTGCCGGATCGGCGGGTTCGATCCGGCGCTCGACGGTGCCGAGGACCTCGACTGCTGGGTGCGGGTGGCCCACCACGGCCGGATCGTCAAGGTGGCGTCGCCGCTCGTCCGCTACGAGGACACCCCGACGGGCTACAGCAAGGACCTGGACCGCCACCGCCGGGCGGCCCTGGCGGTGGTCCAGCGCGAGCTCGGCGCCGGGGGCCTGTCGGGTGCGGGCCAGATCCTGGCCTGGCACCACCTGCGCTTCGCCGTGGCCCACTACCTCCTGGGGGAGCGCACGTCGGCGGCCGCCTGTGTCACCGAGCTCCGGCGTGCCCGCCTGGTCGGTCCGGCGGTGCTGGCCACGCCCCGCTACCTCGTGCCCTTCCTCGGGCGGCGGGCCGTCCGCCGGTTCCGGACGGCGGCGGCCCGGCCCGGGCTCACGACCGGACCAGCACCCCCGGGTTGAGGATGCCGGCCGGGTCGAGCTCGTGCTTGACCGCCCGGAGCGCCGCGCCCACGGGCCCGGGCCGCTGCTGCTCGTACCACGACAGGTGGTCGCGACCCACGGCGTGGTGGTGGGTGATGGTCCCTCCGGCGGCGAGCACGGCGTCCGAGGCGGCCGCCTTGATCTCGGCCCACTGCTCGAGCTCCGAGCCCCGCCGCCCCGGGGCCAGGACGGTGAAGTAGGGGGCGGGCCCGTCCGGATAGACGTGGGTGAACCGGCAGGTCACCGCGCCGGCCCCGCAGACGCGTCCCAGCGCGTCCTCGACGGCCGCCGTCACCGACGCGTGCAGCTCGGGGAAGCGGTCCCAGGTGCACGCCGTCTCGAACGTCTCGCAGACCACGCCCAGCCGGACCAGGGCGTCCCGGGTGTACGGGGCCCGCAGGAAGGAGCGGCGCCACTCGCCGGCCGCCCCGTCGGGTCCGGCCGCCGCACCCTCGCCGGCCGCCCCGGCGTCGCTCAGGCGGGGGCCTTCGGGCAGCGTGCCCCCGTGGTCCCGGCAGAGCTCGAGCGCCCGCTCCAGCCACGGGCCCGCCGGGTGGTCGGCCGACTCGAAGCCCAGGACGAGCAGCGCCCCGGCACCGGGCGAGAGGCGGGCCGATAGCAGGGCCTCGCCCGTGTCGAGGAGCCGGCAGTTGGACGGGAAGAGCCCCGACTGGGCGAGCGCCCGGACGGCCTCGGCGCCGACGGCCAGGTCGGTGAATTCGACGCCGGCCGACGCCTTCCACCGGGGGCGGTCCTGGAGGCGCATCCAGGCCTCGGTGATGACGCCGAGGGCGCCCTCGGAGCCCAGGAAGAGGCGGTCCGGGGAGGGCCCGGCCCCCGAACCGGGCAGGCGACGCGAGGCCGACACCCCGGCCGGGGTGACCACCCGGAGGGACTCGCAGAGGTCGTCGATGTGGGTGTAGACGGTGGCGAAGTGCCCGCCGGCCCGGGTGGCCAGCCAGCCGCCCAGGGTGGAGAACTCGAAGCTCTGGGGGAAGTGGCGGAGGGTGAGGCGGTGGGGGCGGAGCTGGTCCTCGAGCACCGGCCCGAGGGCGCCGGCCTGGATGCGGGCGGCCCGGCTCACCCGGTCGATCTCGAGGACCCGGTCGAGGGCGGTGAGGTCGAGCGACACCGCGCCGGCGAACCCTTCGCCGACGTCGGCCTCCACGCCCCCGACCACCGACGACCCGCCTCCGAAGGGGACGACGGCGACGCCGGCGTCGGCGCACCAGTCCAGCAGGGCGACCACGTCCCGTTCGGTGCGGGGCGTGGCCACGAGGTCGGGCGGGTGGTCGAGCTGGCCGCGGAGGAGACGGACCACGTCGCGGTAGGACCGGCCGTAGGTGTGGGCGGCCCGCGCCCGACGCCCGTCGGAGCACAGGTGGGCCAGGGCGGCAGGGGCGGCGACCCGCGGCTCGGGAAGGTCGAGGTCGGCGAGCACGGGCGCAGGGGCGGCCTCGAGCGGCCCGGTGCCGAAGCGGCCGGCCACGGCCCGCCCCAGGGCGGTCACCTCTTCGTCGGTGGCCGCGTCCTCCTCCCACCCCCAGCCCCACCAGGAGCGGGTACGGGGTGGGCCGGGAGCGTGCACCGGGCCACCGTACCCCCGGGGACGGAACGGGTACCCCTGGCTACCATGAGCCCTTCCCGGCGCCGTCCCGCGCCCGGAGGAGGGAGCACCCATGGCCCACGACCCGATCGTCGCCCCGACCGTCCAGGAGCGGGACAGCCTCGAGCCGCACTTCGTCCTCGAGGGCCAGGAGGAGCGGGTCCGGGCCGCCCTCGGGCGCTACCACGGTGCGGGCCGGCGCCCCAACATCCTCGTCGTCCTCTTCGACGACGTCGGCTGGGGCGACTTCGGGTGCTACGGCGGCGGTGTGGCCGTCGGGGCGCCGACCCCCAACCTCGACCGGCTGGCCCGCCGGGGCCTCCTGCTCACCTCGTGCTACTCGGAGCCGTCGTGCACGCCCTCGCGGGCCTCGCTCATGACCGGCCGGCTGCCCATGCGCCACGGGCTGCTCCGTCCCCCCATGTACGGCCAGCCCGGGGGCCTCGACGGCGAGATCACCCTGCCCCAGCTCCTCGCCGGGGCGGGGTACGTGACCCAGGCGGTGGGGAAGTGGCACATGGGGGAGAACGTCGAGTCCCAGCCCCAGAACGTCGGGTTCGACGACTTCTACGGCTTCCTGTCGGTGTCCGACATGTACACCGAGTGGCGCGACCCCTACTTCTTCCCCGAGATCGTCTACAGCGAGGAGCGGACCCGCTGGGTGGAGAACCTCCCCTTCAACAAGTGCTTCGTCCACGCCACCCGGGGAGGCGAGACCGAGCAGGTCGAGGAGGTCACCATCCCCGTGCTCTCCCTCCTCGACGACAAGTGGGCGGCCTACTCGCTCGACTTCATCCGCCGCATGGCGGTGCCGCCCCCCGCCGAGCGCCCGCCGTGGTTCCTCTACCACTGCACCCGGGGCGCCCACTTCGACAACTACCCGCACGAGCGATTCCTCGGCGCGTCGCCGGCCAAGCACCCCTACAAGGACACCATCCTCGAGCTCGACGACATCGTGGGCCGGCTGGTGGCCGAGCTCGAGGCCACCGGGCAGCTCGAGGACACCCTCCTCTTCGTCACCTCGGACAACGGCCCGGAGATGGAGACCTGGCCGGACGCCGCCTACTCGCCGTTCCGCAGCGCCAAGGGCTCGACCTGGGAGGGCGGTCAGCGGGTGCCGGGCATCGCCGTGTGGCCGGGGATGATCCCCGCCGACCGGTCCAGCGACGGGGTCTTCTCCCTCATGGACCTCTTCCCGACGTGCCTGCGCCTGGCCGGGGCGGCCGACGCCGTGCCCCGGGACCGCTTCATCGACGCCGTCGACCAGACGTCGTTCCTGCTCGACCCCGACGGTGCGTCCAACCGAAAGTTCCTCTACTACTGGCTCACCAACGTCTTCTCGGGCCTGCGGGTGGGGGAGTGGAAGTTCATGGTCGCCTCGAGCTCCGACGACGACCGGGACTGCTTCAACCTGGGCGGTTTCACCGGGGTGACCCAGAAGTACTCGCACGGCCGCCTCTACAACCTCTACCTCGACCCCAAGGAGCAGCACAGCTACATGATCCGCAAGCTGGCCTACGTCGACAGCTTCACGAGCGGCCTGGCCGACCACTTCCGGACCTTCGGGACGTACCCGCCCAAGCACCCGATCGCCTCCATCAGCTGAGGTGTCGACGCCGACCGGCGCGCGGGCGCCGGTGGCACGGCCGGGGCCCGGGTCGGCCCGGGACGGCCGCCGGGCGGGATGCCGGGGGCCGCCCCTGCCGGCCTAGGCTGGAGGGATGCAGCTGAGCGGCGGCGATCTGGCGTTCATCGTCCTCCTCGGGATCGGCGCCGCGGTGCTCGGCTACGCCCTGGCCGAGCGCGACCGGCGGCTGCTCGGACGCACCCCGTGGGGCATGCCCGCCCTGGCCTGGGCGGTCATCTGGTTCATGAGCTGGCTGGTCGGCCTGGTGCTCTACCTCGTGGCCCACACGGCCGAACAGCGCCGGGTGCGGGCGGCGACCTTCGCCGGCCACGGCCCTGCCCCGACCGGGCGGCGCGCCGGCGTGGTTCCGCCCCCGGCCCCCCCGGGGGCGCCGACCGCCGCGGTGGCACCGCCGGCCTGGCACCCCGACCCGAGCGGCCGCTTCGAGTACCGGTGGTGGACGGGCACGGAATGGACCTCGCACGTGGCCACCGGCGGCCGGATGCTGGTCGACACCTCCCCGGACCAGCGCATCGGGCCCTACTGACCGGGGTTCCCCGGCGTGGTCCGGGCCCGGCCGACGCGGATAGCCTGGTCCCGTTGGTGCACGAGCCCCCGCGGTCGCCGACCGCCGGCCGAGCACGGGGAGGAACCGAGGAACCATGGCCACGCTCGAAGTGGACGACGTCGTCCGGCACGCCGGAGACGACCAGCTGCCCTGGGCCGACTGCGGCGGGGGCATCTGGCTCAAGGTGCTGCGGGTCGACCCCGCGGCCGGCGTGTGGGTGGTGCGCAGCCGCTTCGAGCCCGGCGTGCGGCTGCAGACCCACCGTCACACCGGACCGGTGGACGGGTTCACCCTCGAGGGGCGGTGGCACTACCTCGAGTACGAGTTCTTCTCCACCGCCGGCTCCTACATCCGCGAGCCGGCCGGCTCGGTGCACACCCTCGACGTCCCCGAGGACAACGACGGCATCACCGACGTCCTCTTCGTCATGGAGGGTGTGAACCTGAACCTGGCCGCCGACGGGTCGGTCGAGAGCGTCTCCGACGGCATGGGCACCCTCGAGGCCTACGAGGCGCTCTGCGAGGCCCAGGGCTTCGGCCGCCCGACCGGCGTCATCACCGGCTGACCGGGCCGATGCCGACCGCGGTGGACGAGACCGCGCTCACCGCGCCCCTCCTCGACCCGGCCTTCTACGCGGGCGACCCCTTCCCGCTCTACGCCCGGCTGCGGGCCGAGGCCCCCGTGGCCCGCAACGACACCCTCGGGCTGTGGGTGGCCAGCCGCCACGCCGAGGTCACCGCGGCGTCGCGCGACCCGGCCACGTTCTGCTCGGGCCAGGGGATCATGGTCTTCGAGATCGGCGCGGAGTACCCGACGCCGCCCACCATGATGCACACCGACCCGCCGGACCACACCCGCTACCGAGCCCTGGTCCAGCCCGGCTTCCGGCCGACCTTCATGCGGGCCCTGGAGGGCCCGATCCGCGAGCGGACCCGGGCCCTGGTCGAACGGATCGAGCCGGGGACACCGGTCGACGCCGTGGCCGAGCTGGCCGTGCCCCTGCCCCTCCAGGTCATCAGCGACCTGCTCGGTGTGCCCGAGGACGAGTGGCCCCGCTTCTTCCGGTGGTCGGAGGCGGCCATCCCCGGCGCCACCGACTGGCCCGAGGAGGAGCGGGCGGCCCTCTCGGCCGAGATGGTCGAGTACCTGCTGGCCGCGGCGGCCGACCGGCGGGGCGTCCCGCGCGACGACATCATCTCCGAGCTGGCCGCGGCCGAGGTCGACGGCGACCGCCTCACCGACGCCGAGCTGGCCATGTTCCTGGTCCAGCTGCTGGTGGCCGGGAACGAGACGACCCGCAACATGATGTCGGGCGGCCTGGTGGCGTTCGCCGAGCATCCCGGCGAGTGGGAACGCCTGGCCGAGCGTGCTGGCGCCGGTGCGGGGCGCGCCCTGCCCCGGGCCGTCGAGGAGATGCTCCGGTGGACGACCCCCGTCGTCTCCTTCATGCGGACGACGACCCGGGAGGTCGAGCTGGGTGGCCGCCGCCTCGGGGCCGGCGAGCCGGTCCTCATGCTCTACGCCTCGGCCAACCGCGACGAGGAGGTCTTCGGTCCGACGGCCGATCGGTTCGACGCCGGGCGCGATCCCAACCCCCACGTCGCCTTCGGCTTCGGGGCCCACTTCTGCGTCGGGGCCGTGCTGGCCCGGGTCGAGGGCCGGATCCTCCTCGAGGAGCTGCTGGCCCGGTTCGGGTCGGTGGCACCGGCCGGACCTGCCGAACGGACCGCCTCCCCCGTCATCGCCGGGGTGCGCTCGGCGCCCCTCGTCTTCAGCCCGGCCGCGTCGTCGCGGCCGACGTCCCGGCGGCGTCGAGCGCGGCCACCTGGGCCTCGCTGAGGGGCAGGGTGGCGGCCGCGCAGTTCTCCTCGACGTGGGCCACCGACTTGGTCCCCGGGATGGGCAGCAGCACCGGGGACCGGTGCAGCAGCCAGGCCAGCGCCACCTGGGACGGGGTGGCGCCCGTCTCGCGGGCCACGGCGTCGACCGGCCCGCCCGGTGCGGCCAGGCCACCCGAGGCGATCGGGAACCAGGGGATGAAGCCGATGCCCTCGGACCGGCAGTGGTCCAGCACGTCCTCGGAGGAGCGGTCGGTCAGGTTGTAGAGGTTCTGCACCGACGCCACGGGGACGACCCGTCGGGCCGCCTCGAGCTCGGCCACGGACACCTGGGAGAGGCCGACCAGGCCCACCTTCCCCTCGGCCACCAACTCGGCGAGCAGCCCGAACTGCTCGTCGGCCGGAACCTTGGCGTCGATGCGGTGGAGCTGGAAGAGATCGATGCGTTCGAGGCCCAGCCGGCGCAGGCTCAGCTCGCACTGCTGGCGCAGGTACTCCGGGCGTCCGACCGGCGTCCAGACGCCCGGACCCTGGCGGGTGAGACCGGCCTTGGTGGCGATGACCAGCCCGTCCGGGTAGGGGTGGAGGGCCTCGCGGATCAGGCGCTCGCTCACCTCCGGCCCGTAGGAGTCGGCGGTGTCGATCAGATCCACGCCGAGCTCGACGGCCCGGCGGAGGACGGCCACGCAGCCGGCGGGGTCGGCCGGTTCGCCCCAGACGCCGGGCCCGGTGAGCTGCATGGCCCCGTAGCCGAGGCGGTGGACGGTACGTGCCCCGGGGGTGCCGGCACCCAGGGTGAACGAGCCCGACGAGCGGGCCGGGCGTCCGGTGGGGGTGGTGTCGGTCATGGGGTCCTCCTCGGCGCGGTCATCGCCGACGATACCGGGGGGCGCGCTCCTCGGCGGCCGCCGCCTTCCGCTCGGCGTAGTCGTCGGAGGCGAAGACCATCGACTGCTGGAGGGCCTCGTCGGCGATGGAGCGCTGGACCTCGGGGACGCCGAGGTGGAAGAGGGTCCGGCGGGCCATCTTGACCGTGAAGGCCGGGGCGGCGGCGATGGTCTCGGCCATGCCCATGGTCACGGCGTCGAGCTCCTCCTCGGAGTCGACCAGCCGGCTGACCACGCCGTGGGCGTGGGCCTCCTCCGCCCCGAGGACCCGGCCGGTCAGGGCCAGGTCGGCGGCGAGGCCGTGGCCGGCCATCTGGAAGAGGCGGGCCACCCCCCCGGAGTCGGGGATGACGCCGTGGACGACCTCGGGCAGCATCATCCGTGCGTCGCGGGTGGCCACCCGGAGGTCGCAGAGCAGGGCCCGCTCGAAGGCCCCGCCGATGACCCAGCCCTTCAGGGCGCAGACGATCGGGCAGGGCATGGTGAGGAACATCTGGGTCGGTCGATGGCCCCGCTCGATGAACTCGAGGTCGGAGATGTCCTCGGTGCGCAGGCCGATCTGGCCGGTGTCGCGGCCCGAGGAGAAGCTCGCCCCCTCGCCTCGCCAGACGATGGCCCGCAGCTCCGGCATGGCGTGCACCTCGGCCAGCACCTCGAAGAGGCGCCGGTCCATCTCGTCGCTCATGGCGTTGTGCTTCTCGGGGCGGTTGTTGGTGATGACGGCGATGGGACCGCGCACCTCCAGGCGGACCAGGTCCCGCTGGGCCGGGGTGAGCGGCGGGCGGGTCTCGGGGGGCCCGCTCACGGGGTGGTCCTACGGGAGGACGCCGGGTCGAAGGGACCCCGGCCGAGCTGTTCGCGCACGGGGGTGAACGGCGGCTGCACGGTATGGCGCCGCTGCCAGTTGGCCCCGTCGACCACCAGGGAGTGGCCCGAGATGTAGACGGCGTAGGGCGAGCACAGGTAGGTGGCGGCCCAGGCCAGCTCCCGGGGCTCGCCCACCCGGCCGGCCGGGACGCGGGCGTCCTGGTCCTCGTACTTGCCCGGCACGGCGGCGATGGCCTCCACCTCGTCCGGGTGGGGGACGAGGCCGGGGACGAGGCCGTTGACCCGGATGCCGTAGGGGGCCCACTCGACGGCCAAGGTCTCGACCAGGTTCTTCACCCCCGCCTTGGCCGCCGCCGAGTGGGCGAAGCCCGGGCCCCCGGTCCAGGCGTAGGAGGCGCCCACGTTGACGATGGCGCCGCCCCGACCGGTCGGGATGGTGCGCCGGGCGAACTCCCGGCTGCAGAGGAAGGTGCCGTTCAAGACGATGTCGACCACGGTGCGCCAGGCGTTCGGGCTCAAGTCCTCGGCCGGCGCCGGGAAGTTGCCGGCGGCGTTGTTGACCAGGGCACCGACCGGTCCGAGGCGCGCCTCGACGGCGGCGAAGGCGTCGGCCACGGCCTCGGCCTCGCGGATGTCGCAGGGCACGCCGACGGCGGTGCCCCCGGCCGCCTCGACGGCGGCGACCCCCGCGGCCCGGTGGGTCCCGTCGCGGCTCACGACGGCCACCGAGGCGCCCAGGCGTCCGAACTCGGAGGCGATGGCCTTGCCCAGTCCGGTGCCGCCGCCGGTGACCACCACGACCTGGCCGTCGTAGGTGCCGGCCGGCAGCGCCGAGGCCCCGAGGGGCGGGGGCGCGGGCAGTCCGGGCGGGGTCACGGGGTGGGATCCTAGGCCGGTCGGCCGGGAACGGTCCCGCCCACCCTCGGATAGCCTGCCCGACCATGGACTTCGACCTCTCGCCCGAGCTCGCTGCCCTCCAGCAGTCCGTCCGCCAGCTCGCCCGGGACAAGGTCCGGCCCCGGGCCCGGGAGATCGACACCACCGGCGAGTACCCGGCCGACCTCTTCGAGGCCTTCCGCCGCGCCGACCTGCTCGGCCTGTGCCTGCCCACCGAGTACGGCGGGTCGGGCGCGGGCATCCTCGGGCTCACCGTCGCCATCGAGGAGGTGGCCAAGTACTCCAACACCGCCGCCCTCATGCTCCTGCTCACCCGCCTTCCCACGGGCCCCGTCCTCATCGCCGGCAACGAGGAGCAGCGCCGCCGCTATCTGCCGGGCATCGCCTCGGGGAGCCAGCGGGCGGCCTTCGGCCTGTCCGAGCCCCAGGCCGGCAGCGACGTGGCCGGGATGCGGGCCCGGGCCGTGCCCGACACCCGGGCGGGCCACGACGGCGGCTGGGTCCTCTCCGGGACCAAGTGCTGGATGTCGGGCGTGTGCCAGGCCGACTGGTACACGGTCTTCGCCAAGACGGGCGACCCCTCGTCGCGCCGCCACGACGCCATCACCGCCTTCGTCGTGGAGCGGTCGTGGGACGGTGTGTCGGTCGGACGGACCGACCACAAGATGGGGGTCCGCGGGGTGGACACCGGCGAGCTGGTGCTCGAGGACGTGCACGTCCCGGCCGAGAACGTCATCGGCGAGGTGGGTGGGTTCCGGCTGGCCATGCTCGGGCTCAACTCGATGCGGCCCATCGTCGCCGCCCGCGGCATCGGGCTGGCCGAGGGGGCCCTCATGTACGCCACCGAGTACGTCGAGGGACGGGAGGCCTTCGGCCACACCATCGCCGAGTTCCAGGGCATCCAGTGGGAGATCGCCAAGCTGGCCGTGGACATCGAGGCGGCCCGGCTGCTCACCTACCGGGCGGCCTGGCTCGCCGACCAGGGCAAGTTCACCAAGGAGTACGTGCCCTTCCTGTCGATGGCCAAGTACCACGCCACCGAGCTGGCCGTGCGGGCCTCCGGCCTCGCCGTGCAGCTCCTCGGGGCGGCCGGCTACATGGAGGACCATCCCACCGAGCTCTGGTACCGGGACGCCCGCCAGCTGACCATTGTCGAAGGGACCTCCCAGGTGCAGCTCGGCCTCATCGCCCGGGGCGTGCTCGGCCGCGACCTGTGGTGGGACTGACGCCATGACGACCGCCGCGGGACCGGGCGGGTTCGAGGCGCTCGGTCGGTGGCCGGGGGTCCTCTCCCGGCTCCTCGGCGGCCGCTCCCTCGAGGTGGCCGAGGCCGAGTGCGTGCTCGGCGAGGTGCTGGCCGGCGCAGCCACGCCCGCCCAGATCGCCGCCCTGGCCGTGGCCCTGCGGGCCAAGGGCGAATCGGTGGCCGAGATGACCGGCTTCGTTCGGGCCATGGTCGCCCACGCCCTGCCGCTCGAGCTGCCCCCGGGCACCGAGGTGGTCGACACCTGCGGCACCGGCGGCGACCGGCTCCGCAGCATCAACGTCTCGACCATCGCCTCGTTGGTGGTGGCGGCCACCGGGGCCAAGGTGTGCAAGCACGGTGGCCGGGCGTCGTCGTCGGCGGTGGGGGCCGCCGACGTGCTCGAGGCCCTCGGCGCCGTGGCCGACCTGGGGCCGGACGGGGTGGCCCGGTGCATCGACGAGGTCGGGGTCGGCTTCTGCTTCGCGCCCCGCTTCCACCCGGCCATGCGCCACGCCGGCCCGGTGCGCAAGGAGCTCGGGATCCCGACCGTGTTCAATTTCCTGGGCCCGCTGGCCAACCCGGCTCGCGCCCGGTACCAGGTCGTCGGGGTGAGCGACCCGGCCATGGCCGACAAGATGCTCGGCGTGCTGGCGGCCAACGGTGCGCGACGGGCCATGGTGGTCCACGGCGACGACGGCCTCGACGAGCTCTCCACGACCGGGCCGTCGACCGTGCACGAGCTGGTGCGCGATCCGACCGCACCCGGACCCGACGGCGAGGTCACGGTGACCGCCTACCGGGTGGACCCGGCCGGCCTGGGCCTCGCCCGGGCCACGCTCGACGACCTGCGGGGTGGCGACGCCGCCTACAACGCCGAGGCCATCCGGCGGGTGGTGGGCGGTGAGCCGTCGGCCCACCGGGACGTCTCGCTGCTCAACGCCGGGGCCGCCCTCGTCGTGGTGGGCCGGGTGCCGGACCTGGTGGCCGGCATCGCCCTGGCCGCCGAGGTCATCGACAGCGGGCGGGCCGCCGACGTGCTCGAGGCGTTCGTGCGCACCACGCGGGAGGCGGCGGCCGCCGAGGCGGCCGGGGCGTAGACCGCCGCCGGCGCGGCGGCCGACTACCGTGGGCCCGTGACCCCGGACCCGTCGACCACCACCGCCTCGGACGTACTCCGCTACCGCTGCACGGCGTGCGGAAACCTCACCCGGTTCGACGTCACCACCACCCGGCGGACCCGGGCCTTCCACCACTTCACCGTGGGGGGTGACCTCGAGGTCGAGGACGTCGAGGTGCTCGAGGAGTCGGTCGAGGAGGTGTCGTGCCGGTGGTGCGGCCACGGCAACGCCGTCGAGGTGCGCGGGCCGGGGGCGGCCGACCCGGCCTGAGGAGCCCCGCCGTGACGCCGGACGACCCGTTCGCCGATCCGTCCTTCGTGGCCGGGCTGCGGCCCGTGCCCACCGGCCCGTCCCCGGGCCCGACGTGGCCGGCGGCCGACCTCGCCGGGGTGCGTCCCGACGGCACCCCGGTGGAGGTGCGTCTGGACGCGGCCGGCCGGCCGCTGCTCCTGGCCTTCCTGGCCACCCGGTGCGACGGCTGTCGGGCCTTCTGGGCCGGTGCGGGGGGACCCGACGGCGGGGAGGCGGCCGACGTGCTGGCCGAGGCCACGGTGGTCGTGGTCACCCGCGGCCCCGGGGCGGTGGACGTCGACGAGGTGGCCCGCCTGGCTGCGGGCGTGCCCGAGGTGGAGGTCGTCCTCTCGGAGCGGGCGTGGGACGACTACCGGGTCGGCGGGTACCCGTTCTTCGTGCTGGTCGACCCGGCGGCCCGCCGGGTCGTCGGGGAGGCGGTGGGCTTCGGCTGGGCCGACGTGCGGGACCTGGTGCGCTCTCAAGGTCGGCCGGGGAGGTGACGATACGGAAAGGGTCGTGTCGCGGAGCGTGGCCCGAGCGCTGCCTCCGAAGTGCGGATGAGCGCGACAGCGAGAGAAGTGCATGGCATGGCGAAGGCGACGAAGTCGACTCCCCTGGGCGACGACCTCTTCATCCCGAGGAGGATCAGGCGTGTGCGCGGCCTGGGCCTGGCCGGGGCGTCGGCCCGACGGGCGGCGCGTGCCGACCGCGATGCCGTACGGCAGATCGTGGAGGCCGAGGAGGTGCGCGAAGAGACGGAGAAGCTGATCCGTCACGCCATCGTCAACCGGTCGTTCGAGACCCACTTCCAGCCCATCGTCGACCTGCGCAGTGGCCAGGCGATCGGTGCCGAGGCGTTGTCCCGGTTCGGCCACCTCCCCGTGCGCGCGCCCGACCGGTGGTTCGCCGAGGCGGCCTCGGTGGGCCTCGGGGTCGAACTCGAGCTCTCCGCCCTGGAGGCGGCCATCGAACGGCTCCACCTGATCCCGGCGAACCTCTACCTGTCGCTGAACGCGTCCGTCGAGACCGTCATGTCCGAGCAGTTCCTGGACGCGCTCGACGGCGTGCCCGCCGAGCGCATCGTCATCGAGTTGACCGAGCACACTCCGGTGGGCGACTACCAGCTGCTCGGCCGGAGCATCGAGGACGTGCGCTCGAAGGGGGTGCGCCTGGCCGTCGACGACGCCGGCTCGGGGTTCGCCAGCCTCCAGCACATCCTCAATCTCCAACCCGACGTGATCAAGCTCGACATCGGTCTGACCCGGGGGATCGACAAGGACCCGGCGCGACGGGCCCTCGGACGGGCGCTCCTCACCTTCGGTCTCGACGCCTACAACGCCTCGGTCATCGCCGAGGGCATCGAGACCC
>DAHVAJ010000126.1 GCA_027314705.1 Acidimicrobiaceae bacterium
CGGGCGGCGCGCCGGTCCAGGCGCCGGCGCACGGCGGCGGCGTCGTCGGGGCCGGGCAGCGCGGCGGGGTCGTCCCCGGCCACGGTCACCCACCGGCGGCCGTCGGGCTCCCGGCAGTAGAGCACCCGGGGGACGACCAGTCCGCCGGCGTCGTGCGGGGCGAAGGGGAGGGAGCCGAGGGCGACCACCGGGTGGCTGCCGGCCTCCCCGGCCAGATGGTCGACGCAGGCCAGCCCGGCCAGCCCGGCCACCACGGCGTCGGCCGCCCCCGCGGCCCCGGGCCCGGCGGGCAGCACCACGGTGCGGGCGGTGCCCAGGCCGACCAGGACCCGGTCCTCGGCCACGAGCACCGCACCGGTGGGTCCGGCCAGGGCGTAGGGGTCGAGGTCCGGGCCCGGGGGCAGGGCGATGCGGACGGCGGCGGTCACGGCCGCCCGCTCCGGGTGGCGGTGAGGAGCTGGCTGAGCCCGCCCGAGAGGGTCCGGCGGTTGACCGAGGAGAAGCCGGCGTCGACCAGGAGCCGGCGCAGCTCGTCGGCGGAGGGCAGGTAGGCGGTGGAGCGGGGCAGGTAGCGGTAGGCGGCGGGGTCGGAGAGCAGCCCGCCGATGACGGGCACGACCCGCCGGAACCAGATGCGGTGGCCCAGGCGGAGGAGGCCGCCGTCGGGCTCGGCCACCTCGAGCAGGCTGATCCGTCCGCCCGGGCGCACCACCCGGCCGAGCTCGCCCAGTACGGCGGCCAGATCGGTGAAGTTGCGCAGGGCGTACCCGCAGGTGACCCCGTCCACCGTGCCGGTGGCCAGGGGCAGGGCGGCGCCGTCGGCCTGGGCCAGGGGGGCGCCGGTGCGGTTGGCGGCCAGCATGCCCCAGGACAGGTCGGCGCCGACCGGGCGGAAGCCGTCCGCGGCCAGGAGCCTCAGGAAGTCGCCGGTGCCGCAGGCCAGGTCCAGGACGGTCGAGCCGGCCGGGAGGGCCAGCGCGCCGAGGGCCCGCCGCCGCCACCGCACGTCGAGGCCGAAGGTCATGGTCCGGTTGACCAGGTCGTAGCGAGGGGCGATGGTGTCGAACATCGACCGCACCAGCGCGGTCTTCTCGTCGCCCACCGGGAGGTCGGCGTGGCGGGCCCGGGCCGCCGCCTCCAGGGCGCCGGGCCCCGGGGACCCGGCCGGGACGGCGCCGCTCACCGGGTGCCCGCCCGTGCCGCCGGCGGGGAGGTGTCCCCGGCGAGGCGCTCGAACACGGCGTGGCGCTCGGCCTCGGTGCCGACCTGTTCGACGTGGTCCAGGGCCACCCGGACGAGGGTGCGGGCGAAGTGGTGGGCGACGAGCGTGGTGACCGCCGGCAGCAGCTCGGCATAGGCCTGCAGGAGCCGGTCCACGGCCGGGTCGGCCGTCCCGCCGGGCCCGGCGGCCGGGCCGTGGGCGAGGGCGTCGGGTGTCACCCCCTGGCGGAGCGGCTCGCGCACGTGGTGCGAGAAGAGCTCGACGGCACCGGTGGCCACCGCCTCGGTGGCCCGGTTGTGCCGTCGGGCCAGTTCCAGCAGGTCGGTGAGGGGGACGCCCCACTCGAGCACCAGGAGCCCGGCCCGGGACACGGCGATGTCCTCGTCGGTGTAGCAGGTCCGGGTGCCGATCCGGCGGGGGACGAGCAGCCCCTCGGCCTCCAGGGCCTTGAGGAGGGCCAGGGGAACGCCGGTGGCCCGGGCCAGTTCGGCGAGCGTGTAGGTGGCGGGTGCCCCGGTGTCCGACCCCGGCCCTCGCTCGGCCGCCGGCGCCACCGGGGTGGGGGAGGGACCGGTCAGCTCGGCGAGGAGGGCCTCGTCGGCGGCGTCGAGCTCTCCCGAGAGCAGGCGGGCGATGGTCGCCAGGGTGAAGCCGCGCTGCTGGAGGTCGCGGATGCGGGCCAGGCGTTCGAGGTGGTGGCCGCCGTACCAGGCGATGCGGCCCGCGCGCCGGGGCGGGTCGAGCAGGCCCTTGCTCTGGTAGTAGCGGACGGTGTCGACCGAGACGCTGGCCCGGGCGGCGACCTCCTCCACCCGCAGCTCGTCCGACGACCGCTCGGTGGTCATACTCTCAGAGTAATCGCTCGCATGGTGCGAGCGGACCCGGGGACCCGGCCGGGACCCCGGGTCCGTCAGGCGTAGTAGCGGAAGACCACCTGGGCCACGCAGCTCGGCTTGGCCGCCCCCTCGGTCTCCAGGGTCAGGTCGAGCATGACCTGGACGCCGCCGGCCACGTCCTCGACCCCGGCCACCGCCACCCCCATCCGGAGGTTGGACCCGACGGGCACGGGGGCGGGGAAGCGCACCTTGTTGCAGCCGTAGTTGACCCCCATGGTGGTCCCCTCCACGGTCAGGACCTCGCCCAGGAGGACGGGGGCCAGCGAGAGGGTCAGGTAGCCGTGGGCGATGGGCCCGCCGAAGGGCCCGGCCTTGGCCCGCTCGGGGTCGACGTGGATCCACTGGTGGTCCCCGGTGGCGTCGGCGAAGCGGTCGACCTGGGCCTGGTCGATGCGGTGCCACTCGCTCCACCCGAGGTGGGTGCCCACGAGCTCCTTGAAGCGGTCGATGCCGTGCACGGTGGTTGCCATGGCCCCGAGACTACGGGACCCGGCCGGTGGACGACCACCTGCGTGCGGGCGGTGGGTACCATCGGCGGCGTGGACGACGAGCACCAGCACCGCAACGTCAACTCCGGAGGTGCCCGGGCCGCCGTCTTCGGCATCAGCGACGGGCTGGTCTCGAACGTGGCCCTCATCCTCGGCGTGGCCGGTGCCCACTCCCCGGCGGCGGCCGTCCGGCTGGCCGGCGTGGCCGGCCTGATCGGCGGCGCGTTCTCCATGGCCACGGGGGAGTACATCTCCATGCGGGCCCAGTCCGAACTCATGGAGCGCGAGCTCGAGATCGAGCGGAGCGCCATCCAGCGCGACCCCGAGGAGGAGCGCCGCGAGCTCGCCGCCATCTACCGGAGCCGCGGCCTCGACCTCGACATGGCCGAGGAGCTCTCCACCCGCATGATGCGCGAGCCCGACCTGGCGCTCGAGACCCACGCCCGCGAGGAGCTCGGCTTCGTCCCCGGCGCCACCGGCGACCCGCTCCAGGCCGCCGTGGTCTCGTTCGTCACCTTCGCCCTCGGGGCGATGATCCCGCTGCTGCCGTGGTTCGTCGCCACCGGCACGACGGCCACCCTCTGGTCGGTGGGCCTCGGGGCGGTCGGCTCGTTCACGGTCGGTGCCGCCCTCTCGCTCTTCACCGGCCGCTCCTGGGCCTGGTCGGCCACGCGACAGCTGCTCGTCTCCGGTGCGGCGGCCGGGGTGACCTACACCATCGGCCACCTCGTCGGCTCACGGTGACGCCGGCCCCGTCGGGGTGGCCGGGGTGGCCGGGGTGGCCGACCAGTCGTCCAACCGCCCGGCGGCGGCGACCCTGCTCGGCAGCGGTGCACCGATCCGGGAGGCCAGCCACCGGCCGGTCACGAGCAGGTCGAGGAGGTCGATGCCGGTGGAGGCGCCCAGTT
Organism: Acidimicrobiaceae bacterium; assembly: GCA_027314705.1. Taxonomy (GTDB): domain Bacteria; phylum Actinomycetota; class Acidimicrobiia; order Acidimicrobiales; family RAAP-2; genus Bog-756. The sequence goes on from DAHVAJ010000126.1 coordinate 3,515, forward strand.
CCTCCAGGAGCAGCACGAGCTCCTCGGTGGCCAGGTTCCCGCCCGCACCGGGGGCGAAGGGCGAGCCCCCCAGGCCGCCGATCGAGGTGTCGAACCGGGTGACCCCGGCGAGCCACGCGGCATAGGCGTTGACGAGCGCCGTGCCCCGGCTGTCGTGGAGGTGGAGCCCGAGATCGGTCCCGGCCAGGTCGAGCACGCGCTCGATCCGGGCCGGCGACGCGGTGCCGGTGGTGTCGGCCAGCGTGATCCGGTCGGCCCCGGCGGCCCGCAGCGAGACCACGAGCCCGGCCACCGCGCCCGGGGTGATCACGTCGAACGGCGAGCCGAAGCAGCAGGAGATGACGGCGTCGAGCGTCGCCGTGGGCACCCGCGACCGGATCCGGTCGAACTCGGCCAGGGACTCGGCGATGCTCCGCCTGGTGTTCTTGCGGCTGTAGCCCTCGGAGGCGGAGACGGTGACGGTCAGCTGCTCGGCGCCGGCGGCCGCGGCCAGTTCCGCCCCTCGGGCGTTCGGCACGAGGACCCACCACGCCGTGCCGGGGCCGAGTTCGGCGAGGACCTCGTCCCCGCCGGCCATCGCCGGCACCGCCTCGGGCCGGACGAAGGAGGCGACCTCGACGTGCGCCACGCCGCTGGCCACCAGCCGCCGGGCGAGCTCGGCGCGGACCCCCGGCGCCAGGGGCGCGAGCGGCTGCAGCCCGTCCCGGGGTCCGCAGTCCCTGACGGTGCAGGCGGCCATGCCGACAGCCTACGGGCCCCGGGGGCCCGCCCACGTGCCGACTAGGTTGTGTGGTCCATGGGAGCACCGCGTCTGAGGAGTGCGATCGACCCGGCGACCGCCGACTTCCGGGAGAACGAGGCAACCATGGCCACCCTGGTCGACACGCTGCGGGGCGAGCTCGACCGCCGCGACCGGGACGCGTCCGACGCCATGGTGCGGCGTCACCGCGAGCGGGGCAAGATGACCGCCCGCGAACGGGTGGACGCGCTCGTGGACCCGCAGACGCCGTTCCTCGAGCTCTCGGCCCTCGCGGGGCTGGGGATCTACGGCGACGAGCCCGGGGGCGCCGGCATCATCACCGGCGTCGGGCGCGTCAGCGGTCGCACCTGCGTGGTGGTGGCCAACGACGCCACGGTCAAGGGCGGGACCTATCGGCCGATGACCGTCAAGAAGCACCTCCGGGCCCAGGAGGTGGCCCAGGAGAACCACCTGCCCTGCATCTACCTCGTCGACTCGGGGGGTGCGTTCCTGCCGCTCCAGGACGAGGTCTTCCCCGACCGGGACCACTTCGGGCGCATCTTCTACAACCAGGCCCGGATGTCCGCCGCGGGCATCCCCCAGGTCGCCGCCGTGCTCGGATCGTGCACCGCGGGCGGCGCCTACGTGCCGGCCATGAGCGACGAGGCGGTGATCGTCGCCGAGCAGGGCACGATCTTCCTCGGCGGGCCGCCCCTGGTGAAGGCCGCGACCGGCGAGGTCGTCTCGGCGGAGGACCTGGGCGGCGGCGAGATGCACGCCACCGTCTCGGGGGTCGCCGACCACCTCGCCCGGGACGACGCCCACGCCCTCGAACTCGTCCGCACCATCGTGGGCACGACACCGCCCCAGCCGGACCCGCCCTGGGCGGTCGCCACCGTCGAAGACCCGTCGGTCGATCCCTCGCAGCTCTCCGGGGTGGTCTCGGCCAACCCGCGGGTCCCCTACGACTGCAGGGAGATCATCGCCCGCATCGTCGACGGAAGCCGGTTCGCCGAGTTCAAGGCCGGCTACGGCGTGACGCTGGTCACCGGCTTCGCGTCGATCTGGGGACATCCGGTCGGCATCGTGGCCAACAACGGCGTGCTGTTCTCCGAGTCGGCGATGAAGGGGGCCCACTTCATCGAGCTCTGCGACCAGCGCCGGGTCCCCCTGCTCTTCCTGCAGAACATCACCGGGTTCATGGTCGGGCGCGACTACGAGGCGGGTGGCATCGCCAAGCACGGGGCGAAGATGGTGACCGCGGTGGCCTGCGCCAGGGTCCCCAAGTTCACCGTCGTGGTCGGAGGCTCGTTCGGGGCGGGGAACTACTCGATGTGCGGACGTGCCTACGCGCCCCGGTTCCTCTGGATGTGGCCGAACGCGCGGATCTCGGTCATGGGCGGCGACCAGGCGGCCGCGGTGCTGACGACCATCCGGGACGATCAACTCGCCGCACAGGGCATTCGCTGGGAGCCGGGCGAGCGCGAGCGCCTCACCGAGGAGGTCCGTGCCTCCTATGATGCCCAAGGCAGCCCGTACTACTCGACGGCGCGTCTGTGGGACGACGGCGTCATCGACCCGGCGGACACGCGCCGTGTCCTGGGGCTGGGTCTGGCCGCGGCGGGATGCGCCCCGCTCCAGGACGTCCGCTACGGCGTGTTCAGGATGTGACGATGTTCTCCTCCGTCCTCGTGGCCAACCGTGGCGAGATCGCGGTCAGGATCATCCGCACCCTCCGCCGCATGGGGATCCGCTCGATCGCCGTCTACTCGGACGTCGACGCCGGCTCGCGCCACGTGGGCCTGGCCGACCTGGCCGTCCGGATCGGCCCCGGTTCGCTGGCCGAGAGCTACCTCAGCGTGGATCGGATCCTCGACGCAGCCGTCCGGGTGGGTGCCGAGGCGCTCCACCCGGGCTACGGATTCCTCTCGGAGGCACCCGGCCTGGCGCGGGCGTGCGAGGCCGCCGACGTGGTCTTCGTCGGCCCGCCGGCGTCGGCGATCGAGCTCATGGGCGACAAGATCCGGGCCAAGCAGACGGTGGCCGCGGCCGGGATCCCGACGGTGCCGGGCCGGACCGTGGCGGGGCTGAGCGACGCCGAGTTGACCGCGGCGGCCCACGAGGTCGGCTTCCCGGTCCTGCTCAAGCCCTCGGCGGGCGGCGGGGGCAAGGGGATGCGCCTGGCCGACGACGGCGCCGGCCTCGGCGAGCAGATCGCCTCGGCCCGCCGCGAGGCCGTCGCCGCCTTCGGTGACGGGACGCTCTTCGTCGAGCGGTACCTGCCGGCCGCCCGCCACCTCGAGGTCCAGGTCGTGGCCGATGCCCACGGGTCCGTCGTCCACCTCGGCGAGCGGGAGTGCAGCCTCCAACGCAGGCACCAGAAGATCGTCGAGGAGTCGCCCTCGCCCCTCCTCGACGACGGGCAACGGGCCCGACTCGGGGGCATGGCCGTCCGGGTGGCCCAGGCCGGCGGCTACGTCAACGCCGGAACCGTCGAGTTCCTCGTCAATGCGCACGATCCCGACGAGGCCTACTTCATGGAGATGAACGCCCGGCTCCAGGTCGAACACCCGGTGACCGAGGAGGTGTGGGGCGTCGATCTGGTCGAGCTCCAGCTCCGGGTGGCTGCGGGCGAGGCCCTCTCGATCGACCAGGAGACCCTGGTGCCGCGGGGCCACGCCGTGGAGGCGCGCATCTACGCGGAGGACCCGTGGTCGGGATTCCTCCCCACCGGTGGACGGATCGTCCGGCTGCGCGAGCCCGCCGCCGACCTCGCCCGGGTGGAGTCGGGCCTCAGCGAGGGGACGTTCGTCGGCCCGGCGTTCGATCCCCTGTTGGCGAAGGTCGTGACGTGGGCCCCCGACCGCCCCTCGGCGCTGCGGCGACTCGACCGGGCGCTCGCCAGCACCGAGATCCTCGGGGTCACCACCAACACCGGCTTCCTCAGGGCGCTGCTGGCGACGGAGCCGGTCCAGGCCGGGGAGATCGACACCGGTCTGGTCGAGCGGCTCGCCCCCGAGCTCCCCCGGGGCGACCCCGAGGCCGGCGATCTCGCCGCCGGGGCCGTCGTGGCCCTCCTCACGTCGGCGCGACCAGAGGGCGTGTGGGACCTCTCGGGCTGGCGGATCGGCGGTCGGTGCCGATCCCGCTGGGTGGCGGAGTGGCGCGGCCGGCCGGTGGTGGCCCACCTCGAGCAGACGGCCGGGGGCTGGTCGGTCGAGCTCGACGGCGACGGGCGCCGGCACCTCGTGGGGCTGGACCTCCGGGACGGCAGGGCGTCGGCGGTCGTCGACGGCACGGCGCGCCACTACGGCGCGGCCCGGGTGGCCGAAGGGGTCTGGCTCGGACGTGACGGGTCGGCGTGGTTCCTCGCCGAGCCGGAGGCCGTGCTGGGCGAGTCCGCCCCCGACGCCGCCCGTCACGTCGCGTCGCCCCTGCCGGGCGCGGTGACCGCCGTGCTGGTCCACCCGGGTGAACGGGTCGAGGCCGGAGCGACCCTGGTGGTGGTGGAGGCCATGAAGATGGAGCACGCGCTCCGAGCGTCCCGGCCGGGGCGGGTGGCGACCCTCGGGGTCGACGTCGGCGACCAGGTGGTCCTCGGTCAGGTGGTGGTGGAACTGGAAGGGGTCGACGATGGCGTTTGAGCTGAGCGCCGAGCACGAGGCGTTCCGCGCGGTGGTGCGGGACTTCGCGGTCGCCGAGATCGCACCGCACGCGGCGGCGTGGGACGAGGCCCGCCACTTCCCGGTCGAGGTCGTCCACGCCCTGGGGGATCTCGGGCTCTTCGGGCTGATCTTCCCCGAGGAGTGGGGCGGCTCCGGTGGCGACTTCGCGTCGCTGTGCGTGGCCATCGAGGAGATCGGGCGCGTCGACCAGTCGATGGGCATCACCCTCTCGGCCGGCGTGGGGCTCGGTGCCAACCCGATCTACCGCTTCGGTTCGGACGCCCAGCGGCAGACGTGGCTGCCCGACCTGGTCGCCGGCCGCCGCCTCGGCGCCTTCGGGCTGACCGAGCCCGACGGCGGGAGTGACGCCGGGGGCACCAAGACCACGGCGCGCCGGACCGAGGGGGGGTGGTCGCTGTCGGGCGCCAAGGCCTTCATCACCAACTCGGGATCGTCGATCACGTCGGTGGTGACGGTGACGGCGCGCGACGAAGACGGCGGGATCTCCGCCTATCTCGTCCCCTCCGGCTCCGCGGGGCTCATCGTCGAGCCGGCCTACCGGAAGCTCGGCTGGCACGCCAGCGACACCCACGGACTCACGCTGGCCGACTGCTTCGTACCCGACGAGCACCGGCTCGGCGATGCCGGTGCCGGGTTCCGCAACTTCCTCTCCATCCTCGACGACGGGAGGATCGCCATCTCGGCGCTGGCCGTCGGGTGCGCCCGGGCATGCCGGGACGCAGCCGTCGACTACGCCAAGCACCGCACCGCCTTCGGCGCACCGATCGGACGCAACCAGGCGATCGCCTTCGCCCTCGCCGACCTCGAGGTCAGCATCGAGGCGGCCACCGTGCTCACCTACAAGGCGGCCTGGCTCAAGGACGAGGGACGTCCCACCTCGCGGGCGGCCGCCATCGCCAAGGTGTACGCGACCGAGGCCGCGGTGGGCGCGACGCGGGTCGCCACCCAGGTCTTCGGCGGGATGGGCTTCATGGAGGAGAACCCGGTCGCCCGCTTCTACCGCGATGCCAAGATCCTGGAGATCGGCGAGGGCACCAGCGAGATCCAGCGCCTCATCATCGCCCGGGGCCTCGGCCTTCCGGTCAGCTGACCGCCCGCCGCCGACCCGGTCTCGACCCTCCTCGACGGCGGGCCCGGTCGGGGCGGCGGCGCCGGGTACGGCGGGGGAGGACGGGCGATGTGCCACCATGGTCGCCCGGGGGCGCCGTGGACGACGCCGACGTCGGTGGAGGGAGCGAACGTGGCTCGGGGCGAGGTGGTGTGGACGCCGCCGCTGGACGTGGCGCAGACCAGCCGTGTCGGCCACTTCCTGGCGTGGCTCCGCGCCACCCGGGGGCTGGACGTCGACGGGTACGCAGAACTCTGGCGGTGGTCGGTCGACGATCTGGAGGGGTTCTGGGGATCCTTCACCGAATGGATCGGCGTGCGGTGGCGCGCCGCGCCGGAAGCGGTGCTGGCCGAGCGGACCATGCCGGGTGCGGTCTGGTTCCCCGGGGCCACGCTCAACTGGGCCGACCACGCGCTGGCCCGGGCGGTCGAGCGGCCCGATGAGGTCGCCGTCGTGGCGCGGAGCCAGACCCGCGACGCCAGCGAGCTCACCTGGTCGGAGCTCGCCGACGCCACGGCACGCTGCCGGGCGGGCCTGCGCCGCCTCGGCGTCGGTCGGGGCGACGTCGTCTGCGCCTACCTGCCGAACATCCCCGAGACGCTGGTCGCCATGGCGGCGACGGCCAGCCTGGGGGCGACCTGGTCGTCGTGCGCGCCCGAGTTCGGCACCCGCTCCGTGGTCGACCGCTTCGCACAGATCGAGCCCAAGGTGCTGCTGGCGGTCGACGGGTACCGCTACGGCGAGCGGGTGGTCGATCGCGGCGACGAGGTTCGGGTGATCGAAGGGGCGTTGCCGACGCTCGAGCACACCGTGCGGCTGCGCTACCTCGGGACGGGCGCCGACGACTGGAGCGCCCTGGTGGCGGAGCACCAACCGCTCGAGTTCGAGCCGGTGCCCTTCGCCCATCCGCTCTACGTGCTCTACAGCTCGGGAACGACCGGGCTGCCCAAGGCCATCGTGCACGGGCACGGCGGCATCGTGGTGGAGCACCTGAAGACCCTGGCGCTGCACCACGACCTCGCGGCCGGAGACCGGTTCAGCTGGTTCACGACCACCGGGTGGATGATGTGGAACCTCCTGGTCAGTGGCCTGCTCGTCGGCGCCACGCTCCTGCTCTTCGACGGCGACCCCGGGTACCCCGACCTCACGACCCTGTGGCGGCTCGCCGCGGAGGCCGAGCTCGACGTCTTCGGGGTGAGCGCGCCCTTCATCATGGCGTCGCGCAAGGCGGGGGTGCAGCCGCCTCCGCACCGCCTCCGGTCCGTGGGCTCGACCGGCTCGCCGCTGCCGCCCGACGGATTCCGGTGGATCCGGGAGGCGCTGGGAGGGCACGTGCAGCCCTGCTCGGTGAGCGGTGGGACCGACGTGTGCGCGCCGTTCGTGGGCGCGGTCCCCCTGCTCCCCGTGCGGGCAGGCGAGATCCCGTGCCGGATGCTCGGGATCGCCGCCGAGGCCTTCGACGCCGACGGCCGGCCGTGCCCTCCGGGGGTCCAGGGGGAGCTGGTGATCACCGAGCCGATGCCGTCGATGCCGGTCGGGTTCTGGGGCGATGCCGACGGATCGAAGCTGCGGGCCGCGTACTTCGCCGACTTCCCGGGGGTGTGGCGCCACGGCGACTGGATCACGTTCACGGACGACGGCGCGTGCGTGCTGTCGGGTCGGTCCGACGCCACCCTCAACCGGGGTGGCGTGCGCCTGGGCACCTCGGACTTCTACGCCGTCGTGGAGGAGCTCCCCCGGGTCAGCGACTCGCTGGTCGTGCACCTCGACGACGATCCCGACGACGCCATGGGCCGGCTCGTGCTGTTCGTGGCCCTCGGACCCGGTGGCGTGCTCGACGACGACCTGCGCCGCCAGATCACCGGCGCGCTGCGGACCGAGCTGTCGCCGCGCCACGTCCCCGACGTGATCGAGCAGGTGCCGTCGATACCGCGGACGCTCTCCGGCAAGAAGCTCGAGGTGCCGGTGAAGCGCCTCCTGGGCGGAGCGCCCGCGGACGCCGTGGCCAGCCGTAGCTCGCTGGCCGATCCCGACGCGCTCACGTGGTTCGAGGCGTACGCGGCCGGGGTCCGGCACGACGGAGCGGGGCCGTAGGCCGTCGGCGCACGACGGAGGGGGGCCGCCGCCGGGGGCTCAGGCGGCGGCCTCGGCCACCTCGGTCAGGTAGGCCCGGTCGACGTGGTCGACGGTCATGCCCAGGGAGCGGTAGAGGGCCACGGCCGAGGAGTTGGCGGCGTCGACGTAGAGCATCCCCCGGCGCAGGCCGCGCCCGGACAGCCAGGCGAAGCCGGCCCGGGTGAGGTACCGGCCCCGGCCGCCGCCCTGGGCCTCCGGGTCCACCCCGATGACGTAGATCTCGCCCACCGGCGGGGAGGTCTCGGCGTGGATCTTCGTCCAGCACCAGCCGGTGAGGCGCCCGTCCTCCTCGAGCAGGAGGAAGCCGTCGGGGTCGAACCACGGCGCCCGTTGGCGGTCGGCCAGGGTGGCGGCGTCCCAGTGGCCCTGCTCGGGGTGGCCGGCGAAGGCCCGGTTGTTGAGGGCCAGCCAGGCCGTCTCGTCCCGGCCCGGGCGGAAGGGTCGGAGGATCCCGCCGGCCACCGCCTCGGGCCCGCCGGGGGGGAGGGGCAGGGCGCAGCGCATCTGGAGCAGGTCGCGCTCGGGGACGAAGCCGTGGGCGACGGCCCGGGCGTCGTCGACGGCGGTGGCGGCCGAGACCCAGAGCCGCAGCGTGCCCCCTCCGGCCGCGGCCACCTCGGCGACGGCCCGGTCGAGCAGGGCGTCGGCCACCGCCGGCCCCGCCCCGGGGGCGACGGCCAGTTCGACGGCCCAGGGGCCGGCGTCCCCGGCCACGTCGACTTGGGCGTACCCCACCATCGGGGACCGGCCGTCGGGTCCGGGGGCGCCGGCACGGACGCCGAGGCCCACCAGCCGTCCTCCCCGGCCGGCGGCCCCGGCCCCGGCCCGGGCCAGGGCGTTCCGGCGGGCCTCGGTGAGCGGGGGGCGGCCCGTGGCCGCGGCCACGGCGTCGAGGAAGGCCTCGATGGCGGCACGGTCGGCGCCGCGGGGCGCAGTGACGACGTCCACGGCCGGGCCCTCCATGGCCGAGAACCTACCGGTAGTCTCCGGCCATGGCCCGACCCCGCACCCCGGCCGGCCGCGCCCGGGCGGTCGACGTGCGGCTCGAGGCGTGCTTTCCGGGCACGGCCGCATCGCTGTGCGCCCTCGACCGTGCCGACGCCTTCGCACTGCTCTGCGCCACCATCCTCTCGGCCCAGTGCACCGACGAGCGGGTCAACCGGACCACCCCGGCCCTGTTCGCCCGGTACCCGGACGCCGCCGCCCTGGCCGCCGCCGTGCCCGAGGAGGTCGAGGCGCTGGTCCGGCCCACCGGCTTCTACCGGAGCAAGGCGCGCCACCTGATCGGCATGGCCCGGGGCGTGGTCGAGCGCTACGGGGGCGAGGTGCCCGAGCGCCTCGACGACCTGGTGACCCTCCCCGGTGTCGGGCGCAAGACGGCCAACGTGGTCCGCAGCGTGGCCTTCGGGCTGCCGGGCCTGCCGGTCGACACCCACGTGCTGCGCCTGGCGCGTCGGCTGGGCCTCACCGAGGAGACCGACCCGGTGAAGGTGGAGGCCGAACTCGGCACCATGATCCCTCCGGCCCGCCGGGGCACGTTCAGCCTGCGGCTCATCCTCCACGGGCGGGCCACCTGCCGGGCCCGCTCGCCCCGGTGCACCTCCTGCGTCCTGGCCGACCTGTGCCCGTCGGCCCCGGGCCCGGTCGTCGCGCCGCGAGCAACGGTCCGTCCGGCAACGCCCCGCTGAGTCCGCAGTTCAGGACCGGTGCGCCCGCTGATGGGGGCCGCCAACGGGCGATCGCCGGCACATTCTGCCGTTCGCTGACTGGTATTCGCCCGGAAAACGTGATGTCCTAGAGTGCTCGGAACCGGTTCCCGCCAACTGGTTCCGCTGAGCGGTGCTCGGGATCCGCCGCCCGACCCGCTCGCGCGAAGGCACCCTCCGGGGTGCCTTCGCCGCGTCCGGACGGGGTTCCGGCGGCGGTCAGCGGCGCCCCCGCCCCACGGTCAGCCGGGCCAGGCGCCGGTTGGCCCCGGTGAGGGCCCGTTCGACGGCGAAGAGCTCCCGGGCCGTCTCCTCGTCCTTCGAGGCGTGGGCGGCCTCGGCGTGGACGGTGACCCGACGGGTCAGCTCGTCGAGGGCGGTGGCCAGGGAGGAGAGCTCGGCGGGGGAGGCGGGCATGGGACGATCATTGCACCGGCCCCCGCCGACCCGGACCGTGGGGACCGGGCCGGACGTCCGGTAGCATCGATCGGCCATGGCCCTCGCCCGACTCGACCTCCGCGGCTTCTCCGGCGACCGCCGGGCCCTGGCCGACGCCCTGCCCCGGCCCGTCGACGAGCAGGACCGCTCGTCCGCGGCGGTCGCCGCCATCCTGGACGACGTGCGGGCCCACGGGGACGGGGCGGTGCGCCGGCTCACCGCCCGCTTCGACGGTGTCGAGCTCGACGACCTGCGCGTCCCCGACGGGGAGGTCCGGGCCGCGCTCGACCGGGTGCCGCCGGCCCTGGCCGAGGCGCTCGACGTCGCGCACGACCGCATCCTCGCCTACCACGCCCACGAGGTCCCGCCGGTGCCCGGCGACTTCACCTCGGACGGCGTGACCGTGCGCCACCTGGTGCGCCCGGTGGCCCGGGCCGGCTGCTACGCGCCCGGTGGGCGGGCCCGCTACCCCTCGACCGTGCTGATGTGCGCCGTCCCCGCCCAGGTGGCCGGCGTCGAGGAGATCGTCCTGTGCGTGCCCCCCGGGCCGGACGGCCGCGTGGACGACGCCAGCCTGGCCGCGGCGGCCGTGGCCGGCGTGACCGAGGTCTACCGGGTGGGCGGGGCCCAGGCCGTGGCGGCCATGGCCTACGGAACCGAGACCATCGCACCGGTGGACGTCATCGTGGGACCGGGCAACCGCTTCGTGGCCGAGGCCAAGCGGCAGGTGTCGGGGGTGGTCGGGGTGGCGTCGGCCTTCGCCGGTCCCTCCGAGGTCGTGGTGGTGGCGGGCCCGGACACGCCCCCCGAGCTGGCCGCCGTGGACCTGGTGGTCCAGGCCGAGCACGGCCCGGACGGCCTGGCCTGGCTGGTCACCTGGTCCGAGGCGGTGGCCGACGCCGTCGACGCCGCCGTGGACCGCATCGTGGCCGCCTCGCCCCGGCGGGCGGACCTCGACGCCACCTTCGGCGCCGGCGGGTACGCCGTGCTGGTCGACGGTCCGGCCGCGGCCTGCGCGGTGGCCAACGTCGTCGCCCCCGAGCACCTCGAGCTCCTGGTGGACGACGCCGTCGACCTGCTCGACCGCATCACCGCGGCGGGTGCGGTCTTCCTCGGCGTCAACGCCCCGGCCAGCGTGGGTGACTACCTGGCCGGCCCCAACCACGTGCTGCCCACCAACCGCACGGCCCGGTTCGCCAGCGCCCTCCGGGTGGACGACTTCTGCCGGCACCTCCACGCCGTGTCGCTGGACGCCACCGCCCTGGGCACGCTCGGGCCCCACGTCGTCACCCTGGCCGAGACGGAGGGGCTGCCGGCCCACGCCGACTCGGTGCGACTGCGGTGGCCGGGGTAGGGGGGCCGGGCCCGTCCCGGCCGCTGCCCGCGGTCCGGCCCGACCTGGGGGCCCTCGAGGGCTACCACTCGCCCCAGGTCGACGTCGAGGTCCGGCTCAACACCAACGAGTCCCCGCTGCCCCCTCCGCCGGCGTGGGTCGAGGAGTTCCGTGACGGGCTGGCGGCGATCCCCTTCCACCGCTATCCCGACCGGTCGGCCACCGGACTGCGGCAGGCCCTGGCCGAGCGGCACGGGGTCGCGCCCGACCAGGTCTTCTGCGCCAACGGCTCCAACGAGGTCCTCCAGTGCCTGCTCTTGGCCTACGGCGGTCCCGGGCGGACCGCCGCCCTGTTCGAGCCCACGTACACCCTGCACCGCCACATCGCCCGCCTCACCGCCACCGCGGTGGCCGCCGGAGCACGGCGCGGCGACTTCCGCCTCGACCTCGACGAGGTGGGCCGCGTCCTCGGGGCGGCCGACCCGGTGCTCACCTTCCTGTGTTCCCCGAACAACCCGACCGGCCGGGCCGACGCGCCCGAGGAGATCGCCCGGGTGGCCGCCCTGGCCCCCGGGCTGGTGGTCGTGGACGAGGCCTACGGCCAGTTCGCCCCGCACAGCGCCCTCGACGTCGTGCGGGGCGGGGGACCGGACGCCGAGCGCACCGTGGTGGTGCGGACCTTCTCCAAGACGTGGTCGATGGCCGGGGTCCGGCTCGGGTACCTGGTGGCCGACCCCGACGTCGTCCGGGCCTGCGAGCTGGTGGCCCTGCCCTACCACCTCGACGCGGCCAAGCAGCTGGCCGGGGTGCTCGCCCTGCGCCACGTGGCCGAGATGGAGGCCCGGGTGGCCCTCGTCACCGAGGAGCGCGGCCGCGTCGCCGCCGCCCTCGGGGGGCTGCCCGTCGAGACGTGGCCGTCCGACGCCAACTTCCTCCTGTTCCGCCCGACCGACCGGCCGGCCCGGGAGGTCTGGTCCGAGCTCCTCGCCGCCTCGGTCCTCGTGCGAGACTGTTCGGGTTGGCCGGGGCTGACCGGGTGCCTGCGGGTGACGGTGGGGCTCCCCGACGAGAACGACCGCTTCCTCGCCGCCCTCACCGCCAGCCTGACCGGAGCCTGAGATGAGCACTGCGCCGACGTCCGCCGACCACCGCACGGCCGAGGTCGGCCGGTCCACCAAGGAGACGGCCGTCGAGGTCACGGTGGACCTCGACGGCACGGGCACCACGTCGGTCGCCACCGGCCTGCCCTTCTTCGACCACATGGTCGGCCAGCTCGGCCGCCACGGCGGCCTCGACCTGCGGGTGGCGGCCGAGGGGGACCTCGAGGTGGACGCCCACCACACGGTGGAGGACGTCGGCATCGCCCTCGGCGAAGCCGTGGCCACCGCCCTCGGCGACAAGGCGGGCATCCGCCGGTTCGCCTCCATCACGCTCCCGCTCGACGAGGCCCTCGTGGACGTGGCCCTCGACCTCTCGGGCCGACCGTTCCTGGCCTACGGGATCGAGTTCGCACCGGACACGCCGGGACTGGGCACCCCGCCGTTCGACCCCCAGCTGGCCGAGGAGTTCTGGCGCGCCTTCGTCACCGCGGCCGGGCTCACCCTCCACCTGCGCCTCCTGGCCGGGCGCAACACGCACCACATCGTCGAGGCCTCGTTCAAGGCCGTGGCCCGGGCCCTGCGTGACGCCGTGCGGGTCGAGGGCGGGGGCATCCCCTCGACCAAGGGGACGCTGTGAGCCCCTCGTCCGGGGGGCGGGTCGCGTGCGGCCGCGCCACCCGGTGCGTCCGGTGATCGCCGTCCTCGACTACGGGATCGGGAACCTGCGCTCGGCCGAGAAGGCCCTCCAGCACCTCGGCGCCGATGCCCGCCTCGTGGAGGACCCCGACGACGCGGCCGGTGCCTCGGGGGTGGTCCTTCCCGGGGTGGGTGCCTTCGGGCGGTGCGCGGCGGCCCTGCGCCACAGCGGCCTCGAGGCCGCGGCCCGCGACGCCCTGGCGAGGGGGGTGCCCTTCCTCGGCATCTGCGTGGGGTTCCAACTGCTCTACGAGGGCTCCGAGGAGGATCCGGGGGCGACCGGCCTCGGGGTGCTGGCGGGCACCGTCCGGCGCCTGCCGGCCGGGGTGAAGCACCCGCAGATGCAGTGGAACGTGCTCGACCCCGTCGAGGGCCGCCGCCAGGGCCTGCTGGCCGGGCTGCCCGACCCGGCCTGGGTGTACTTCGTCCACTCCTACGCTCCCGAGCCTTCGGCCGACACCACCGCCACCTGCGAGTACGGCGGCACCGTCGTCGCCGCCGCCGCCCGGGGCCCGGTGTGGGGCACCCAGTTCCACCCCGAGAAGTCCGGGTCCGTCGGGCTCGGCCTCCTGGCCAACTTCGTGGCCGCCGCCGGGACCGGGCGGTGACCGGGCGGTGATGGAGCTCTACCCGGCCGTCGACATCCGAGACGGTGGTGCGGTCCGGTTGGCCCAGGGCGACGTCGACCGCCAGACGGCCTACGGCGACCCGCTGGAGCTGGCCCGCGCCTTCGCCGCCGCCGGGGCGCCGTGGCTGCACGTGGTCGACCTCGACGCCGCCCTCACCGGCGTGCCCGTCAACCGGGCCACGGTGGTGGCCATCGCCGCAGCCACCGACGTGGCCGTGCAGGCGGGTGGCGGGGTGCGCACCGAGGCCGACGTGGCCGAGCTCCTCGGCGGCGGGGTGGCCCGGGTGGTCCTCGGCACGGCCGCCCTCGACGACCCCGACCTGGTCCGGCGGGTGGCCCGGTCCCATCCCGGCCGGGTGGCCCTCGGCCTCGACTACCGGATGACGCCCGACGGGCGGGCCGAGGTGGCCGTGCGGGGCTGGACCGAGGGGTCGGGCCGCACCGTGGACGAGGTCCTGGCCGAGCTGGCCGACGCACCGCTGGCCGCGGTCGTGGCGACCTCGATCGAGCGCGACGGGATGCTGGGCGGTCCCGACGTCCGGGGGCTGGCCGGCGTGCTGGCCACGACGGACCGGGCCGTGGTGGCCTCCGGCGGGGTGTCCTCGGCGGCCGACGTCCGCGCCCTGGCCGCCCTGGCCGTGGCGCCGGCGGGGGGCGGGACCCCGCGGCGGCTGGCCGGCTGCATCACCGGCCGGGCCCTGGTGGAGGGCCGGCTCACCGTGGAAGAGGGAGTGGCCGCGTGCGCACCGTCCGGGTGATCCCCTGCCTCGACGTCGACGCCGGGCGGGTGGTGAAGGGCGTGCGCTTCGTCGACGTGGTGGACGCCGGCGACCCGGTCGAACTGGCCGCCCGCTACGACGACGAGGGCGCCGACGAGCTCGTGTTCCTCGACATCACCGCGTCGTCCGACGACCGCCGCACCATGGTCGACGTGGTGGCCCGGACGGCGGAGGCCGTGTTCATCCCCTTCACCGTGGGCGGGGGCGTGCGCTCGGTGGAGGACGCCCGCCGGCTGCTGCGGGCCGGGGCCGACAAGGTCGGGGTGAACACCGCGGCCGTCGACCGGCCCGGGCTGGTGGCCGAGCTGGCCGACGAGTTCGGGGCCCAGTGCATCGTGGTGGCGGTCGACGCCCGGCGCCGACCGGCACCGGAGGGGTCGGCGCCGGCCTGGGAGGTGTTCACCCACGGGGGGCGCACCCCGACCGGTGTCGACGCGGTGGCGTGGGCCGAGCGGGCGGCGGGCCTCGGAGCCGGCGAACTGCTGGTGACGTCCATGGACCGCGACGGCACCCGGGACGGGTTCGACCTCGAACTCACCCGGGCGGTCGCCGACCGGTGCCCGGTCCCGCTCATCGCCTCGGGCGGTGTGGGAGAGCTCGACCACCTGGTCGACGGGGCCCGCGACGGGGCGGCCGACGCCGTACTGGCCGCGTCGATCTTCCACCTCGGCGAGTTCACGGTGGCCGAGGCCAAGGCCCACCTGGCCGCGGCCGGCGTGCCCGTCCGGCCCGCCTGACGCGGCGACCGCGCCCGGTCGGGCCGCCCTCCCGGCCGACGGACCGCGTCGAGCCCTGCGGTAGCCTGCCAGCGTGACCTCCACCACCTCCGATGCCCCGGCGACGGCCCGGGACCCGGCCGCCGACGGGGCCAAGCTCCCCATCACCGTGCTGGCCGACCGCGTGCTCGTGCAGGTGGGGCAGGCCGAGGGCGAGCGCCGTTCGCGTGCCGGCATCCTCATCCCGGCCACGGCCCAGGTGGCGCGCCGGCTGACCTGGGCCGAGGCCGTGGCCGTCGGCCCGCACGTGCGCTCGGTCAAGGTGGGCGACACCGTCCTGTTCAACCCCGAGGACCGTTACGAGGTCGAGGTGCAGGGCGACGAGTACCTCATCCTGCGCGAGCGGGACATCCACGCCGTGGCCGCCACCCGCCTCGACGGCGGGACCGGCCTGTACCTCTGAGGCGGCCGGCCCGCCCCTCCCGAGACCCACCAGGAGCACCGCCGATGAGCACCTCCGCCACCCCGCCCGCCTACTCCGCCTCGCCGGTGCCCTTCGCCGAGGAGGAGCTGGCGGCCGTGGCCTACAACGCCGACGGCCTGGTCGGCGCCATCGTCCAGGACGCGGGCGACGGCACCGTCCTCATGTTGGCCTGGATGAGCGCCGACTCCCTCCGGCGGACCCTGGAGACCGGACGCACCTGGTTCTGGAGCCGCAGCCGCCAGGAGCTCTGGTGCAAGGGCGAGACCTCGGGCGACCGCCAGTACGTGCGCAGCGTGCGCTACGACTGCGACGGCGACGCCCTCCTGGTGACGGTCGACCAGGAGGGCCGGGGCGCCTGTCACACCGGCAACCGCTCCTGCTTCTACCGCGCCTTCGGCGAGGGGCTGCCGACCCGGTGAGCCCGTCCTCGGGCCCCGGCCCCGACGGCTTCGCCGCCCTCGCCCGCCGGCACCGCATCGTGCCGGTCTGGCGCGAGCTGGTGGCCGACACGATCACCCCGGTGGCCGCCTTCCTCCAGATCGTGGGCACCGGGGACGCCACCGGCTTCCTGCTCGAGTCGGTGGAGGGCGGTGAGCGGTGGGGCCGGTACTCGTTCGTGGGCCGGCGGCCCCTGGCCACGGTCACGGCCCGGGGCGCCGGCGTGACCGTGGCCGGCGACCTCGACCTCGACGCGGCCACCGGCGGCCGGGTGAGCGGCCACGCCGGCGTGCTGGCCGCCCTCGAGGCCCTCCTCGGGGCCTTCGACTCGCCCGACCTCCCGGACCTGCCCCCGCTCCACGCCGGGCTGGTGGGCTACCTCGGCTACGACGTCGTCCGGGAGGTCGAGCACCTCCCCGCCGTGCCCCCCGACGACCTCGGCTACCCCGACGCCGTGCTGGCCGTGATCGGCCAGCTGGCCGCCTTCGACCACTGGCGCCAGCGGGTCGTGCTCATCGACAACGTGGTCGTCGACCCGTCGTGGGGACCGGCCGAGCTGGCCGCCGCCCACCGGGCGGCCGGGGTCCGTCTCGACCAGCTGGCGGCCGACTGCGTGCGGCCCACGGCCGAGCCGCCCCGGCTCCTCCCCGAACGGTGCCCCCCGCCCGGGGACGTGGTCCGCACCCTCGGCGACCAGGACTTCGAAGACGCCGTCCGGGTGGCCAAGGACCACGTCGCCGCGGGCGACATCTTCCAGGTCGTCCTCTCGCAACGGTTCGACCTGGCCGCGTTGGGGGCCGACCCCTTCGACGTCTACCGGGTGCTCCGCCTGGTCAACCCCAGCCCCTACCTCTACTTCCTCCGCTTCCCCGAGGTCACCGTGGTGGGCGCCTCGCCCGAGCCCATGGTGCGCCTGCGCGACGGCACGGTGGTGTCCCGCCCCATCGCCGGCTCGCGCCCGCGGGGGGAGACGCCCCGGGACGACGCCCGCCTCGAGGCCGAACTGGTCGAGGACCCGAAGGAGGTGGCCGAGCACGTCATGCTGGTCGACCTGGCCCGCAACGACGTGGGCCGGGTGGTCACCTTCGGCACCGAGGCGGTCGACGAGGTGATGGTGGTGGAGCGCTACAGCCACATCATGCACCTGACCTCGCAGGTCTCGGGCCGCCTGGCCCCGGGCAGGGGTCCCGTCGACGTGCTGCGGGCCACGCTGCCGGCCGGCACCCTCTCGGGCGCCCCGAAGGTCCGGGCCATGGAGATCATCGACGACCTCGAGCCGACCAAGCGGGGCGTCTACGGCGGTGTGGTCGGGTACCTCGACTTCTCGGGCAACCTGGACACGGCCATCGCCATCCGGACCATGACCGTGGGCCCGGACGGCCGGGCCTCGGTGCAGGCCGGGGCGGGCATCGTCGCCGACTCCGATCCGGCGGCCGAGAACGCCGAGTGCGCCCACAAGGCCGCCGCCCTCCTCTCGGCCGTGGCCATGGCCCGCGCCGCCGGGGGACGGCCGGCGTGACCGGGCCGGCGACCGACGGCGGCTACGCCGCCCTCCGGGACGGGGCGGCCGCCCACGTCCTCGCCCGCGACGTCCTGGCCGTCTCCGGCCCCGATGCCGTGGCCTACCTCCAGGGCCAGTGCAGCCAGGACGTCGAGGGACTCGAGGTGGGCCGTTCCACCGAGGCGCTCCTGCTCAGCCCCCAGGGCAAGCTGGAGGCCTGGGTCCGGGTCACCCGCACCGGCGAGGACGCCTTCGTGCTCGACACCGACGCCGGCATGGGGGAGCCGGCCATCGGTCGCCTGGCCCGGTTCCGCCTGCGGACGCGGGTGGCCTTCGCGTCCCTGGACTGGGCGTGCGTGGCCGTCCGGGGCCCCGGGGCGGCCGGCGCCGTGGCCGGCGGGGCCGCCGTCGTGGCGCCCGTCGACTGGCCCGGGCTGGCCGGGGCCGACCTGCTCGGCCCCCCGCCCGCCGGCGGCCCGACGGCCTGGGTGGTGCCGGGGACGGTGTGGTGCGACGGGGCGGCCTGGGAGGCGGCCCGCATCGAGGCCGGGATCCCGGTGTCCGGCCGCGACCTCGGGCCGTCGACGATCCCGGCCGAGACCGACCTGGTGGCCCGGGCCGTCTCCTTCACCAAGGGGTGCTACACCGGCCAGGAGCTCGTCGCCCGCATCGAGGCCCGGGGCTCGCACGTGGCCCGGCGCCTCTGCGGGGTGGTGGTGGACGACGGCGACGACCCGGCCGGGGCGCCCCCGGTCGGGGCCGTGGTGCAGACCCGGGACGGGGCCACCGAGGTGGGCACCCTGACCTCGGTGGCCCGCTCGCCGGGCTTCGGCGCCACCGTGGCCCTGGCCACCCTCCACCGTCGGGTGTCCCCACCCGAGGGCGTCACCGTGGTCTGGACCGACGCCGCCGGCGCCCCCCGCCGGGCCACCGCCGAGGCCCGGCCCCTGCCGCTCGTGGACTGAGGAGGAACGGACGGCTCCGGAGCCAGCCGGACGGTGCGATACTGACGGCTCCGCGAGGAGGTTCCCGTGCGGCCGCCGGGGTCGGCACGGATCGGACGAGCAGGGGGAGCAGATGAGCGACGCACGACCGGGTGGGGCCGCGACCGAAGGCGGATCGGTGGGGACGGAGCCCGAACGGATCACCACCTCGACCCGCGACCCCCGGCGCATGGCCGCCCAACTCGGCGAGTGGCTGGGCGGGGTGCTGCCGGCCGGGAGCGGGCCCGAGATCACCGAGGTGACCAGCCCCGAGAGCAACGGCATGTCGTCGGAGACCCTCCTGTTCACCGCGGCCTGGCAGGAGGGGGGCCAGCGGGTCGAACGCCGCCTGGTGGCCCGGATCGAGCCGCCGGCCACCGACTACCCGGTCTTCACCACCTACGACCTCGGCATGCAGTTCGAGGTGATGCGTCTGGTGGCCGGACGCACCGAGGTCCCGGTGCCCGAGACCCTCTGGTACGAGCCCGACCCCTCGGTGCTCGGCGGGTCGTTCTTCGTGATGGAGCGGGTCGACGGCCTGGTGCCCCCCGACGTGCTGCCCTACACCTTCGGGGACAACTGGGTCTTCGACGCCCCGCCGGCCGACCGCCGCCGGCTGCAGGACTCGGCCGTGTCGGCGGTGGCCGGGATCCACTCGCTCACCGCCGACTCCTGCGACCTGGCGTTCCTCGAGCACGACCAGGCCGGCGCCACCTCCCTCGAGCGCAGTCTGGCCCACTGGCGCGCCTACCACGAGTGGGTGGTGGGGGAGGAGCGCTCCCCCCTGCTCGACGCCTGTTTCGCCTGGCTGGGCGAGCACCTGCCCGAGGACGCCTCGCCCGACGCCCTCTCCTGGGGGGACGGGCGCATCGGGAACATGATGTTCCGTGACCACGAGGTGGTGGCCGTCCTCGACTGGGAGATGGCCGCCGTGGCCCCACCCGAGGTCGACCTGGGGTGGATGTGCTACCTGCACCTCTTCTTCCAGGACCTGGCCACCGATCTCGGCGCGCCGGGCCTGCCCGACCTGTTCCGGCCCCGCGACGTGCGCGAGACCTACGCCGCCGCCTCCGGCCGCGCCCCCGGCGACCTGCGCTGGCACATCGCCTACGCCGCCATCCGCCACGGGGTCATCATGCGGCGGGTGACCGAACGCTCGATCCACTTCGGCGAGGCCGTGCGCCCGGACGACATCGACGACCTCATCCTGCACCGGGCCACCCTGCAGGGGATGCTCGACGGCACCTACTGGGAGGGTGTCGCCCTCTGACCGGTACTCCCTAAACCTCTACGTTAGATCGAGCAAACACTCGATCTCCACTTGAGCGTGAGAGAGAGGAGCCCCGGTCAGACGCCCAGGCTGCCGCGGGCGGCCCGTTCGAAGAGACGGAAGGGCAGGAGGCGCTTGGCCGCCACCCCGACCCGTTCCTCCCGCTTGCCCACGGTGACCCGACGGGGCGGCCGGGCCGCCCCGAGGACCCGGTGGACGGCGGCGGCCACGTCCCCGGGGGGCACGCCGGCGGCCTCGTCGGCGGCCATCTTGCCCACGGCCCGCGCCGCGGCCGCACCGTAGGGGTCGGGCCCGGCCGGGGGGACCGCGTCCCGCCGCGAGGCGGTGAAGTCGGTCCGCACGTTGCCCGGTTCGACCAGGGTGACCGAGACGCCGAAGGGGGCGACCTCGTAGGCCAGGGCCTCGCCGTACCCCTCCAGGGCGAACTTCGACGCGCTGTAGAAGGCCTGGAAGGGGAGGCCGAGCAGGCCGCCGAGGGAGCTGATGAGCACGATGCGGCCCGACCGCTGCCGGAGGTCGGGCAGGGCGCCGGCCACGAGGCGGACGGCGCCGAAGAAGTTGGTCTCGAGCTGGTGGCGGGCGTCGGCCAGGGAGGTGTGCTCGACGGCCCCGGCCAGCCCCCAGCCGGCCCCGGCCACCACGGCGTCGAGCCCGCCGTGCTGGGCGGCCACCGCGGCGAGGCCCTCGGCCACCGACTCGTCCCGGTCCACGTCCATGACCAGGCCCTGCCATCCGCCCGACGACGTCCCCCGCCGGCTGGCCCCGACGACCGTCCACCCGTCCGAGGCCAGCCGGTCCGCGCAGGCCCGGCCGATGCCGGCTGACGCCCCCGTGACCACCACCACCCGTCCCATGTGCCTCCTCCCCGAGCGCGGTCCCGGCCCCGACTTCCTACTCCCTGGGGCCGGCCGCCGTCATCCCGGCGGGCCGGCCACGGCCGGGGGCGGCCCGGGTGCCGTCCCCGGCGGGGGCACGGCCCGGAGGGCCACCACGAGGCGGGTCCCGCCCCCGGGGACGGGGGAGTCGGCCCGGACCGAGCCGCCCATGGCCCCGACCAGCTCGGCCACGATGGCCAGGCCGAGTCCCGACCCCTTGCGCCGGGCCTCGGCCCGGTCCGAGGTGAAGTGGCGCTCGAAGACCCGGTCGAGCTGGTCGGCGGGGATGCCGGGCCCGTCGTCCTCCACCCAGACCAGCACCGGTCCGCCGGGCCGGGCCGGGCCGGTGCCCACGGTGATGCGGCTGCGGGCGAACGTGGCGGCGTTCTCGACCAGGTTGGCCACCACCTGGCCCAGCCGGTCGTAGTCGGCCAGGGCCCACGGGGGGGCCGTCGTGTCCGCGGTCGTGTGCAGGTCGAGGCCGAGGGCGGCGGCCCGGGGGCGGAAGCCGTTGGCCACCTGGTGGGCCACGGCCACGGTGTCGACCGGTTGGAGCTCGAAGGAGAACCGGTCGGCGTCGAGGCGGGCCAGGTCCAGGAGGTCCTGGACCAGACGCTCGAGGCGCCGGGACTCGGCGGCGATGACCCCGGCCGCCGAGGCCGGGTCCTCGGCGGTGCCGTCGAGCACGGCCTCGGCGTAGCCCCGGATGGAGGTGAGGGGGGTACGCAGCTCGTGGGAGACCGACAGCAGGAATTGGCGCTCCTGGCCCCGGGCCCGGGCCAGGGCGGCGGCCATGGCGTTGATGGCCGTGGCCAGCTGCACGAACTCGGGGTCCTCGCGCCGGCCCACGGCCACGGTGGCGTCGAGGTCCCCCGAGGCGATCCGGCGGGTGGCGCCCACCGCCGCCACCAGCGGCCGGGTGAACCGGCGGGCCAGGGCGGCGGCCACCAGGGCGGCCACCAGCAGGCCGATGGCGCCCACCAGCCCGAAGGTCGTGAGCCCGTTGAACGGGCTCACGACGCGGCGGGTGATGACCAGCACCGGCACCTCGCCCGAGTAGCGGGCGAGGGGGGTGGGCACGGCCGTGAAGACGAGGCGCGACGGGGTGTGCCCGCTCACCTGGCTCCCGGCCTGGAGGGCGGTCGGGTCGAGGTCCTGGCCGGTGACCCCGGGCGGCAGCTGGCCGGTCAGGGTCCCGTCGCTGCTGAGCAGCAGGACCCGCACGGCGGCGAAGTTGCCGGCCTGCCGGACGAAGGCGAGCTGGCGCCGGAAGCCGGCGACGGTGAGGGAGGCGTTGCCCGACAGGGTGGTGGAGATGGCCCGTCCCTGGCCGCTGAGCTCCTGCTGGGCGGTGGCCAGCGTGGCCCGGCGGACGAGGACGTAGCTGGCCAGGCTGGTGGCCACGACGGTCCCGGCCACCAGGAGGAGGACGGCGACGGTGAGGCGCCGCCTCACGGACGCCCCGGCGGTCCGGGGCTCATCCGAGCCGGTAGCCGACGCCCCAGACGGTCGCCAGGGGCAGGGCGTCGCCCAGCTTCTTGCGCAGCTGGCGCACGTGGACGTCGACGGTGCGCTCGTCCCCGTACCAGTCCGCGCCCCAGACGCCGGCCAGGAGCTGGCGGCGGGAGAGGGCGAGCCCCTGGTGGCCGGCCAGGTAGGCCAGCAGGTCGAACTCCCGGGTGGTGAGGGCCACGACGTCGCCGCTCCGGCGGACCTCGCGGCGGCCGGCGTCGACCTCGAGGGGGCCGAGGGTGACCACCGGGGGTCCCCCGGCCGCCGCCGGATTGGACCGGCGCAGGATGGCGTGGACCCGGGCCACGAGCTCGCGGGCCGAGAACGGTTTGGTCACGTAGTCGTCGGCCCCGAGCTCGAGGCCGAGGACGCGGTCGACCTCGTCGTCCCGGGCGCTCAGGATGAGCACCGGGACGGTGGCGCCGCCGCCACCCTCGATCGGGCGAAGGCGCCGGCAGACGTCGAGACCGTCGAGCTCGCCGGGCAGGCCGATGTCCACGACCACCAGGGCCGGCCGCTGGCGCCCGATGAGCTCGAGGCCGGCCGCGGCGTTGTCGGCCTGGAGGACCCGGAAGCCGTCGCGGCGCAGGTACATGGCCACCAGGTCGGAGATGTGGTGGTCGTCCTCGATGACCACGATGGTCACCTCGCCGTTCCGCATGGGCACAGCCTGCCATCCACCCCCGGCCGGGCGGCGCCATGGTTAGGGAAGTGTGAGCGCGGCAACGGGCGACCGTCCACCACGGGGCGCGATCCCGGCCCCGGTAGGCTCCCGGGACGTGCCGGCCTATCTCGACGCCATCCTCGCCGCCCACCGGGCCGCGGCCGCGGCCGACCGGCGCGACCCGGCGGGGGCCGAGGCCGCGGCCCGGG
>DAHVAJ010000010.1 GCA_027314705.1 Acidimicrobiaceae bacterium
GCACCGCCCCCGCCAGTGCCGCCACCGCCCCCGCCGCCGGGCCAGGCACCGCCCCCGCCAGTGCCTCCACCGCCGCCGCCGGGCCAGGCACCGCCGCCGACCCCGTAGCCGGACCGGCCGTCAACCGGCCAGGTCCTCCACCAGTCCGGCAGGCGCCGCGTCGAGCGCCTCGAGGATGGCCACGGCCAGGTCCCGGGCGGCCCGCGGGTCGAGCTCGAGGGCCACGCGGGCGGCCGGCCCCCGGCCAGGGTTGCGCAGATCCACGTTGAGGGTGTGCTCGGCCCGGGCATGGACCGGGTGATCGAGGTAGACGGCGGCATCGGTCACCGGGAACCAGCCTTGCGGTCCCTTCCCGCTGCCGGAGACGGCGAGGGTGGTGGTGCGGTAGGTGCACATGGCGTGTCCTCCTCGGGAGCGGGGGTCGTGCGAGGGCACGGCGACCCCTCGGGGCGGTGGGTCAGGGGCGCGGGTCCCCGGCCAGGGTGCGACCGAAGAACGCCCAGATGCGCTCCCAGCCGTCGGTCGCCGCCTCGGGCCGGAAGCTCGGGCGGTCGACGTTGAAGAAGGCATGACCGGCGCCTTCGTAGACGTGGAACTCGAACGTCTTGCCCGCCTCGGCGAGCCGCCGTTCGAACTCGGCCACCTCGTCCGCTGACGGGTACTGGTCGTCGGCGCCGAAGAGGCCGAGCAGTGGGCAGTGCAGCTGCGCGACGAGGTCGCCGAGGGGCCGGATGGGCAGGGCGAAGCCCTCGGGCGGGCTGTTCAGCACGAAGGCGCCGTAGCAGTCGACGGCGGCGTCGAGGTCGAGCGTGCAGGCGGCGAGCACCGACTGCCGGCCACCCGAGCAGTAGCCGATGGTGCCGACCCGTCCGTTCGACGCCGGGAGGGCACGCAGGTGGGCCATGGCCCCGGCCACGTCTCCGACCAGGCGGTCGTCGGGCACCCCGCCCTGAGCCCGGGCCGCGGCAGCGGCGTCGTCGGGGCTGGCACCCCGGCCCTCCCGGCTGTAGAGGTGCGGGGCGAGGGCCAGATAGCCGGTGGCGGCGAACCGCCGGGTGATCTCCTTGGTGGCCTCGTCCCAGCCCGGCATGTGGTGGATCACCACCACCCCGCCGGCGGGCCGCCCGTCGAGCGGCTGGGCCAGGTAGGCCTCGATGGGCTCGTCGCCGGCGCCGGCGATCTCCACCGTCTCGGCTCGCAGGTCTCCGGTCGTCATGGCGCTCCTTCTCCCGAACGTGGGGTGCCGACCGTAGAGAGGCTCGCCACGTCCGGCGGCGGTCCGGCGGCGATCTCCGCCTCGCCCGGCTCCACGTACACGTACCGGCCGCCCCGCAACCACGAGGCCCAGGCGGCCAGCAGGCTGGCCACGATGGCGAAGTCGAACGCGGCGTGCAGACCGGCCCGGAAGGGGGCGCCGATGAGCCCGGGGAAGAAGCTGCGCCCGGTGAGCGCCGCACGCTGGGCGGCGGGCAGCTGGGCCAGGGCGTGGGCGCCGATCAGGTGCTCGACCGGGTCGTAGCCGAGGAAGGCGGCGAAGAGGGTGGAGACCGGTGAGAGGTGGGCGGCCCGCTGGGCGATGTCGGGCGGCACGTCGTGGGCGACCAGCCCGTGCAGCAGGGCAGCGGGCAGCGTGGCGGCCAGACCGGCCACCATGAGGGTGAAGAAGACCCCGATGGAGAGGACCTGGGCCGAGTTCTGGAACGTGGTGTTCATTCCCGAGCCGGCCCCCCGGTGCTGCGGAGGGAGGCTGTTCATGACCCCGGCCCGGTTGGGCGACCCGAACGAGGCCATGCACAGGCCGGTGAGGAGGAGCACCACGGCGAAGACCGGGTAGGGGAAGTCCACCGGAAGCAGCTCGAGAAGGGCGAAGCACACGGCGGTCCCGAGCATTCCCCCGGTGGCGAACGGCCGGGCCCCGAAGCGGTCCGAGAGGATGCCCGAGGCCGGGCCCGCCACCAGGAAGCCGAGGGTGAGGGGCAGCATGGCGATGCCGGCCCACAGGGGGGTGACCGCGAAGGCGTAGCCGTGGAGGGGCAGCCAGATCCCCTGGAGCCAGATGATGAGCATGAACATGAGGCCGCCTCGGCTGAGGGCGGCGAGGAAGCTGGCCAGGACACCGCTCGTGAAGGCCCGGATCTTGAAGAGCTGGAGGCGGAACATGGGCTCGTCCACCCGGGCCTCGATGACGCAGAACGCGGCCAGCAGCACGACACCGACGGCCAGGGAGCCGAGGACCAAGGGGTTGGTCCACCCCATGACGTGGTGGCCGTAGGGCTCGATCCCGTAGGTGATCCCCACCATCACCAGTACCAGCCCCACGGCGAAGGTGGCGTTGCCGGCCCAGTCGATGCGAGCCGGGTGCCTCGGGCTGGTCTCGCGGAGGACGAGGTACCCGAGGACGGTCCCGACCACGCCGACCGGCACGGACACCAGGAAGACGAGCCGCCAGTTCACCGGGGCGAGGAGGCCGCCCAGAACCAGGCCGACGAAGGTGCCGCTGAAGGCCGCGGCCTGGTTGACCCCGAGGGCCATGCCCCGCTGGTCCGAGGGGAAGACGTCGGTCAGGATCGCGGCCGCGTTGGCCATGAGCATGGCCGCCCCCACGCCCTGGAAGATCCGCATGGTGATGAGCCAGATGCCGGCGGTGTGGCCGGTCATCCACGTGATGCTGAGGAGCAGCGAGAAGACGGTGAAGACGGCGAAGCCCAGGTTGTAGGTGCGGACGCGGCCGTAGATGTCGCCGACCCGGCCGAGGCTCACCACCAGCACGCTGGTGACCACCAGGAAGCCGAGGATCATCCACAACAGGTAGAAGGTGTTCCCGGGCTCGAGCGGGTCGATCCCGATGCCCCGGAAGATGTCGGGCAGCGAGATGAGGACGATGGACCCGTCGATGGTCGCCATCAGCATCCCGAGCGTCGAGACGAACAGCGCGACCCACTTGTACCCCGGCGGCAGGAGCTCGGTCGACCCGGTGAGGCGGGCGCTCCTATCGACCCGGCCCGAACGGAGGACGTCGGCGAGAGCCATCTGTCCCACACTACGGGACGGCCGGCCGGCTCCTCCCGACACCCACCGCTGGCCTAACGTCGGTGCGGACATGGACCGGACCACCGCCCCCTCCCGACCGCCTCGCCCGGCGCTCCGGCCCGTGGCCGGGGTGGCCGCGGCCGTGGCGCTGGCGGCCGCCCTGGCCGGGTGCGGCAGCGACCTGCTGGGGCCGGCGACGACCACGCCGGCGCCGACGTCCACCTCGACCGCCTCGACCACCTCGACGACGGCCCCCCTCACCGGCGAGGTGGCGGTGGCCTGGCCGGTGACCGCCTGCCAGAACGGCGCCGGCGGACCGGCCGGTCCCCAGGGGACGACCACCTGGAAACCCTCCGTCATCCTCGCTCCCATCCCCACCGCGCTGGTGGGCAAGGTCGCCTTCTACTCCGACGGCGTGCACACCGTGCTCGCTCCGACCGGTTGGACCTGCGTGGAGGCGACGTCCCCCCAGGGGGCGACGGAGCTGGCCGTCTACCCGAGCCAGAACCCGGCACCGCCTGCCCCGGGCGCACCGACGCCCGGCACCGAGGGTGTCTACGCCAGCTTCGACACGACCGGGCACACCTCGGGCGTGGCCCTCGTCTGCCCGTTCTTCACCATCCCGTCGTGGCAGGCCCGGTCGGCGTCGTGCCCGCCGGGCAAGCCGCCCGGCGAGCAGTCGACCTCGGCCACCCCGGACATCGTCGCCGTCACCGACCCGTCCGGCGTCGCCGGGAGCCTCCCGGCCTCGGGCGGGTCGCTGGCCGTGACCGGCGTGGTCCTCTTCCCGCAGACGACCGCCGCCACCTCCTACGGCTCGCCCGCGGCCGTGGCCGCCGAGTCCTGCGCGCTCTCGGACCCGACCCTCTGCCCGACCGTCCTCTCGGACTTCGAGGTGCGCGAGTTCCCGGTGCCGGTCGGCACCGGAGGCTGACCCGGACGCCACGGACCGTGGCCGGATCTCACGCTGCCGGGCGTGATCGGCCACCCCCCGGCTGCCCGACCTCACCCTCGGTGGCGTCTGTTGCCCAGCCCCGGGACGACCCGTAGGTTCGCCACAGGCCGGCGGCCGGCCGGTGCGACCCGACGGGTCCGGGCCGGCGCAGGTAGGGACCGAGGGGCGACCACGGGAGGCAGGCAGTGGAGCACGACGAGGCCCGCGACGCCGGAGCGAGCGCCCCGGACCCGGACGGTGACCCACCGGGCCGTCCCGCCACCGACGCACCGGACCGGGCCGACCGTCCGGCCGACGACGAGCTGACCTCGGCCGGCCTCGGGGCCCTCGGGCACAGCGGGGTCGCCGCCGTGGCCGGCACCGACGTGGGCGCTCACCGGGTCTGGGCCCGGTCCAGGCGCCTGCGCCGGCTGGCCCTGGTCCTCGCCCCCGTGGCCGCCCTGCTCGTGGCCCGCGACCTCTTCGCCCCCGGCCTGTCCCTCGGCCCGCCTTCGGTGCCGGCGTCCCTCTCCCCGTACCTCCTTCCCCTCGGGCTCATCGTGGTGCTCGTCCTCGTCATGGTGGTGCCCATGGCGGCCGCCGGCCGGTCACCCCACATCCTGTTCCGCCCCGACGAACTGCCCATGACCTTCGACGACGTGCGCGGGTCGGCCGGGCTGGTCGAGGAGGTCACCAAGACCCTCAACCTCTTCCTGGCCCACCGCACCTTCGCCGAACAGATGGGCGGTTCGCCCCGCAAGGCGATCCTGTTCGAGGGGCCCCCGGGCACGGGCAAGACCTACATGGCCAAGGCCATGGCCGCCGAGGCCGGGGTGCCCTTCCTCTTCGTGTCCTCGTCGGCCTTCCAGTCGATGTTCTACGGCCAGACCAACCGCAAGATCCGGGCCTACTTCAAGGAGCTCCGCCGACACGCCCGACGCGAGGGCGGGGCCATCGGCTTCATCGAGGAGCTCGATGCCATCGGCGCACGCCGTGGCGCGGGGTCCCACCACGGTGAGGGTGTCCCCGGGGTCGTGAACGAGCTGCTCATCCAGTTGCAGTCGTTCGAGCAGACCCCGGCGTCGGTGCGGGCCAAGGGCCGTCTGGTCGAGGCCGTGAACGTCTGGCTGCCGGCCCACCGGCGTCTGCGCAAGCCGGGCCACCCCCCGCCAAACATCCTCGTCATCGGGGCCACCAACCGTGCATCCGACCTCGACCCGGCGCTCCTTCGCCCGGGCCGGTTCGACCGCAACATCTACTTCGGCCTCCCCGGTCGAGAAGGCAGGCGGGACATCCTCGACTACTACCTGGGCCGCAAGGCCCACGAGCCGGCGCTCGACGACGAGGCCCGGCGCCAGAACCTGGCCGCCATGACCGCCGGCTACTCGCCGGTCATGATCGAGCACCTGCTCGACGAAGCGCTGGTGTGGGCGCTCCGGCGGGGCGCGGCCCGCCTCTCCTGGGACGATGTCCTGCACGCGAAGATGACCGAGGAGATCGGCCTGGCCCAACCGGTGGAGTACACCGAAGCCGAACGGCGCACCATCGCCACCCACGAGGCGGGCCACGCCACGGTGGCCTGGCTGGCGGGCAAGGGGCGCAGGCTCGAGGTGCTGACCATCGTCAAGCGTCGCGACGCCCTCGGGCTCCTCAGCCACTCCGAGACCGAGGAGCGGTTCACCAAGACGAAATCGGAGATGCGGGCCCTCATCGACATCGCCTTCGGCGGCATGGTGGCCGAGGAGCTCTTCTTCGGCGAGTCCTCGACCGGCGTGGCCGGCGACCTCCAGGCCGCCACCACCCACGCCTGCCAGATGATCGGGATCCTGGGCATGGGCCGGACGCTCGTCTCGGCCGCGGCCGCCGAGTACCCGGCGGGCGGCCTCGTCTCGAAGGTGCTCGGTGACGAGGCCAGCCGGGCTGAGGTCGAGGAGCTGCTGGCCGCGGCCAAGGCGTCGGTGGTGACCGTGCTCGACGGCCACCGGGCGGTCGTCGAGGCGCTTCGGGACGCCCTCCTCGAGCGCAACGAGCTCATCGGTGACGAAATCCTCGACGTCATCCGGTCGGTCCCCCACCGGGCCTACGAGCCGAGACTCGCCGGGGCCTGACCCGGGGCCGGCCCGGGGCCGGTTCGGCCCGCGGGCGCCGGGTCACCAGAGGGCGTTCCAGTCCTCCGGCGAGAGCCGGCCGAACGGTCCGGCCTCGGGCAGCTCGACCCGCACCGTCTCGACGTCCACCCAGGTGGCCTGGTCGAGACCGGCGTGTCGCCAGTGGGCGAGAGGCACGGCCTTCCAGTCCCGGCTCTTCATGCCGCCCTCGGAGTACCCGGGCCGCACCAGCAGCTGGGTGGCCGATCCGGCCACCACCACGCTCGGTCGTACCTTGCCCCGCTCGCCGGCGTCGTCGACCCCGCCGGCGGCGTAGGGCACCCACACCTTCACCAGGCCACCCACCCAGGGGTGGCCGCGGTCGAACTCCTCCTCCTGGGCCGGCGTGAGCACGGCCCGGCGGGTCACCGTCGGCCGGCGGTGCCCGGTCTCCGTGGGGTCGGTCGCCGCCCGGGTCGCCGCCCCGGTCGCCGGCCCGGGGCGGTCCCTGCGCCGCCGGGCCCGGCGCTGCTCATCGGCCCGCCGGTCCGCCTCGGCCCTGCGGCGTCGTGCCTCGGTCTCCCGGCGCTTGCGCTCCCGGCGCGCCTCCCGCTGCTCGGTCGGGGCGCCCGCCGGCGCGCCCGGCGGCGCGGGGCCGCCCTCCCGCTCGAAGGCCTCCCACCCGGCGAGGTGCCAGCGGGGATCGGCGGCCAGGAGGTCGAAGCACAGGTCCGACGAGGGCATGTCGCTGTCGGCCACCGACGCCAGCATCACCGTCACGATGCTGGCGCCGTGCTCCTCGACCACCTGGTCCAGGGCGGCCAGGAGCTGCGCCCGGTCGGGCTCGTCGGCGTCCTCCCCGAGGACCTCGACGGTGGCGGCCAGGCACGCGTCAGCCAGGACGGCGGCGGCGTAGGGCAGGGTGGCCCGGTACTGGACCTTGCCGATGACCGCGGCCGGATCGCGGTGGCGCCGCAGGGCGTGGAGGGCGTTGGCCACCGGGGTGGGCACCGGGTGGTGGGGATCGTCGGCCCGGGCCAGGGCGGCGGTCAGCGTGACCCGGTCGACGCCGGCCACGGCCGCCCGCAGCATCGCGTCGCGGGCGCTGTCGGTGATGGCGCCGTCCATGGTGGTCGACCTCCTGAGTCGTCGCCGGGGCCCTGTTGCGGCATCCTCTCGGGGTCGCGAGCCGCGGTCGGACATCTTCGCAGAGGAACGGAGGGCCGAGGTCACGCCCGCTCCCCCGCCGGAGGCGATGCCCACCGCCTCCGCCGGAGGCGATGCCCACCGCCTCCGGCGGTGCGGATGACCACCGCCTCCGGCGGTGCGGATGAATACCGGCTCCGGCGGTGTTGAATGGTGAACGGCCCCCTCGGGGGTGTCTCAGACAGCACGAAAGGGGCAGGATCCGATGGTCCAGGAGCAAGCAGGAGTGCCAGGCGGTGCCACGGCGACCGTCACTCCGGGTGACGCATTGCGTGCGCTCCCGGTCGAGGCCGAGGAGCGGGGAACCCGATTCGTCTCGGCCCAGGCCATGCAGGCCCGCCTCTTCTCGGTGTACGACGCGGCGACGGCCGCCGAGTCCGCCCTGGCCCTGGTGCAGGAGCAGCTCACCCTGACCCTCAACCGCAGCTACTACGAGCGCGACGAGATCGAGCAGATGGCGTCGGAGCTCGACACCCTGCTCGCGGCCGAGGAGCCCGTCGAGGAGGCCGTCCCCGTCGAGTAGGCGGCCGGGCCGCCTCCGGCTCGCCGGTCAGGACATCAATTCCTTGACCTTGGCCACGACGTCGGCCGGCGTCTGGTCCCCCTGGGGCATGGGGACGACCTGGAGGTGGCTTACGCCGGCCTCCTTGAAGGCGGCGATGCGCTCGGCCACGAAGCGCTCAGGCCCG
The DNA here is from genome assembly GCA_027314705.1 of Acidimicrobiaceae bacterium. Lineage (GTDB taxonomy): Bacteria > Actinomycetota > Acidimicrobiia > Acidimicrobiales > RAAP-2 > Bog-756. Next base: position 7,947 of record DAHVAJ010000010.1, read on the forward strand.
CACAGGCTCATCGACTCGAGGAGCTCGTCGGGGACGAGGGCCTCGGCCTCTGTCTTCTTGCCGGCCAGGTAGAGGTCCTGGATCTTTTCGGCCTCCTCCTCGTAGCCGTAGCGGCGGACGACATCGTTGTAGAAGTTGCGTCCCTTGGCCCCCATCCCCCCGACGTAGAGGGCGACCAGGGGACGGGCCAGGTTGCGCAGCTCGCGCACGGCGTCACCCTCGCCGATGGCCACCATGCCACCCACCGTCACCTGCAGCGGCCCCAGGGACGGGTCGCGGCGGGCAGCCCCCTCGTCGAGGGCGGTGCCCCACACGTCCCGGGCCTTCTCGGGAACGTAGAGCATGGGGATCCACCCGTCGGCGATCTCGGCCGTCATGGCCACGTTCTTCTCGCCCAGGGCGGCGACCCAGATCGGGATCCGTGGGCGCACCGGGTGGCCGATGATCTTGAGGGCCTTGCCCAACCCCGTGCCCTGGCCCGCAGGCAGCGGCATGTCGTAGTAGGTACCGTGGTGCTCGAGCGGTGCCTCCCGGGCCCACACGGTGCGGCACACCTCCACGATCTCCCGGGTGCGACCGAGCGGCGCCGTGAAGGGCACGCCGTGGAAGCCCTCGATGACCTGGGGCCCCGACGACCCGAGCCCGAGGTGGAAGCGGCCCTCGGAGAGCGTGTCGATGCCGGCCGCGGTCATGGCGATGAGCGTCGGTGTCCGGGTGTAGATGGGCAGGATGGCCGATCCGATCTCGACGGTCTCGGTGAGGGCGGCGAGGTACCCCATGAGGCTCGGCCCGTCGAGCCCGTAGGCCTCGGCCACCCAGACGAGGTCGAGCCCCGCCCGCTCGAGCTCGACCACCTCGGCCGCCGCCTTCCGGAAGCCGCCGGCGTAGCTGAGCATCGTGCTGATCTTCATGGTCGCTCCCTTGTGGGTCCCCTCGGCTCGGCCCGGGCGCGCCGACCGGTGGCCTCCGACACTAGAGGTTCCGGACCGGCCGCCGGCACGTCCACCAGGACCGCCGGCACGTGCGGCACGGCCCGTGGGGGATCAGCCCGTCCGTCCCACCAGCGCCCGTCCCGCGGCGTCGACGGCCACGCACAGCGAGGGGTCCGGGCAGGAGACGCCGGTCAGCGCCCTCCCGGGGTCGGAGGGCACGGTGCGCCACGCTCCACCGTGCCACTGGAGGACGTCGCCCGCCGAGTCCACGGCGACGCAGAAGGTCGTGGTCGGGCACGAGAGCCCCGTCACGTAGGGGCCGATCGTCGTGGCCGAACTCGGCGGCGACTCGATGGGGAGGGGTGCCGACCAGGACTGACCGTTCCACACCAGCACGTCCCCGGTGCGGTTGGCGGCCACGCAGAACGTCGCGCTCGGGCACGTGACCGCGGTGAACGACGAGGTGGACTGGTCGCGGGTCGGCTGGCTCCAGCGCGACCCGTCCCAGAGGGAGAGCCCTCCCGACACCGAGACGCAGAACGACGAGGACACGCAGGCGATCCCGCTCGAGGCGCCCCAGTCGCCGCTGGTCCGGTACCAGCCCTGGCCCGTGGAGGCGAAGGCGTTCCCCTCGGCGTCGACGGCGGCGCAGTACCCACCCGGCGCGCATCCGACCGCACCGAGACCGGTGGCGCCGACCAGGGTGCTGACGGCCCAGGATCCCCCACCTCCGACGGCCACCGCGTCGCCCCCGGTCGGGATGGCCGCGCACGCTGCGGCCGCCCAGCACGAGACCGCCGGGGTGCCGGGGCCCATGGACTGCCCGGCCGGGGCGACCGGTGCCGCCCAGGCCCTCCCGTCGAAGGAGAAGATGCGACCGCTGGCGTCGACGGCCGCGCACGACGTGGTGGTCCCGCAGGAGACCGCGGCGAACCCCGGGCCACCGGTGACGTCCACGGGTCGGGAGAAGGAGAGCCCCCCACCCCCGGGCGGCGCCGGCTGCGCCGTGCCGGCCGGCGGCCGGCCGGCCGGTCCCGTTCCGTGGCCGCTGGCGACCGGTGCCGAGCAGCCGGCCGCGGCGGCGGCAAGGACCACGACCCCCCACCGGACCACCGTGGTCCGACCGCCACGGCCCCGCCGACGGCCGTCCGGCCGGGACCGCCACCCGGGGGCGAGCGGAGTGGGCACTAGGTGGCGAACCGGACGCTCATCGACTGGCTGGCGGTGGCCAGCAGCCCACCCGCCTCCGACCAGAGGAAGGCCGTGCCCTGGGCATACCCGGAGGCCAGGGCCTGGACCCGGAGGTCGCAGAGGACCCACTCGGTCGGCTCGAGGCGCACCACCCGCAGGGTGTTGTCGAGGCTGCGCGACCAGACCCGGCGGCCGAGCGGCTGCGAGACGGCCCCGGACAGGTAGTCACCCATGATGGCCAGGGTGGCGGCCGAGGGCTCGAGGTGGCCGGGCACCCGGGCCCACAGGGCGCTGGCCGCCTCCCCCGGCACAGGCGTGTCCGTGCCCAGCTCCTCGAGGGTCCTGCCCCGGGCCAGGCGCACGTCGATCTGGCTGAAGATGGAGGTGGCGTCGGGGTCGGGCAGCCTGCGGGGCGGACAGGCCTCGGGCGGAGGGACCTCGGGCGGGACGTCCCACACCCCGTCCGCCCCCATCGACCGCGGTACCCCGAGGGCGGCGTTGACGGTCAGGATCTCGGTGCCCCCGGCACAGCCCACGGCCCGGGCCTGGGTCACCCGGTGGCCCTCGGCGGCCAGGGTCACCGTGAGGTCGAGAACCGACGAGGTCGGTGCGTAGGAGAGGTACTGGGCGGTGGCCCACACCGTGGGCCGACCGGCGGCGGCCTCGAGGGCGACCAGGGCGGCGCCGAGACCGCACCCGCCGAAGAGGAAGTGGCCCGGGGTGGTGAGCTCGGGGACCACCTCCATGCGCCAGTGGAGCGGGTCCCCGGCCTGCTCCATGCCCAGGAAGTGGCGCGCGTCGGTCACGACCGGAGCCGGGCCGCGGCCGGGAGGGACGCGCCGCTCAACTCCGGGGGACTTTCGACCAGGGAAGTTCCTTGTCGGTGCGCACGTCCCCGGGTAGGCCGAGGATCCTCTCGCCGAGGATGTTCCGCTGGATCTCCGAGGTCCCGCCCTCGATGGAGTTGGCCCGGGAGCGGAGGAAGAGCTTGCGGGACGTGCCCGGCGGGCCGAACAGCCCGATGACCTCCGAGCGGCGCATCCCGTAGTCGTAGCCGACCATCCCGTCGGCGCCGAGGAGGTCGACGCAGAGCTCGTAGACGCGCTTGTTGACCTCGGCGAACATGAGCTTGGCGATCGAGCCCTCCGGGCCGGGATTGCCCACCCTTCGGTTCTGCGAGGCCCGCAGGTTGGTGAGCCGGAGCGCCTCAGCCTCGATCCACAGCCGGAGCAACCGGTCGCGCTCGGCGGCGGTCCGCCGACCGCCCTCCTCCCGGAAGATGCGGACGGCCTCGGCGATCGACCCCGACCCCCGGGGGGGCGCTCCGCCCCCGCCGCCGATGGTGGTGCGTTCGTTGGACAGGGTGGTGAGCGCCACCCGCCACCCCTCTCCGACGTCGCCCACCCGGTCGGCGTCGGGCACCCGCACCTCGGTCATGTAGACCTCGTTGAACTCGGCCTCGCCGGTCATCTGCCGCAACGGCCGCACCTCGACGCCGGGGGCGTGCATGTCGAGGGCGAAGTAGGTCAGTCCCTTGTGCTTGGGGAGCTCGGTGTCGGTCCGGGCCACGAGCATGCCCCGGTCGGCCACGTGGGCCAGGGTGTTCCAGACCTTCTGGCCGGTGATGACCCACTCGTCGCCGTCGCGCACGGCCCGGGTGCCCAGGCCGGCGAGGTCCGAGCCCGCCCCGGGCTCGCTGAAGAGCTGGCACCAGGCCACCGCCCCGGTGAAGGTCTGGCGCAGGAGGCGGGTGCGCAGCTCGTCGGAGCCGTGGGTGACCACGGTGGGACCGGCCATGGTGAGTCCGAAGAACTCGCGGGCTCCCGGAGGGGTGGCCCCGGCCTCGGCCAGCCGGCGATCCACGATGCGCTGCAGGCCGGGCGGGAGGCCCAGGCCCCCCCACCCTTCGGGGAAGGACACCCAGGCCAGGCCCAGGTCGAACTGGCGGTCCCGGAACTCCTCGACGGAGACCCGCTTCGGGTCGAGCTCGCCGAGGAGGACGGTGGTGCGCTCCTCGACCAGGGAGGTGTCATCAGCCATGACACGACGATAGTGCCCCCACCGACCGGCGGGCCGGGCCGCCGACGGCACCGGCGACCACCGCCCGGCCGCGGCGCCGGCCGCATCTGTCGGCGCAGCGGCGCGCCGGTCGCCCCCGGTGGCGTCGGGACCGACCCATGTGACAAAGGGCTCTTCCCTGGCCGGTGGCCGGCGGACCACGATGGAACGGAGCACCGGAGAGGTTCGAAAGGGCTTGGCCGGCGGGCTCCGCTCGGAGCAGATCGGAGGCGCGGCAATGGCGAGCTTGTTCATTCTCGGATGGGTGGCCGTCGTGAGCGGGATGTTCTGGCTCATCGCCCGCGTTGCGCCGCGGCCGGCGGGGACGGGTCCCCGGCCAGGCGGGGCCGATGGGCTCAGCGACGAGGAGCTGGACCTGGACATACCCGACACGGTCCCACCCGAATGGGTCGAGGAGTACTGGTCGGGGCACGATCACTGAACGGGCGGCCCCGACCGGGCGGGCGCGGCCGGTGCGGCCCGGGTGCAACGCGTTGGCGCCTTCGCCCCCTTCGGTACGGCGCCCGGCCCGTCCGGAGGCCCGGGCGCCCGGTCGCCGCGGTGCCGGGCCCGGTGTCCGGCCCGTCCGGTGACGCCATTGTCTGACCTTCGGCCCTGCCTGTGCGCTGCGTTCTGCGCGCTCAATGGAGGTGGTGGCGGATCTCGAGGTGTCGCCCCGCAAAGGAGGTACGAGCAACATGACACAGACAACGGAGTACATGGAGACGGGCCAGGTGGTCCGTCCCTCGACGGACGGGCAGTCGTACCGTGAGCCCACGGGTTGGGTCGGCTGGATTGCGTTCGCCGGCGTCATGATGATCATCGGCGGCGTCCTCAACGCCATCTATGGCCTGGTCGCCATCTTCAACGGGACCTGGGTCGCCTGGTCGAACACGACCCACGTCTACTGGAGCGTGTCGACCTGGGGCTGGGTGCAGCTGGCCGTCGGGGCGGTCGTGATCCTGGCCGGTCTCGGAGTGTTCACCGGGAACATCGTGGCCCGGACCGTCGGGGTGGTCATCGCCGGGCTCAGCATGGTGGCGAACTTCTTCTTCGTCCCCATCTACCCGTTCTGGGCCCTGACCGTCATCGTGGTCGACGCGCTGGTGATCTGGGCGCTGACCGCGCACGGTCGTGAGGTGCGCGCCTGAGGGTCGCCTGAGGTGCGCGCCCCGGGGGTCGGTCGGGGTGCGCGCCCGGGAGGCCCTAGGGCTGGAGCCTCCGACGTTCCCAGCCGCCACCGCTCCGGCGGTAGGCGACGCGGTCGTGGAGGCGGTCCGTCCCCTGCTGCCAGAACTCGTAGGACCGCGGGGTCAGCCGCCACCCTCCCCACCACGGCGGCCGGGGCACGTCGCGCCCGTCGAACTCGGCCGCAGCCGCCGCCGCCGACGCGTCGAGGGCGGCCCGGTCGACGACCGATCGGCTCTGATGGGAGGCGTAGGCACCGATGCGGCTGGCCCGGGCCCGGGTGGCGAAGTAGGCGTCGGCCTCGGCGTCCGAGGTCCGGGCCACGCCTCCCTCGATGCGCACCTGGCGCTGGCACGGGGCCCAGTAGAAGAGGAGCGCGGCCTCCGGGTTGGCGGCGAGCTCGTGGCTCTTGCGGGCGTCGTAGTTGGTGTAGAAGACGAAGCCGTCCGGACCGAAGGACTTGCACAGGACCATCCGGACCGAGGGCCGACCGGCCGGGTCGGCCGTGGCCACGGCCATGGCCTCGGGGGCGTCCACGGCGGCGGCGGCCTCGGCGTACCACCACCCGAAGAGGACCAGCGGGTCCGGATCGGCCGTACGCTCGTCCAGCGCTCGCCCCGGTCCGTCGCCGCCCGCGTCCACGCCACCGACCCTACCGAGGCCGGTCCGTGCCGGGCGAGGCGGCGGTAGCCTCCGGTCCGTGCCCGCCCCCGTCGACGTCGACGCCGAACGGGCGGCCACCCCGGGGTGTGCCACCGTGGTCCACCTCAACAACGCCGGAGCCGCCCTGCCCACCCGGGCCACCCTGGCCGCCATCGCGGACCACCTCGACCGGGAGGCCCGCCACGGCGGCTACGAGGCGGCCGCCTCGGCGGCCGAGGCCCGCCTCGCCGTGCAGCGGTCGGCCGAGGCCCTGCTCGGCGCCGGTCCCGGCGAGGTGGCCATCACCGCCTCGGACACCGACGCCTGGTCGCGTGCCCTGTGGGGGTTCGTCCTGGGCGGGGGGCTCTCCGCGGGTGACCGGGTGCTCGTCGACCGCATCGCCTACGACAGCCACTACCTGGCCCTCCTCCAGGCCTGCCGATGGACGGGGGCCGTGCTCGAGACGGTGCCGAGCCTGCCCGACGGGACTCTCGACCTCGACGCCCTCGGAGCGACACTCGAGGCGGGCGGTGCAGCGCTGGTGTGCGCCACCCACGTCGGCACCCACCGCGGCCTCGTCAACCCGGTCGAGGAGGCGGGCCGGCGATGCCGGGCGGCCGGGGTGCCCTACGCCGTCGACGCTTGCCAGAGTGTCGGTCAGCTGCCCGTCGACGTCGGGGCCATCGGCTGCGACGTGCTGACGGCCACCGGTCGCAAGTGGCTCCGGGGCCCGCGGGGCACCGGCCTGCTCTACGTCCGGCCCGGATTCGTCGAGCGGCTCGACCCTCCCGGCGTGGACGGCGCCTCGGCGGTGTGGGAGGACGCCGGCTCCTACCGGCTCCGGCCCGGGGCCGCCCGCTTCGCCCCCTTCGAGGCCCCGGTCGCCCTCCATCTCGGGCTGGGGGACGCCCTGGCGCACGCCCTGGACCTCGGGGTGGCGGCCATCGCCGGCGCGGTGGGGGCCCTGGCCGAGGCGCTCCGCGCCGAGTTGGCCGGCCTCGACGGGGTGGACGTCCACGACGGCGGCACCCGCCGGTCGGGGATCGTGACCTTCACCGTGGCGGGCACGGCCCCGGCGGACGTGGTGGTGGCGGCGGCGGCGGCCGGGGTCAACGTGTCGGCCACCGACGGGCCGGCCGCCCGCCTCGACCTCGGCGGGGACCGGCCCGAGGCGGTGGTGCGGGCCTCACCCCACTACTACAACACCACCGACGAGGTCGGGCGCCTGGTCGAGGTGGTGGCCGGCGTGGCCCGGGGCTGACGGCACCGGGGCGGACCGGGCCGGGGCGTCACGGGCCGGTGGCCGGCCGGCGGGCGCGGGCCGGTGGGCGCTCGAGGCCGGC
>DAHVAJ010000036.1 GCA_027314705.1 Acidimicrobiaceae bacterium
GACCCGTCCTGGGACGCGCCCTCGCCGGTCAGGGAGCTGACGTAGGCGATGGTGATCGGCGACCCGGTCGCCGCCTTGGTCCCCGACGGTCCCGACGAGGTCGTCGCCGTCGACGCCCCCCCGTTCGAGCATCCCGCTGCCGCGAGCGGCAGCGCCAGTGCAGCGGCCAGGAGCACCCCGGTCGCGGTCCGACTTCTCAACATTGTTCCTCCCCTAGTGGATACCGACGGTTGACGATGGATGGGCACGGTCGTCCGGAGCCGACCGGGTCGGGATGGTCGAGAAGGTGGCTGGCCGGCGGGCCGAGGATCCCACCGGTCCGGTGCGCGTCAGCCGCCGGCGACGGGTCCTTCCACCTGGTCCTTCAAGGAGAGCAGCACCGGCGGGGCCACTCGCCAGCTCGGGACGCCGTCCTGCTCCTCGGCGACCGGGTACTTGCTCTCGTGGATCTCCGCCCAGTGCGAGTGGTTGAGCTGGTGCAGGGTGAAACAGGCCTGGAGCGAGTTGTAGAAACCCATGTTGTCCACCGTCTGGTTGACCGACTCCTTGATGAGCAGGGCCGACATGGTGGGCAGCTGGGCGATGCGCCGGGCGTAGGCCAGCGTCTGTTCGGACAGGTCGTCCACCGGGAAGACCTTGCTCACCATGCCCAGGCGGTGCGCCTCGTGGACGTCGATGGCGTCACCGGTCAGCATGAGCTCCTTGGTCCGGCGAGGTCCGAACTCCCAGGGGTGGCCGAAGTACTCGACCCCGCACATGCCGAGGCGCGTCCCCACGACGTCGGCGAAGAAGACGTCGTCGGCGGCGACGATGAGGTCGCAGGCCCACATGAGCATGAGGCCGGCGGCGTAGACCGTCCCCTGCACCTGGGCCACGGTGATCTTGCGGAGGTTCCGCCAGCGGAGGGTGTTCTGGAAGTAGTAGTGCCACTCCTGGAGCATCCGGTTCTCGGCACCCGCACGGGTCGCACCGTTCACGGTCATCGAGGGGTGCTGGTCGGGTCCGGGCACCCGCTCGGCCTGGGACTCCTTCGACCCCATGTCGTGGCCCGAGGAGAACAGGGGGCCTACCCCGCCGAGGATGACCACCCGCACCTTGTCGTCCTCCTCGGCCCGGAGGAAGGCCTCGTCCAGCTCGACGAGGAGCCCCCGGTTCTGTGCATTGCGCGTCCTCGGCCGATTGAGCAGGATCCGAACGATGGCGCCGTCGTCGAGCTCCTCGTAGGTGATGTACTTCCCGTTCCCCGTGGTGTCAGACATGTCCGAGACCCTTCCCTTCTGGATGCGTGCCGCACCCGTGCGTCCTGCCGTGCCGTCCCAGCTGTCCGGACGGGTCCGCACCGGGTAGGCCGGACGAACGGACCACGCTATCCCGGCCCGTCCGCACCGGGCTGCGGCCGGGTGTCTCCTCCGGCTGGTCCGTCGTCGTCCGGACCGTCGCGCTCGGCCACCAGCGCGGCCCGGTTGAATTTCGTGGCTTCGGTGCGGGGGATCGACGCCACGAACTCCACCGACTTCGGGGCCTTGTAGGGCGCAAGGCGCTCCTTGGCGAAGGCGATGACCGATGCGGGGTCGAGCGACGGGTCGGCCGGTTGCACCACGGCGTGGACCCGCCGGCCCCACTCCGGGTCCCGCAGGCCGATGACCACGACGTCGACGATGTCCGGGTGCTCGCTCAGCGCCGCCTCCACCTCCGCCGGGTAGACGTTCGCGGCTCCGGTGACGATCAGGTCCACCCGCCGGTCGACCAGGTAGAGGTAGCCGTCCTCGTCCATCCAGCCCAGGTCGCCCACCGAGGCGAAGCCGTCGTCGGTCTGGTCCATCGGCGCCACGTCGTCGCCGACGTACGTGGCGAGCGGCCCGGTCGGTGAGCGCAGGAAGATGTCGCCGATCTCCCCCGGCGGCAGCACGTCGCCGCCGGGGCCGAGGATGCGGATCTCGGTCTGTCCCATCCCCCGGCCGAGGGTCCCGGGACGGGACAGCCACTCGTCGCCCCGGCACGTCACGATGCCGATCTGCTCGGAGGACCCGTACGACATGTAGAAGTGCTCGGCTCCGACCAGGTCGATCCAGCGCTGGCCGAGCCACCGGGGCAGAGGGGCGGCCCCCTGCTGGACCCAGGTGAGGCTGGACAGGTCGCGACGCTCGATCCCGGAGACCCGGGCCATCCGTTGGAGCATGGGCGTGGCGGCGATGAACCCGGTGATGCGGTGGCGTTCGATGAGGTCGAGGGCGAGCTCGCCCCTGAACCGCTCCATCAACACGATCGGATCGCCGTGGAGCAGGACCCGGAAGGCCGTGAATCCGTTGGTGTGGTAGAGCGGCGCCGGGCACAGGACCCGCTGGACCTCCTCCATCGGCCCGTAGGAGGCCACCACCGCCGAGGTGAACGAGGAGGAGGGCTGATACAGGGCAGGGCCCTTCTGCACGATGACCTTGGGCGTTCCCGTCGATCCGGAGCTGCACACCCCCCACCCGCGGGGTGAGACCACGTCGGGCAGGGGGTCGGGCGACTCGCCCACGCTCTCGTCGAGGAGGGAGAGGGTCCCGGCGTCGATGGCCAGCGCCGGCCGGAGCACGGCCATCAGTCGGTCGCGCTCCCAGTCGGGCAGGTCCCAGCGGATCGGGACCACGACGGCCCCGACCTTCCAGCCGGCGAAGCCGGCCACGAGGTGCTCGATCGAGTTCCGCAGGCAGATGGCCACGGGCTCGTCGACGCCGAGTCCGCGGGAGGCGAAGACCCGGGCGAGCTGGTTCGACCGCCGTTCCAGGTCCTGCCAGCTGACGGACTGGGCGCTGCCGTCCTCGGCGACCAGGACCACCGCGGTGGCGTCACCGCGCTGCTCGGCCAGCTGGGTGAGGCGGGCGGCGTAGGAGGTGCCGGCCTCCGTGGCGGTCACCTCGACGCTCACACCCGAGTCCCCCGGCGTGCGGCGGCGCGCCGGCGCCGGCCGTTCATCACTGGCACGCGGTGGATGCTAGCGCGCGGGTCCTTGCGGCTGACGTCCGCGAACGGCCCGGTGGCCCGCTGCGGCCGTCGGATCGTCACCCCCTGGCCGCCGGCGGGGCGGTCGTCCCTCGCCCGACCGTCGCGGCCCCGCGTCCGTCGTCCTGTCCCGGCCTTCCGGGTCCCACCGGCCCGGGCCCGGGCCCGGGCGGCCGGGTAGGCTGGCCCACGAGCGGAGCGCGCCCGCGAGGGCCCGGCCTGGGGGAGGGCCATGAGCTATCGGATCGGCATCGACGTCGGGGGCACGTTCACCGACTGCGTCCTCCTCCGCCCGGACGGTTCGGTGGTGCTCGAGAAGGCACCGACCACTCCGCAGGACCAGAGCGAAGGCGTGCTGGCGGGGCTGTCCCGGCTGGCCACGGCCGAGGGGATCACCGTCGGCGAGCTGGTCGCCGACACCCGGACGATCGTGCACGGCACCACCACCGGGGACAACACCATGATCCAGATGTCGGGCGCCGTCACCGGCCTCCTGGTCACCGAGGGCTTCCGGGACGAGATCGAGTTCCGGCGGTGCTACAAGGAGGAGATCTGGGATCCCGCCTACCCCCCGCCGGACCCCATCGCCCGCCGGCGGGTCCGACTCGAGGTCCCCGAGCGGATGAACGCCGAGGGCGAGGCGGAGACGCCTCTCGACGAGGAGGCGGTCCGCAAGGCCACGGCCCGGCTGCGCGCCTTCGGGGTGACCTCGATCGCCGTGTCGTTCCTGCACTCGTACCTGAACCCGTCCCACGAGCTCCGGGCCGGTGAGATCGTCCGGGACGAGTACCCCGACGTGGAGATGGTGTCCCTCTCGCATCAGGTCCTCCCCAAGCCGCCCGAGTTCGAACGGACGTCGACGACCCTCGTGAACGCCTACATCGGGCCGCCCATCGCCCGATACCTCGGCCGGCTCACCGAGCTCCTGGCGGAGCTCGGCTACCGGCACGACCTGCTCGTGGCCACCTCGGCCGGGGGGGTGGCCACCGCGTCGGCGGCCAGCCGGCGCGCCGTCGCCACCATCGGCTCCGGGCCGACCGGCGGCGTCACCGCAGCGGCGCGGGCGGCCACCCGGGCCGGCCTGGGCGACGTGGTCAGCGTCGACATGGGTGGCACCAGTTACGACCTCTGCCTCATCCGAAACGGCCGTCCCGAGATCAAGATGGACTGGAACTGGCGGCACCGCTACTGCATCGGCATCCCCATGGTCGACATCGGCGCCGTCGGCGCCGGCGGGGGCTCGATCATCTGGGTGGACGACGGTGTCCTCCAGGTCGGCCCCCAGTCGGCGGGCAGCGTCCCCGGGCCGGTCTGCTACCGGCGCGGTGGTGTCCGACCCACCATCACCGATGCCGACCTGGTGCTCGGGCGGCTCGAGCCGGGCGGGTTCGCCGCTGGGCGCATGGAGCTCGACCTCGAGGGGGCGCGGGCCGCCCTGGCCGAGCTCGGTGGGCCGCTGGGCCTTGATGCCGAGGAGACGGCGGTGGCCGCCGTGCGCCTGGTCGACGCCCACATGACCGACGCCGTCCGGAGGGCGCTGTCGCTCGCCGGGTGCGATCCCCGGTCGCTGGACCTCGTGGCGTTCGGCGGGATGGGCGCCGTGCACGGCACCACCCAGGCCGAGGCGCTCGGCATGTCCCGTGTGCTGATCCCGAGGGGCGCGGCGGGCCTGTCCGCCCTCGGGCTCCTCACGGCCGACCACGTGGTCGACGACTCACGGGGCTACGTGGTCCCCTGGCAGGAGGCCGACCCGGCCGTGCTCCAGCGCTTGGCCGAGGAGTTGGCGGACACGGCCACGGGCGAGCTGCGGGTCGCCGGGGTGCCCGCCGAGCGGATCCGTCTCCAGTGGTCGCTGCTGCTCGTCTACCCGGGCCAGACCTTCGACGTGGCCATCCCCGTCGACGCCCCGACCGACGTGTCCGAGGCGGTGGGGGAGTTCCACCGGCGCAACGAGGCGGCCCGACTGATCGAGGCCCGGGCACAGGAGCCCGTGGTCCGGGGAGTGCGCCTGACCGCCATCGGCGAGGTGGAGCAGATGGCGCACCTCGACCTCGAGCCGGCCGACGGCGACCCGGAGCCGGTCGGCCAGCGGCGGATGTGGCTGGCCGGCGAGTGGGTGGAGGGCCCGGTCTACGAGGCCGGGTCGCTCCGGCCCGGGGCCGCCGTGCCCGGTCCCGCCGTGGTCACCAGCCCGTTCACGACCCTGGTCCTTCGTCGGGGCGACCGGTGCTCGATGACCACTGACGGCGACTTCCTGGTCGACGTCGGGACCACCACGGGCTGACGGCCGGCGTCCCCACGGCCGGGGACATCCGCTCGTCGGGCAGGTCGGCGACCAGGTGGGTGCAGCCCCGGCCCTCGCCCCTGGCCAGGTCCCTCCCGAGGACGCCCGGGGTGATGCCCCGGTGCGCGAGCGTCGGGCTGGTCCTCACCGCCACCACGACCACGACGACGTCGGTCCCGCTGGCGGTGCGTGTCTTCGACCCGTCGCCTGCCAGCTCGCCGCCACCGCTGGACGCGGTGAGAGCGGCCCTGCCGAGGTGTCCGTCCCCGCCGGCCCCCACGGTGCGGATCGCGCCGAGACGCTCGCTGTGGGCTCCAGAGCCGCACAAGTATGCTCTGCCCATGCGCCTGAACCGAGCATCGCGACGGAACCGGCGGGGTCCCGGACGATGACCGACGGCATCGTGTCCTGGGGCGTGTACCTCCCGTACTGGCGCCTCCGGCGCAGCGCGATCGGCGCCAGCCTCGGGGGGCCCGCCGGGCGGGGCTGCCGGTCGGTCGCCTCCTACGACGAGGACACCACGACGATGGGGGTGGAGGCGGCGCGGCGGGCGCTGGCCTGCCTGGACGGTCCCGTCCCCGAGGACCTGTTCTTCTCGACCCCCGCACCCGCCTACTTGGACAAGACCAACGCCGCCGCCGTCCACGGGGCCCTCGGCCTTCCCGGCTGGGCCCGCGCCTACGACATGGTCGGCTCCGTGCGGTCCTCGGTCGGTGCCCTGCGGACCGCCCGGGCCGTCGCCGGTGACCACCGGTCGGTGGCCGTGCTGTCGGACCTGCGGACCGGACTGGCCGGGGGTCCCGAGGAGCGGGACAGCGGAGACGGGGCCGCCGCCCTCGTCTTCGGGGGCGGAGACGACGCCGTGGCGGCCCAGTGGGTCGCCCACGCCGGTACGACCGCCGAGTTCCTCGACCGGTGGCGCACCCCGGGGGAGACCGACTCCAAGGTGTGGGAGGAGCGGTTCGGCCAGGAGGTCTACGTCCCGCTCGTCCACCAGGCCTGGACCGAGGCGCTCAAGTCGGCGGGCGTGGTGGCCGCCGACGTCGACCACGTCGCCGTGGTCGGGCTGCACACCCGTGCCGTCGGAGCCGTCCGCACCTCGCTCGGCGTGCGCCACGAGGCGGTCGTGGCCGACCGGGCGGTGACGGTCGGGAACCTGGGGGCGGCCGAGCCGGGCGTGGCCCTTGCCGACATGCTGGAGCGGGCCGCGCCCGGGGCGCTCCTCGCCCTGGTGGTCATGGCCGACGGCGCCGACGTCGTTCTCCTTCGGGCCACCGACGCCCTCCCTGCCGTCCGGGAGTCCCGGCGCGCCGCCGGACTGGCCGACGTCGCCGTGCAGGCCGCAGCGGACGGTGGCGACCTGCCGTACGCACGGTTCCTCACGTGGCGGGGCGGGCTCCTCCGGGAACCACCCCGCCGCCCGGACCCCGAGCGCCCCGGTGCACCGGCCACGTGGCGCTCCACGCCGTGGAAGGGCGGGTTCGAGGCGAGCGACTGCCGGTCGTGCGGGTTTCGTCACCTCCCCCCGGCCCGGGTGTGCCTGCGGTGCCGCACCATCGACGAGATGGACCGGGTCCGACTGGCCGACGTGGGGGGCCGGGTGGCCACGTACACCGTCGACCGACTGGCCTTCAGCCTGTCCCCACCGGTGATCGGGGCCGTCGTCGACTTCGACGGGGGCGGCCGCTACCGGTGCGAGATGACCGACGCCGACCCCGACGCCGTGACCACCGGCACCCGGGTCGAGCTCGCCTTCCGGAGGCTCAACACGGCCAAGGGCGTGCACAACTACTTCTGGAAGGCGCGTCCGGTCGGCGCACCCGGGGACGCCGAAGTCGACGGAGGAGGGAACGCATGAGCTCCAATGGGATACGTGACCGGGTGGCCATCGTGGGGATGGGCTGCACGCCGTTCGGCGAGCGCTGGGACAAGGGCGTCGACGACCTGCTGATCGACGCGACCAAGGACGCCCTCGCCTCCGCGGGCGTCTCCCTGGACGACGTCGACGCCTTCTGGCTCGGGACCCTGTCCTCGGGCGTGTCCGGGATCACCCTGTCCAAGCCGTTGAAGATCGACTACAGGCCGGTGTCCCGCCTGGAGAACTTCTGCGCCACGGGCTCGGAAGCCTTCCGCAACGCCTGCTACGCCGTGGCCTCGGGTGCCTACGACCTGGCCATGGCCGTCGGCGTGGAGAAGCTGAAGGACTCGGGCTTCTCCGGCCTCACCGGGATCCGCCCCGTGGGCGACGGGACCGACGCCGGCCTGTCGTCCCCGGCCGCCTTCTCCTTCCTGGCCCCGTCGTACGCCGACCGGTACGGGGTCGACCCCGACGAGTTGAAGCAGGTGATGAGCCACATCGCCTGGAAGAACCACCGCAACGGTGCGGTCAACCCCCGGGCCCAGTTCCGCAAGGAGATCTCCATGGAGACCATCACCCGGTCCCCGCTGGTGGCCGGGAACCTCGGGGTGTACGACTGCAGCGGCGTGAGCGACGGCTCGGCAGCGGCCATCATCTGCCGGGCCGAGGACGCTCACCGCTACACGGACAACCCCCTGTACGTGAAGGCGCTGAGCTTTGTGGCCGGCCCCGGCGGCGGCTCCATCGACCCCGACTACGACTACACGACCTTCCCCGAGGTGGTGCGCTCGGCCGAGGATGCCTACCGGCAGGCCGGGATCACCGACCCCCGGGCGTCGCTGGCCATGGCCGAGGTCCACGACTGCTTCACCCCCACCGAGCTGGTCCTCATGGAGGACCTGGGGTTCTCCGAACGGGGGCTCGGATGGAAGGACGTGCTCGCCGGCACGTTCGACCGGGACGGCGAGCTCCCGGTCAACCCCGACGGGGGGCTGAAGAGCTTCGGCCACCCCATCGGGGCGTCGGGGCTCCGCATGCTGTTCGAGTGCTGGCTCCAGCTCCGCCAGGAGGCACCGCCCGAGCGGCAGATCGCCACGGTGGCCGGGGGCCGTACCCTGGGCCTCACCCACAACCTCGGCGGCGCGCCCGGCGAGTGCGTGAGCTTCGTGTCCATCGTGGGGCCCGAACGGACGGACTGAGGAGCGCCCGCCAACGGCCGGCGTCGAGCCGGCGGTCACGATCGCGGCCCGGCGCCCGCTCCGGTGGGGACCGCGGCCGGTGCCGGCGCTGCCTGGCATGCTGTGCAGACCCGTCGCCCACGAGGAGGAATCGGACATGGTGGGTCGCCCCCTCACGATCGACGCCGACAGCCACGTCCTCGAGCCACGCGCGACGTGGATCGACCATATCGACCCGGCCTTTCGGGACCGGGCCATCCGCATCACCGTCGACGACCGGGGCGACGAGGTCCTGCTGGTCGACGGGCGGCCGCTGGAGTCGATGCGCAACGGGCTCGCCGGACTGGGGGGGATCAACCTCGACCCGGCCGAGGCTCTCGATCGCACCAAGGGTCTGCGCTACGAGGACGGCTGCCCGCCGGGCGGGTACGATCCGGCCGCGCGCCTCTCGGTCATGGACGACGAGGGCATCGACATCAGCTTGCTCTACCCGACGATCGGGATCTGCTGGGAAGGAATGGTCACCGACCCGGCGCTCGCAACCGCATACGCGCGTGCCTACAACCGCTACATCGTGGAGTTCTGTTCGTACGACCCTCGCCGACTGGTGCCGGTCGCGCACATCTCGCTCATCGACGAGCGCGGCGCCGTGGAGGAGGTCGTGCGGGCCAGGGAGGCAGGCTGCCGGGCGGTGTACCTCTCTCCCGACCCGGCGGCCCGTGCCGGGCGTGGCCTCAGCGACCCCGCATTCGACAGGTTCTGGTCCACGGTGGAAGACCTCGACGTTCCGGTCGGCTTCCACGTGATCGTGCGGGACAAGCCCGCCTTTGCGCCCCCGGTCATCGCCCGCGCCGAGGGCAGCGCCCTCTTCAGCTTCGCCTTCCTGGCCATCGACGTGATGGCCGCGTTCACCGAGATGCTGGCGAGTGGCGTCTTCGAGAAGCATCCGCGACTCCGTTGCACGGTGCTCGAGTCGGGAGCGACGTGGATTGCTGCATGGCTCGACCGCATGGACCACAAATTCGAGGTCATGCGGACGATCACTCCGACGAGCATGAAGCCGAGCGAGTACTTCTTCCGGCAGTGCATCGTGTCGGCCGATCCCGACGAGACGGTCATCGCCCCCATCATCGAGGCGGTTGGAAGCGACTACTTCGTGTGGGCATCGGACTACCCCCACATCGACGCGAGCTTCGGCGTCGTCGGCGAGATCCGGTCGCGGCTCATGCCCCTCCCTGAGGCGGACCGGGCCAAGGTGCTCGGACGGAACGCCCAACGGTTCTACGGCCTCGACGAGCCCTCTCCGGTCTGACCGCGGGCTGCCCGCGGAGGCCGTGCACGTGGTCTGGCGACCTCACGTTCGCCGGCTCAGGTCCGGGTGGGGTGCACGGGTCGACTGCGCTCCCGAGTCACAGGTCGGGGTGGACCCATGTCGGCGGCCGCTTCTCCATGAACGCCCGCATCCCCTCACGCGGCTCCTCGGAGTGTTCGAGCGCCCAGAACATTGTCTGGTAGTCGATGAGGCCGTAGCGCTCGTTCAGCATGCGCTTCACCTGCGCCCGGGCCATCGGCGCGGTCCGCAGCACCTGACGGGCGGCCTCCGAGGCCGCGTCCCGCAGGTCCTCGTGCGGGACGACACGGGACAGCAGGCCCATCTTGAGCGCTTCGGCCGCATCGAAGGAGCGGGCCGAGAAGAGGAGGTCTCTGGCCATGGCCAGGCCGACATGGGCGGGCAGGGCTGCCGCATAGGTCGCGTCCGGTATCCCCCGCAGGAGCTCGGGGATGCGGAACGTGGCCCGGTCGCTGGCCACCGCGATGTCGGCCATCATGGCGACCAGCAGGCCACCGGCCTGGCAGATTCCGTTGACCGCGGCGATGACCGGTGCCTGGCTGTCCCGGATGGCCAGGAACGGAAGCACATCCTGGCCGCCGACGTCGGGGAACGACTCTTCTGGTTCGTGTCGACCGCCCAGGTCCCCACCCGGCGCAAAGACGTCGCCGACGCCGGTGATGACGAGAGCCCTGAGTTCGGGATCGGTGTTGACCAGCATCACGGCCCGCTTGAGCCCGAAGTACATGGCCGGGGTGAAGGCATTCCTGGCCCCGGGGCGGTCGATGACGCACCAGGCGATCGGTCCCTGCCGCTCCAGCCGGAGGTTCGGCGTACCGAGGTCGTCGCTCATGTGCGGTCCTGGGTCCGGGCCGGACGTGCCGGACCCGTCGCTCGTCGGCGCCTCCCCACGCGCCTAGGCGGGGGACTCGCCGGTCCCGGGTCCGTCGGCCGGGCGGGGAGGGGAGAGGGAGAAGGCGACCGTCGCCACCGCGCACCGGTCGCCGGTGCCGGCATCGGTGACGTCCACGGTGACCACGGCGAGAGTCCGGCCCCGCCGGACCACCTTGGCCGAAGCCAGGGCCGGTCCGACGGTGATGCCTTGCAGGTAGTGGATGGTGAGGTCGGCGGTGGCCACCGTCTCGCGGGGGCCGGTGTCCACGACCGCCCGGCCGGCCACGACGTCCACGAGCGTCGCCACCAGACCTCCCTGGAGGGCGCCCCGCGGGTTCTTGAACCGGTGGTCGAAGTCCATCTCGATGGCGAGGTCGGCACCCTCGTGCTCGACGTCGCGGAAGTTCAGCTGTTGGAGGATGTGCTCGCCCGCAGCGATGACCTCGTCGTGCTCGGTGGCCGCGGTGCGGGTCACCTGGCACCCCCGCCGATCAGCACGGGAGACCCCTCGGGGCCACCCCGGGGGCGGTCGGCTCGGTGGTCGTCATGCCGCGGCTCCTCGGTGTCGGCGCCGGAGCGCGTGGCGGACCGGGCACGCTTCCGGCTGGGCCGGTCGGTGCGTCCGGGGGACACCCGACCACCTCGTGCGCGTTCCCCCGTGGCTGCGATGGTACCGAGGGGTGGATCGGAGGGTCAAGACGGGCGTCCCGCGCCGAGGCCGGTACCTGGCGCGGGCGGCGCCCCGGCGCGGACCGAGTCCGCCGGTCGGCGGGGCCCGGTCAGGGAGCCCGCCGATGGGCCCGCTCGGCCTCGGTGGCCGCCGGGTCAAGCCCCAGGGTCATGTCCTCGAGCGAGCCCGTCACCACCACTCCGTAGTCGCGCCGCGCGCCGTCGATCGACACGTACTCGTCCCAGACGTCGTCGAGCACGGCCTGGGGGTCCCGGTCGAGGGGGTCGCCCCACCCGCCGCCGCCGCCGAACTCGTAGACGAGGGTGTTGCCGGTGTCGATCAGCACGTTGGCCACCGACGGGGCCACCTCGATGTCGCCGTTGATGATGCAGCGGTCCGGGGCCCCGCTGTGGCCGCCGGCGATCCCGGGGTGCAGGTGGATCCGGTTGACCACGTACTGGTTCACGTACGTCGGGGTGCGGACCTCTTTTATGAACAGGCTCCCGCACGCCCCCCGCCACTGGCCGGGGCCGCCGGAGTCGGTGCGGTAGTTCCGTCCCCGGATGAAGTGGGGGAACAGGCCCTCGTTGAATTCGGCGGTGGCCTTGATGAGGTTGCCCGAGGAGGCGGACAGAGCGCCCCACCCGTCCACGCCCTTGACGGCGTTGACCCAGCCGGCCGCCACCTCGCCGCCGTGGTCGAAGAACGGCCGCCCGCTCCGGGGGTCGAGATCGCCCCACATCTGCCGGGGGCTGCCGAACTTGTAGGTCTGGGGGCTGCACCGCTCGGGGATCACCGCACTGAGGGCCACGGCCACCGCGTCGCTGACCTCCACCCCGGGGTGGTGGGTCCCGCTGGAGACCGGCTTGCCCTCGACGGGGTTCACGCAGCACCCCAGGGGGGCGTTGATCTCGATCGAGTCGAAGAAGCCTTCGTTCTTGGCGATGGTCGGATCCACCATCGAGGCCAGCTGGGCCACGATGTTCCCCCGGGTGTTCCCGAACGTGGACCAGGCCTGGATCTCGGGTCGGTCGTCGGATCCGGTGAAGTCGACGACGAGGCGGGAGCCCTCGACCGTGATGGCGATGTGGACCTTGATGTCGGTGTTGCCCGCGGGATCGGCGTCGAAGAAGACGTCCGCCTCGTAGGTGCCGTCCGGCCAGCGCTCGATCTCCCGGCGAAGGCGCCGGCGCGAGTCGTTCATCGACCACTCGACGGTGGCCCGGACGGTGTCGGCGCCGTGGTGGCGGGCGATCTCCTCGAGGCGGGCCACGCCGAGCTGGGCCGCACCGACCTGGGACCGGAGGTCGCCGATGAACCCGCTCAGCCGGTTGTTGGCCCGCATGAGGGCCACGACGTCACGGCGCTCCTTGCCGGCCTCGATGATCTTGAGGGCCGGGTAGCGGGTCCCCTCGGACCAGATGTCCTTGGCGAAGACGTTGTACCCACCGGCCATGGCCCCGCCGGTGTCGCCGTGGTGGCACTGGATGGACGCGATGAGCAGGAGCAGGCCGGCGTCGTCGAAGACGGGGGCGAACACGTTGAAGTCGGGGAGGTGCCCGCCGCCGTGGTAGGGGTCGTTGGCCACGATGACGTCGCCCGGGAGCAGGTCCTCGTCGAACAGGTCCAGGGCGTACTGCACCGGCAGGGTGCTCGACAGCATGAACTGGGGGATTCCGACCGACAGCGCGGCGAGTCGGCCCGTGGCGTCGAGGATGGTGGCATTGCGCTCGTTGGACTGGTTGAGGATGGGGGTCGTCGCCGTCCGCGACACGTAGGTCGCCATCTCGAAGCAGACCGTCTCCATGGCCGACCGCACGACCTCGGCCGTGATCGGGTCGATGTCCGTCTCCGCGTCCGTCACCACAGCCATGTCAGCCCTCCGTCGCGTCGGCGCCGCGCCGGCACCCGCGCGGACACCAAAGCCTTCCTGGACCGAGTATGGCACGGGCCCGGCACGGTTGCCGCGGCGGGCCTCCTGCATGACGTGTGGCCGGTGCCGACGACCATGGGCTACAACGGGGGGCGATGTCTTCTGGCACACGCCGCCCGTCACCGGTGCCCCTGCCCGCTCCCGCAGGACGCCCGGCCCGGTGAACCTGGCCCTCACCGCCGACGAGGTGGCGTTCCGTGACGAGGTTCGGGCGTGGCTCGACCGGAACGTGGAACCCACCCCCGAGTTCGACTCGTTCGACGAGGAGTTCGCCTGGGGCCGGCGCTGGCAGGCCCGGCTGGCCGAGGACCGGTGGGTGGGCATCCACTGGCCGGTCGAGTACGGCGGGCGGGGGGCGACACCGCTCGAGGTGGCCATCTTCAACATGGAGTACGCCCGGTCGCGAGCGCCCCAGCCGGTCAACCGGACCGGGGTCAACCTGGTCGGCCCGACCCTCCTCGCCCACGGCGACGACGGCCAACGCAGCCGGTGGCTGCCCGGCATCCTGCGGGCCGACGAGATCTGGTGCCAGCTCTTCAGCGAACCCGGAGCCGGATCGGACCTCGCCGGTCTGTCCACCCGGGCTACACCGGTGGACGACGGGTGGGTGCTCGAGGGGCAGAAGGTGTGGACCAGCTACGCCCAGCACTCCCGGTGGGGCATGGCGCTCGTGCGGACCGACCCCGACGCCCCCCGCCACCACGGCATCACCTGCATGGCCGTCGACATGCTCGCACCCGGCGTCGAGGTGCGACCGCTGGTGACGATGACCGGGGAGGCCGAGTTCAACGAGGTCTTCCTCGACGAGGTCTTCGTCCCCGGCGACCACGTGATCGGCGGGGTCCACGCGGGATGGTCGGTGGCCAACACGACCCTGGCCCACGAGCGGGGCACGACGTTCCCCTTCAAGGAGCAGGTGGTCCACGAGGTGTATCTGGACCGCCTGCTCGACCTGGCCGCGGCCGAGGGGTCGTTCGACGACCCGCTGGTGGCAGACCAGCTGGTCGACGCCTACGTGAAGCTGCGGGTGCTCCGATTCCACAATTGGCGGACGATGACCCGTCTGGCCCGCGGCATCGAGCCCGGACCGGAGTCGAGCCTGGTGAAGTTGGCCTGGACCGACATGACCCAGCAGCTGTCCGACGCCGCCCTGTCCGTGGTGGGCGACGCGTCCCCGCTGTGGGCCGGCGCCGACGGCGACCCACAGCGGGGTCGGTGGCAGCGACAGTGGCTGTGGTCCAAGGCCTCCTCCATCGCCGGGGGGACCTCGGAGATCCAGCGCACCATCATCGGCGACCGGATCCTCGGGCTTCCCCGCTGATCCGGTCCGGGCCGGTCGGCGGCGAGGCCCGGGCCGGATCACCGGGTCGCCGGACCCGCCCGTGGTCAGGACCGGGCGGCGTCCTGGCTGAGGCCTGACGGCATCACCATGCCCACCGTCTGGAGGTGCTGGCCCAGCGCGCCGTCGAACTCGGCGGCCACCGACTCGGTGTCCCACCCCCCGTCCCTGGTCATCCAGGCGATCTGTTTGGGGTGCTGGAACAGCGTGTAGCTGAAATCCGTGCGGCCGAAGAGCTGCCCGTTGACGTGGGCGGCGGCCTCCGAGGCCAGGAAGGCCACCAGCGGCGCGTTCATGGCCGGGTCGAGCCGCGGGTCGGGCTCCCCGTCGGGGCGGGCCAGGGCGGCGGTCATGCGGGTGGCGCCGGCCGGGGCGATGGCGTTGACGGTGATCCCGGCCTTGGCCAGCTCCAGGGCCCAGACGAAGGTCATGCCCATGATGCCGGCTTTGGCGGCGCCGTAGTTGGTCTGCCCGAAGTTGCCCCGCAGGCCGGCCGACGACGTCACGTTGATGACCCGGCCGTACCCGGCCTCCTTCATGACCGGCACGGCGTGCCGGGTGCAGTTGAAGGCCCCCTTCAGGTGGGTGGCGACGACGGCGTCGAAGTCGTCCTCGGTCATCTTCACCAGGGTGCGGTCCCGGACGATGCCGGCGTTGTTGACCAGGATGTCGAGGCGCCCGAACGTCTGGAGGGCGGTCTGGACCGTCCGGCCGGTCGCCTCGAAGTCGGTCACCGACTCGTGGCTGGCCACGGCCCGTCCGCCGAAGGCCGCGATCTCGGCACAGACCGCGCTGGCCGGGTCCTCGCCGGACGCCTCGCCGCGGAGGCCGACGCCCAGGTCGTTCACCACCACCGCCGCCCCCTGACGGGCCAGCTCGAGGGCGAACTGGCGGCCGATGCCCCGTCCGGCTCCGGTCACGATGGCCACGCGGTCGCCCAGCAGCATGCGCACACCTCCTCAGGGGTGGGGGTCGGGTTCCGGCCGGGACCCCGTCGCCGGAGCCCGCCGTTGCGCATCGTACGGCACGGCGATGGCCCCGGCCACGGGGTCGGTGCCCCGGCTGCCCTATCCTCGCAGGTGCAGGCGGTCGAGAGGAGGGGGAGCGATGGCGATTGCCGGGGGTGCGGACCCGTACGCCGAGACCGAGGACCAGAGCGCCCTCCGGCGCCTGGCCCGTGAGGTGGGGTCTCGCGCCGTGGCGCCGCTGGCCCGGGACGCGGACGTGACCGGCGTGCTCCCGGCCGACGCGCTGGACGCCCTGGCCAAGGCCGACCTGTTCCGGGTGACCATCGGGGAGCGGTGGGGCGGCCTCGGCTTCGGCGACGTCGAAGCGGCCATCGTGTTGGAGGAGATCGCCCGGCACGACGTGTCCACGGCCATCTGCTGCCAGCTCGCCTTCAACGGCCCCTCGCGTGGCATCGAGCACCTCGGTGGGGACGCGCTGAAGGACCGGTGGCTGCCGCTGGTGGCCGACGGCGAGGCCATCGTCAGCATCGGCATCACCGAGCCCGACGCCGGTTCGGCCGTCCAGAACATGCGGAGCGCGCTCGTGGCCGACGGCCCGGGCCGGTTCCGGCTCAACGGATACAAGAACTACTCGACCCTGGGCGACGTGGCCCAGGGCATCCTGGTGTGGTGCCGCTGGCCCGGCGGGAGCGGGGCCAAGGGCATCGGTGCGGTGGTCGTCCCCATGGACCGCGAGGGCGTGGCCGTTACCGGTCGCCACCACGGCATGGGCATCCACGCGGCCACCGAGGCCGAGGTGGCCTTCGACGGCGTGGCCGTCGGGGAGCAGGACGTCCTGGTGGCCGGGGTACCCGACACCACCGAGGCCTTCAAGGTCCTCCTGGGCCACCTCAACCACGAGCGGTGCGGGAACGCCGCCATGTGCGTGGGCGCGGCCCAGGGGGCGCTCGAGCACGCGGTGCGGTACATGAACGAACGCGAAGTCGGCGGCCGGCCCCTCGGCGACCTGCAGGGCCTGCGGTGGAAGCTGGCCGACATGGCCGTGCAACTCGAGGGGGCCCGCCTCCTCCTCACCCGGGCGGTGCACCTGGCCGGACCCGGGGGCACGCCTCCCCCGCTGGAGACGGCCATGGCCAAGGCCGCCGCCAACCTGGCCGCCAAGTTCGTGTGCGACGAGGCGATCCAGATCCACGGTGGCTACGGCTACAGTCACGAGTTCCCCGTCGAGCGCGCCTACCGGGACATCCGGGGCCTGTGCTTCGGTGCCGGGACGGTGGAGGCCCAGCGCAACTACATCGGAGCGGCCGTGGTGGCCGGTCGCTCGACCGTGTCACCCGGTTGGGCCGACCCGCTGGCCGACTGAACCGGCCACCGCCGGCCGCGCCGTTGGCCGGGTCCGCGGGATCGGCGCCGGAGCCGGGTCGGGGCGGTCGGGTCGGGATCAGGTGCCAGGACGGAGGAACCGGCCCTCCGGGTCCCAGCGGCGGAGCCGCTCGACCAGCGATCGGTCCGGGGCCTCGAGCTCGACCACCGACGGTGCCACCGCCAGGTCCCAGGGGCACCGGCCCCGGACGGCCCCGATCCGCTCGGACACCGTGCCCGGGCCCGGGGCGACCGCCGTGAGGGCCAGCACGCCGGCGTCGTTCTTCTCGAAGAGGGCGAGGTCGGTGACGAGGGCCCGCACCCGGTGGCCCACCGAGGTGACGTAGGGGACGTCGGCGACCAGTCGGCGGGTGGTGAGCGTCGTCATGACCACGACCTCGTCGGCACTCGAAGCCACGTCGTTCCCGCCGCCCGACCCGACCAGGAAGACCTTGCCGGGGACGACGGTGGAGTTGATGTTGCCGTGGCGGTCGATCTGGGCCGCGCCGAGGCAGCCGATCAGGGTGGTCCCCGGTCCGCTGACCAGGGTGCCCAGCACCTGGTCGGCATCGCCCAGCATGAGTGCGGTGGGGAAGCTCCGGTGGTTGAACACGAACGGGTCGGCCGGGGTCGGCTGGTAGCCCCACAGCCCCAGCTCGGCCGTCAGGACCACGTCGGAGCCCTCCCCCCGGGCCAGCTCGACGGCGAGCCAGGCGGCCAGGTTGGCCACCCCGGCACCGGCCAACACGGCGTCGGCGCCGAGGTCGGTGATCCGCCCGGCCAGATAGCGGGCCCCGTGGACGGCGGCCGCCTCCCAGGCCACCACCGGGGCCTCGAGATCCGGCGGGTGGGCCGCCTCGTCGTCGCGCCACGAGTCGGGCGCCGCCCGCTTCCGCAGCCGCGCGATCCGCTCGGCGCCCAGGCGGTCGAGATACTCCTCCTGGTCGGCGGGGCCGAGGACCCAGCGGTCGATCCACTCGTCGAAGGCGTCGCCGTGGCTGGCCGCCCGGGCCTCGGCCCAGAACTCGAGGTCCTCGCCGTAGGGCTCGACCGGGGTGTCACGGGCGAAGAGGCCCCCGGGATGCGCCCCCATCGGCGTCTCGGCCAGGGCCAGCACCCGGTGCCCGGGGACCCGCACCAGGTGGGACCAGGGCCGGAGGTCGTCGACGACCCGGTCGACGGTGGCCACGACCCCGCGCTTGGCCGCCATCGCCCCCCAGACGCCCTCCAGGCCCGGGGCGTTGAAGGCAAGGTTGCCCTGGCGGTCGGCCACCGCCGCGTGGAGCAGGGTGATGTCAGGGGCGTAGGCCTCGAGCACCCCCACCTCGCCGAAGGGCGTCGCCACCCGCGCGTAACCCGGATTGTCGGCCATCGACGAGCCGGCCAGCGAGGCGGTGGTGGCGGCGGGCAGTCCGCGGGCGGCTGCTTCGAGGCGCTGGAGGAAAGTCAGGAACGACCAGTGCTCGACCTCGACCGATCCGTCGAGGTACGCCGAGGAAAACCAGGGATTGGGCGAGAAGTTCGGGAACACGTCACCGGAGTAGCCGGTGACGACCTTGGCGACGAGCCCGCCGCGGAAGAACAGGGCGCCCAGGCTCGACAGGCTGAGCATGACCAGCGTGAAGGCGGGGTCCTTTCCCCACCACGCACGCACCAGGTGCCGGGCGCCGGCGGTCCACCGGGTGTGGTTGGTGACGACGTGGACGGCATCGCCGGCGCGGACGTGGGCGACGGCCTCGTCGAGGGAGCAGACCTTGTCGGGCATGCGCAGGAAGCTAGTGGACGTCGCCCCCGGATAGCATCCGGCGATGATCAACTACGAGGTCGGCGACGACCATGTCGGACGTGTCACCCTGGACCGGCCCGAGGCCCGTAACGCCCTCACCGTCGAGATGCGCGACGACCTGGTGGCCGCCCTGCGCGCCGCCCGGGCCGACGACCGGGTGCGGTCGCTCCTCGTGACCGGCACCGGTGACTCGTTCTGCGCCGGGATGGATCTTCGGGCCTCGACGGTCAGCCAGGCGGGGGTGGCCGGCTTCGATCCCCGCACCACCAGCGAAGCGCTGCGCATCGGCGTGCAGACCTTCATCCGGGAGCTCTGGGAACTGGACAAGCCGACGGTGGCGGCCGTCAACGGCACCGCCGTCGGCCCCGGGGCCCACCTGGCCCTGGCCTGCGACCTGGTCCTCGTGCAGCCCGGCACCCGGTTCATCTGGTCGTTCGCCCGCTGGGGGCTCGTGGTCGACGCCGGCGGGGCGTACCTCCTGCCCCGGCTGGTCGGGCTGCCCCGGGCCAAGGCCATGGTCCTGCTGGGCGAGGAGGTGGTGGGCGCCGACGCCGTGACCTCCGGGCTGGCCTATCGCTGCGCCGACTCGGTGGAGGCGCTGGCCACCGAGGCCGAGGCGCTGGCCGTCCGGCTGGCCGACGGCCCGACCCGGTCCCTCGGACTGTCCAAGCAGCTCCTGAACGCCACCTTCGAGACGGCCCTGCCGCTGGCGCTCGATCGCGAGGGTCACGCCCAGGCCCTGGCCGCGTGCTCCCCCGAGATGGCCGAGGGGATGGCCGCCTTCCGCGAGAAGCGGCCGCCCCGGTTCGCCGGACCCGGCACCTGAGGGGACGACGGCGGGACGCGGCCCCTGCCGCCGGGCCCCGGGTCGGCCTCAGATGACCCCGTCGGCGCGGTGGCGCCCGAGCTCCGCACCGGAGAGGCCCACCACCTGGCGCCACACCTCGTCGTTGTGCTCCCCGAGGAGCGGCGCGGGACGTGGTGCGGTCGGACGGCGACCGTCGAGGCGGGGGAAGGGCGCCTGCTGGAGGTGGGGCCCGGCCACGGGGTCGTCGACTTCCACCAGGTCGCCGCGGGCGGCGACGTGGGGATCGGCGAGGATGTCAGCGGCCGAGTAGGCCGTCCCCACCGGCACCTCGTGGGCGATGCAGGCCGCCTCGACGTCGGCCGCGGTGCGTGACGACGTCCATGCCGACACCAGGTCGTTGATCTCGTCGGAACGTGCCGCCCGCTTGGCCAGCGTCGACCACTCGGGGTCGTCGGCCAGCTCGGGCCGGTCCATGGCGGTGCAGAGGCGCCGGAAGTTGACGTTGGAGCCGGCCACGATGCACACGAAGGTGCCGTCCGCCGTGGGGTAGTTGTCGAGTGGGGCAGAGGCGGCCATCCTGTTGCCCTCCCGCTCCCGGGTCATGCCCAGGCGGTCCTGGGCGGCCACCGTCCACTCGAGCACCCGGAGGATCGACCCGTAGAGCGGGGCGTCGACCACGCCACCCGCGCCGGTGCCCCCGGGCCCGTCCCGCCGGTACAGGGCGGCGTTGACGGCCGCGGCGGCGAAGGTGCCGGTCAGGTAGTCGGAGATCGACACACCCGGCCGGACCGGTGGGCGGTCGGGGTACCCGGTCAGGTGGAGCAGTCCGCCGTAGGCGATGCCCATCCGATCGAGGCCGGTGCGGCCGGAGTACGGCCCGTCCTGGCCGAAGACGCTGATGCGGGCCCACACCAGCCGGGGATCGCAGTCGCCGGGGGCGATGGCCCACGCCTCCATGGCCCCGGGGCGGAAGTTCTCGCACACCACATCGGCCGTGGCGACCAGGCGGCGGAACAGCTCCTGGCCGGCGGGCCGACGGAGGTCGAGGGTGATCCCCTTGCGCCCGCGGCCTTCCACGGCCCACCACATCGAGTAGTCGGTTCCCTCGGCCCCGGCCGGGACGAAGGGTCCGATGGTGCGCATGAAGTCCCCGCCCCTCGGGTCCTCGACCTTGATGACCTCGGCGCCCATCTCGCCGAGCAGCCCGGCGCAGAACGGAGCGCTGATCCGGGTGCCGACGTCGATCACCCGGATCCCGGCCAGCGGGGGCCGGTCACCCGCTGCCGCGTCGGCCACGCCGTGGGCCCGGTCGGCCGGTGTGC
Organism: Acidimicrobiaceae bacterium; assembly: GCA_027314705.1. GTDB lineage: Bacteria > Actinomycetota > Acidimicrobiia > Acidimicrobiales > RAAP-2 > Bog-756. Next base: position 20,718 of record DAHVAJ010000036.1, read on the forward strand.
TCGCCACGGTCAGTCGCGGTGCTCGGCGAAGACCTCGGACATCGACTGCTTCCCCTGGCGGGCCCGGAGCGCCGAGGTGGCCGTCTCCGTGTTGTGCATCCAGTGGTGGGCCATGAAGTGGTACTTCCACGACGCGTCCTTGCCCATGAAGGTGGCCGTCTGGTTGAGCGAGTCCTTGACGACCTGGGCGGTGGCCGGGGGCACCAGAGCCACCCGGTCGGCCAGCTCCTCCACCCGTTCGGTGAGCTCGGCCCGGGGCACCACGCGGTTGACCAAGCCCAGGCGCCACGCCTCCTGGGCGTCGATCTTCTCGCCGGTGAAGAGGAACTCCTTGGCCTTGCGCACACCGAGCTCCCACGGTTCGACCAGCAACTCCACGCCGGCCCCGGTCATCCGGAGCACCGGGTTCTGGAAGGTGGCGTCGTCGGCGGCCACGATCAGGTCGCACATGCAGGCCAGCATCATGCCGGCGGCCACGCACGCCCCCTGCACGGCGGCGATGGTCGGCTTGCGGAACGAGTACAGGCGCTTGCACCGGTCGACGTACATCACCTGCTCGTGGCGGAACTTGCCCTCGGGCGTGTCCCGCATCTTCCGCCACTCGTCGGGCTCGGTGTCGCCCACGAGCGCCTTCAGGTCGTGGCCCGACGAGAAGTGCCTTCCCGCTCCGGCCAGGATGACCACCCGCACCTCGTCGTCGGCGTCCGCCAGGTCCAACGCGTGGTCGATGCCGTCGATCAGCTCGGTGTCCTGGGCGTTGGCCACGTCCGGCCGGTTCATGGTGACGGTGGCCACATGGCCACGTGTGCCGTAGAGGACCACCTTGTCATCGTCCACTGGGGATCACACTCCTGTCCTGGCTGGCGCGGCGCGTTCGGGCCTGGGCAGACCCAGCACCCGCTCGCCGAGGATGGTCCGCTGGATCTCGTTGGTGCCGGCCCACACCGATGACGCCTGGTAGTACAGCCACGACCGCTGCCACTCGCCGCCACCCGGGTTGCCGTCGGCGCCCCTGCCCAGGGGCGAGGCGTCACCGAGGACCGCCATGGCCGTGTCGTGGAACCGCTTGCTCATCTCGCTCCAGTAGAGCTTCAGTGCGCTGCCCTCGGGCCCGGGGTCCTGGTCCTTGGACAGCCGGCTGATGCTTCGGAGATTGTGGAGCTGGAAGATCTTGACCTCGACGTAGGCCTGGGCCAGACGCTGGCGCAGGCGCACGTCGTCCAGGGCGCCGGTCGCCGCCGCCAGGCGGAGGATCTCCTCCAGGAGCTGCACGTGGATGACCAACTGGCGGGGGTTGGTGCCCCGTTCGTGGGAGAGGGTGGCGTTGGCCACGCCCCAGCCCTCGTGCTCCGGCCCGATCAGCTGGTCGGCGGGCACGAACACCCCCGACAGGAAGACCTCGTTGAACTCCGCCTCGCCGGTGAGCTGGACCAGGGGACGGACCTCGACCCCGGGGGCATGCATGTCGACCACCAGATAGGAGATGCCCCGGTGCTTCTCGGCCTCGGGATCGCTGCGGGCCAGGCAGACCCCCCAGTCGGCGAATTGGGCGTAGGACGTCCACACCTTCTGGCCGTCCAGCACCCAGCCGCCCTCGACGGCAGTGGCCCGGGTCGTCACCCCGGCCAGGTCGCTCCCGGCTCCGGGCTCGCTGAACAGCTGGCACCAGAGCGAGTCGGCGGTCAGGATGCCCGGGAGCCACCGGGCCTTCTGCTCCTCGGTCCCGTGGGCCAGGAGCGTGGGCCCGGCCAGGTTGATCCCGATCCGTCCCACCATCTCGGGCGCCCTGGCCCGGGCCAGCTCCTCCTGGACGATGAAGTGCTCGGTCGGGCCGCCGCCCCGCCCGCCGTAGGCCTCGGGCCACGTCACGCCCACCCAGCGGTCGGCGGCCAGCGACGCCTGCCATCGGCGCCCGAACGTCACTTCGTCGGCGAGGTCGTCGAAGCGTGGGGGCAGCCCCTGGCCGTACTCCCACGGAAGGTGCTCGTAGAGCCACGACCGGATGTCCGCCCGGAGGTGCACCTCGGCCGGGGCCGGACTCAGGTCCACGTGGCCCTCTCGCTCGGTGACATCGGCGTCATACTATCGAGCCATGGACTTCGACCTCTCGGGCGACCAGCGGGAACTGCAGGAGGCGGCCCGGCATCTGCTCGACGACCGTTCGGGCCCGACCCAGGTGCGCGAGCACCTTGCGTCGGGCCAACCGTGCGACCGGGCGCTGTGGGAGGCGATGGCCGAGCAGGGATGGTGCGCCGTCGCCGTGCCCGAGGACGAGGGTGGGCTCGGGCTCGGTTGGGTCGAGGGCGCCGTCCTGCTCGAGGAGGTCGGCCGCCACGTGGCCCCGGTCCCCCTCGCCCCGCAGCTGGTCACCCTCGCCGCGCTGACGGGGCTCGCCGGGCACGACGGCCTGCGCGAGGGACTGCTGTCGGGATCAGCGCTCGGCGCGGTGGCCTGGACGGCGGGCGCGGACGGCGTGGCCCGCGCCGGCGGGCCCGAGGCACCCGAGCTGTCCGGTCGACTGGGCCCGGTCGAGGGGGCGACCGTCGCCGACGTCCTGGTGGTGGTGGTGCCCGACGGCGTCTACCTGGTCGACCTGGCGGCCGTCGGCCGGCCCCGGGCGCAGCCCGCCATGGACCTGACCCGCACCCTGTCGTGGGTGGACCTCGACGCCACGCCGTCCCTTCGCATCGGCGGTGCCGAGGCGTCCGGACGCCTCGGTGGTCTCGGCGCCCTGGCCATGTCGGCGGAGCTGCTCGGCAGCAGCGGCCGCGTGCTCGAGTTGGCCACCCAGTACGCCAAGGACCGGATCCAGTTCGGGGTGCCCATCGGGAGTTTCCAGGCGGTCAAGCACCGCTGCGCCGACATGCTGGTCGACGTGGAGGGCATGCGCTCGGCCACCTGGTACGCGGCCTGGGCCGCCTCGACGGTCGAGCCCGGCTGGCAGCTGGCCGCGTCCACGGCCAAGGTCTGGTGCGCCGACGCCTCCAAGCGGGTGATGGCCTCGGGCCTGCAGGTCCATGGCGGGATCGGGTTCACCTGGGAGCACGACCTGCACCTCTATATCAAACGGGCCCAGTACGCCCAGCTCGCCTACGGCGACGCCGCCCACCACCGCTCGACCCTGGCCGCCGGCCTGCGGTCGCTCGTGGATGCGGGGACCGGTGTGATGTGAGCCGTGCCGCGACGCGCCACCGGCCCTCGACGTCGTAGCGGGGAGCCCCACGGCCACCCAGGCCGGTGTGGGCGAGCGAGGTCGTGGCTATCATCCGGCGAACGCCTCCCTCCCGGGGAGCGTGTCGACGGATCGGAGCATGGCGATGGGCCGTCCGGAGTTCTTCCTCTACCTCCCCCAGATCCGGCTGGACGTCGACGCCGTCTGCGAGCGTGCGTCGGCCGCCGAGGGGAGCGGGTTCACCGGCATCGCCTTCATGGACCACCTGGTGCCGCCGCTGGCCGAGACGTCTCCGATGCTGGAGGCGATGACCCTCGCCACCTGGGTGGCCGCCCGGACGACCGACCTCGTGGTCAGCCACCTGGTGCTGTGCGACGCCTTCCGTCACCCCGCCGTCCTGGCGCGCCAGGCCGTCACCCTCGACCACGCGTCGGGGGGACGGTTCGAACTGGCCGTGGGATGGGGATCGGTCCCCGACGAGCTGGTCGCCTTCGGGCTGACCACCGACGCCCCTCCCGTCCGCATCGAGCGCCTCGACGAGAGCCTCACCCTGATCCGCGCCCTGTGGAGCGGTGAGCCCGTGGTGCTCCACGGCCGGCACTTCGACGTCGACTGCGCCGGACAGCAGCCCACGCCGCGCACGTCGATCCCGGTGGTCGTGGGCGGTGCCGGACCGGGGACCCTCGCGCTGGTCCGTCGCCACGCCGACTGGTGGAACCTGCCCGTCTACGCCCACGACCGCCTGGAGGAGCTGCGGCCGGCGGTGGGGGCGGCCCGTGTCTCGACGCAGCACCTCGTGGCCCTCGTACCGGCCGGCGCGGACCGGGAGCCCGTCGTGGCCCTGGCCCGGCACCGGTTCGGGGGGATGGCCGCCGACCTGTTGGCCGGAACCGGCGACGAGCTGGCGGCGGCGTTCACCGCGTGGCACGACCGGGGCGTCGACCGGTTCTACGTGTGGTTCGCCGACTTCGCCCCGGTCGCGACGCTCGAGGCGTTCGGCGCCGAGGTCATCGCCGCGATGAGCGGCTGACCGGGTCCTCCATGGTCCCGGCCGACCGGGCCCCCGTGGTCACCGAGGTCGTCGAGGACACCGCCGATGGTGGCCAGGAGCCCAGGCCAGGGTGCGGCGCCTCGCGTCGCGACCGGTCACCGGACGGGGTCGAAGGCCCGGGCACGGGCGCGGTCCCGCGGTGGGCGGTGGCCACCGGGTGGCGTCCGGGGCCTGACGGGCCGGCCGCAGGGTGGGGCTGCCCGCGCCCGAGGGCCGGTCCGGAGGGGTGCCCACCAGGACGGCGCGTCGAGACGGCGAGAGACGACCGGGAACAGGCGAACGCCGGCGATGCGCCCACCGACCGGAGGAACGGGCAGGCCCGCGGAGCGACCTCTGCGGCCGACCGTCAGCCGCCGACGACCGCGAGTCCGGCCTCGGCGACCTCCTGGTCCTGCGAGTAGTGACCACCGCTCACACCGATGGCGCCCACCACGGCGCCACCGACGGTGATCGGATAGCCCCCGCCGAAGACCACCAGCCGGTCGATGCCCGACGGCGCGCCTGCCGCGAGGGGCGGGTCGTCCTTGATGAAGTCGAACCACCCGTGGGTGGGCATGCCGAAGCCGACCGCGGTGTAGGCCTTGTCCTGGGCGATCTGCACGGACAGCAGGGCAGCGCCGTCCATCCGGCTGAATGCCTTCAGCACGCCGCTTTCGTCGAGCACCGCGATGTTCATGGGCACGCCCAGATCTCGGGCCTTCTCCTCGGCGGCGCTGATCATGCGCCGGGCGAGGTCGGCGGTGATGCTCTGCTTCTGGAACGTCTCGGCCATGGCTGCCTCCTGTTGCTTCTTCACATCGGCTGGTCGCCGAATCGGACTTCGAGGTCACGGACCTCGGCCATACCCAGCGTGTCGACGAACTCGGGGATGGTCGGGAGGTCGGCCAGCAGGGCACCGGGAGTGCCGTCGTGCCGCAGGGTGGCGAGGAACGAGCGGATGGCGGCGGCGGCCGACAGGAGCGTCCCGATCGGGAAGATGACGATCCTGAATCCGAGCTCGCCGAGCCGGGCGAGGCTCACCGGCGGTGTCCTCCCCCCCTCCGCCCAGTTGAACAGGAGCGGCACCCCGGCGAACCGGCGGGCGATCCGGTCGATCTCCTCCTCGTCCTCCGGTGCCTCGATGAACAGCACGTCGGCCCCGGCGTCGAGATAGCGGTCGGCCCGGTCGAGCGCGGCGTCCAGGCCTTCGACGGATCGGGCGTCCGTGCGGGCGATCACCACGAAGTCGGGATCCGTGCGGGCGGCCACGGCGGCACGAACCTTGGCGGCCATGTCGCCCACCGGCACCAGCCCCTTGCCGCTCAGGTGGCCGCAGCGCTTCGGCATCACCTGATCCTCCAGATGGACGCCCGCCACCCCGGCCCGTTCGTAGTCGCGAACGGTGCGGATCACGTTGAGGGGGTTCCCGTACCCGGTGTCGGCGTCGGCGATCACGGGCACCGCCACGCAGCCGGTGATCCGGCGGGCATGGTCGATCATCTCGTTGCCCGAGAGGAGACCGACGTCGGGACGGCCGAGCAGGCTGGCCGCGGTGCCGAACCCGGTCATGTACACGGCCGGGTAGCCGGCATCCTCGATCAGGCGGGCCGACAGCGCGTCGTAGGCGCCCGGTGCCACCACGAGCCCGCTGCCCGCGAGCAGGTCCCGCAGCTGGCGGGGCCCCGACGGCGCCTCCAGCAGCCCGGCCATGACGGCACCCTAGCGTCCCGCGCCACGGCCCACCATCGACACCGGTGACGGTGCGCCGGGCCGGCGGGCGCCCTGGTGCCCGAGCCCGTCCGACGCGCTCCGATCGGAGGGTGGCCGTCCGCACCCGGGTCTCCTCCCGTCCCCCCGTGCCCCGCGGGACCCACCCGGGAGCACCGCCGCCCCGTCCTCCTCCTTGGCCACGGTGTCGTGGGAGACCGCGCGCCTCGGGTGGCCTGGGGCGACCAGGGTCGTCGTGTCCTCGCCGGCGTGCCCGTGCCCGATCCCGTACGCGCCCGGGCCCGGGTGGCGGTCCGTCTAACTTGGTGCCTCTCGTCCACTGATCGAAGGCGACGCGCTCGTGACCGAATCGACCATCATCTACACCCTCACCGACGAAGCCCCGGCGCTCGCCACGTACTCCCTCCTCCCGGTGGTCCGGGCCTTCGCGGCCACAGCCGGGATCGCCGTGGAGACGAGGGACCTTTCGCTCGCCGGACGGATCATCGCCGCCTTCCCCGACCGGCTCGAGCCGGGACAGCGGATCGGGGACGCCCTTGCCGAGCTCGGCGAGCTGGTGACCTCGCCCGAGGCCAACGTCATCAAGCTGCCCAACATCTCGGCCTCCGTGCCCCAGCTCAAGGCGGCGATCACGGAGCTCCAGGCGGCGGGATACGCCCTTCCCGACTATCCGGAGGACCCACGGGGCGACCCCGACCGGGACACCCTGGCCCGCTACCGGCGCCTGCTCGGCAGCGCGGTGAATCCGGTGCTGCGCCAGGGCAACTCGGACCGACGGGCCCCGGCCTCCGTCAAGAACTACGCGAAGTCGCACCCACACCGGATGGGGGCTTGGACGCCGGAGTCCAAGACCAACGTGGCGCACATGGACGCGGGTGACTTCTGCTCGACCGAGCAGTCCACCGTCGTCGCTGTGCCGGGGTCGCTCACGGTGGAGTTCGTCGGCAGCGACGGGACCGCCGCACCGTTGCGTCCCCCGATCCCGGTCCTGGCCGGCGAGGTCGTCGACGCCTCGGTGATGCGTGTCGGACCGTTGCGGGAGTTCCTGGCGGCGCAGATCGTCCGGGCCAAGTCCGAGGACGTGCTCTTCTCGGTCCACCTCAAGGCGACCATGATGAAGGTCTCCGACCCCGTCATCTTCGGTCACGTCGTCCGCGCCTTCTTCCCCACGACGTTCGAGCGCTACGGCGTGGTCCTGGCCACCGCCGGCCTGAGCCCGAACGACGGCCTGGGTTCGATCTTGGCGGGATTGGGAGGCCTCCCGGAGGGGGACGCCGTCCGGGCGTCGTTCGACGCCGAGCTGGCGGACGGCCCGGCACTGGCCATGGTCGATTCCGATCGGGGGATCACCAACCTGCACGTGCCGAGCGACGTGATCGTCGACGCCTCGATGCCGGCGATGATCCGGGCCTCGGGTCACCTGTGGGGCCCCGACGGCAGGGAGTCCGACACCCTGGCCGTGATTCCCGACTCCAGCTACGCGGGCGTCTACCAGGTGGTGATCGACGATTGCCGCGCCCACGGCGCCTTCGATCCCTCGACGATGGGTTCCGTCCCCAACGTCGGGCTCATGGCCCAGGCCGCCGAGGAGTACGGAAGCCACGACAAGACCTTCGAGATCGCCGCCGCCGGGGTCGTCCGCGTCGTCGACGATGCCGGTCAGCTCGTCTTCGAGGTCCCGGTCGACGGCGGGGACGTCTTCCGCATGTGCCAGACCAAGGACGTCCCCATCAGGGACTGGGTCAAGCTGGCCGTCTCCCGGGCCCGGGCCACCGGCGATCCGGCGGTGTTCTGGCTGGACCGGCGGCGAGCCCATGATGCCAACCTGATCGCCCTGGTCGGCGAGTACCTCGAGGAGCACGACACCGGAGGGCTGGACATCCGGATCCTGGCGCCGGTCGAGGCGACGGCGCTGTCCCTCGGGCGGATCCGCCGCGGCGAGAACACGATCTCGGTCACCGGCAACGTGCTCCGCGACTACCTGACCGACCTCTTCCCGATCCTGGAGCTGGGCACGAGCGCCAAGATGCTCTCCATCGTGCCGCTCATCAACGGTGGCGGCCTGTTCGAGACGGGCGCCGGCGGATCGGCGCCCAAGCACGTCCAGCAACTCCTCAAGGAGAACTACCTTCGGTGGGACAGCCTCGGCGAGTTCCTGGCCCTGGCCGTCAGCCTCGAGCACCTGGCCCAGCGGGCCGGCAATCCCCGGGCGCAGATCCTGGCCGACACGCTCGACCGGGCCACGGGCACCCTCCTCGACGAGGACCGTTCGCCCAGCCGCCGGTTGGGCGGCCTCGACAACCGGGGGAGCCACTTCTACCTGGCCCTCTACTGGGCCCAGGAACTCGCTGCACAGACCGACGACGGTGGGCTGGCGGCCAGGTTCGGTGCGTGTGCCCGGAGCCTGGAGGATGCCGAGGAGACCATCGTCGCCGAGCTGCTCGCCGTGCAGGGGGCCCCGGCGGACATCGGTGGGTACTACCGGTTCGACCCGGAGCGGGCCGAGGCCGTCATGCGGCCGTCGCCGACCTTCAACGCTGCGATCGCCTCGCTGGGCTGACCGCTCCGGCCGGCAGGGTCCGCGCCGGGAGCGCGGGACGTCGCCGGGCCCCGGCTCGGCCGGCGCGGTGCGGTCGGGCCCCGGCGACCCTCCCCGGCCTCCTGGCTCCCGGCGAGCCGAGCGCTGCAGTCGGGTGGCTTCAGGGCACCGTGAGACGGGAGCCGGCCGGAGCCTGCGCCTGCCGGCCGGTCACTCCTGTGCGGCCGCCTCCTTGGCCAGTCGGGCGCCCAACTGGCGCGAGAAGCCGAAGGCCCGGGAGAGCTCGCTGATGGTCATGCCCTCGGCCAGAGCGTCACGGGTGACGGCCAGGCGCAGCCGGTGGCGGCGGTACTCCCACTCGGCGAACACCTCGGCGAGGTGGACCCGCCGGTCGGCGACCTGCGCCTGGGCCATGGCCTGGGCCATGGAGGTGCCGCGCTCGAGCATGGCCAGTCCCCTGGTCAGCGCCCGCCGGTTGTCCACGGCCACGGCCCGCAGCGCCTCGTTGGCTTCGAGCAGCGCCCGGATCTCGCGGCCGACCTCATGGTGCGCCGATGCCATCGCGCCATCGTTGCCCACCGCGTGTGGATTCGCAACAGGTGTTGTTGCGGCAGGGACCCGTCGAGGGGGCCGACGGCCGACGGCCGCTGTAGACTGGCGACCATCGGTACTGGCGGGAGGGACCATGGCGAAGGTCACCCGGGGGCGGGGGCACGAGACGGATGCGCTGATGCTCGGCGCGAGGTTCTACTCGGGGGCGGTGTTCTGCCTGGCGGTGCACACGGGGTCCCTGCGCGCCCGCATCGCCGATGCCTACGGCAACCATGCGGCGTGGGCCAACGACCTCATCGGGCTGCTCCCCCTGGGCATCGCCGAGCGGATGGTGGCACTGAGGGCCGAGCTGACCTCGGCGGCACCGGACCCGGCCGGGCCGGCCTCCGAGGAGGTCATCGGCCGGTCGATCACCGCCTGCGACCAACGGGAGCTGGAGCTGCTGGCGCAGCGGATCTTCTTCCTCGCCGACGACCTGGCCCAGGCCGTGGTCGAGGCCAGGCTGGCCGAACGGAACGGTCGCCGGCCCGTCGGAGTCGCCGCCGGACCCGGAGCGGGCGGCGGATCCACGCTCGACGGGCCCGACGGCAGAGGTGACCGTAGCAGGGGCTGCAACACCTATTGAAACGGGCCGGCCCCGGCCCGGGTCCGCCGCCTCCGGGTCCCCGACCACCGCCGCGGCCCCTCCCGCCCCACTCAGCGGGTGCGGGTGAAGCGGTGGACGGCCTCGAGGAGTTCCCGGCTCTTCTCGTCCGCCACCTCCCGGTCGCCCGAGGCCAGGGCGTCGGCGACGCAGTGGGTCACGTGCCCGTCGAGGATCTTGAGGGCCACGGCCTCGAGGGCGGTGTCGACGGCGGCGATCTGGGTGAGGATGTCGATGCAGTACCGGTCCTCGGTGACCATCCGCTCGATGCCCCCGACCTGGCCGGCGATCCGGCGGAGGCGCCTGACCAGGGCGTCCTTGTCGGCCAGGTAGCCGGTGGCGGGATGGTCGACCCCGGCGCTGCTCACGGGTCCCTCCGGGGAGAGAAGCGGCGGAGCCGCAGCGAGTTCGTCACGACGAACAGCGACGAGAGGGCCATGGCTCCCGCGGCGACGATGGGATTGACGACGCCGGCGACGGCGAGGGGGACGGCGGCCACGTTGTAGGCGAAGGCCCAGAAGAGGTTGCCCTTGATGGTGGCCAGGGTGCGGCGGGCCAGCCGGATGGCGTCGCCCGCGACCCGTAGGTCTCCCGAGACCAGGGTGAGGTCGGAGGCGTCGATGGCCACATCGGTACCGGTGCCGAGGGCGAGCCCGAGATCGGCCTGGGCCAGTGCGGGTGCGTCGTTGACCCCGTCGCCCACCATGGCCACGATCTCGCCGGCCTCCTGGAGACGGCGCACTTCGGCCGCCTTTCCGTCCGGGAGGACGCCGGCCACGACCCGGTCGACGCCGACCGCGGCGGCCACCGCTGCGGCCACCCGTTCGTTGTCGCCGGTGAGGAGGACCGGGGTGAGCCCGAGGGCCCGAAGGTCGGCGACGGCGCGGGCGCTCGTGGGCTTGAGCCGGTCGGCCACGCCCACCAGCCCGAGCGGTGCTCCGTCGGCGGCCACCGCCACCACCGTCGTCCCCACCTCCTCGAGGCGGCGGGCCTCTTCGGTGAGGTCGGCCGGCAGGTGGACGGCCCACTCGGCCAGCAGGGCCGGACGCCCGACGACCACCGACTGCCCCTCGACCAGGGCCTCGACGCCCAGACCGGCCCGGCTCGCGAAGTGCTCGGGGGCCGGGAGGGCGCCGAGGCGCTCCCGGCCCAGGTCGGCCACGGCCCTGGCCACCGGGTGCTCGCTCCCGCCTTCGGCCGTCGCGGCCACTCGGAGGAGCTGGTCGGGGTCGATGCCGGCCGCCGGGACGAGGGCGGAAACGGCCATCCTCCCCTCGGTCAGGGTGCCCGTCTTGTCCAGTACCACGGTGGTCACCTGGCGGGTCTGCTCGAGGACCTCGGGGCCGCGGAGGACGATGCCCAGCTGGGCGCCGCGCCCGCTGCCGACCATGAGGGCGGTGGGCGTGGCCAGTCCGAGTGCACAGGGGCAGGCGATCACCAGCACGGCGACCGCGGCCGAGAAGGCGGCCGTGGCACCGGCTCCACTCGCCATCCACCCGACCAGGGTGAGGACGGACACGCCGATCACGGTGGGCACGAACACGGCCGAGACCCGGTCGGCCAGGCGCTGGATGGGGGCCTTGCCCGCCTGGGCCTCGGCCACCAGCCGGGCGATCTGGGCCAGGGCGGTCGCGGTGCCCACCCGCGTCGCCCGGACGACGATGCGACCCGACGTGTTGACCGTCGCCCCGGCCACGTCGTCGCCCGGTCCCACCTCGACGGGCAGGGACTCTCCGGTCAGCACCGAGGTGTCGATCGCCGAGGTGCCGGTCACCACCACACCGTCGGTCGCCACCTTCTCCCCTGGTCGGACCACGAACTCGTCACCCACGGCGAGCGCCTCCACCGGCACCAGGACCTCCGCCCCGTCCCGGAGCACCCGCACCTCCTTCGCCCCGAGAGCGAGCAGGTGGCGGATGGCCTCTCCCGAGCTCCGCTTGGCCCGGGCCTCCAGGTACCGGCCGAGCAGGATCAGGGCGGTGATGGCGGCCGCCGCATCGAAGTAGAGGATCTGGCTCATCCCCGCGAGCAGCACCACCGTCGACCACGTCCAGGCGGCCAGCGTCCCCACCGAGACGAGGGTGTCCATGGTGGCCGCCCCGTGCCGGGCGTTGGCCACTGCGGCCCGGTGGAACGGCCAGCCGCCGTAGAAGACGGCGGGGGTGGCGAGGGCCAGGCCCAACCAGTCCCACCCGGTGAACTGCAGGGCCGGCACCCAGGCGAGGACCATGAGGGGGACCGCTGCGGCCGCGGCGACGGCCAGTCGCCTGCGGTAGGGGCGGGCCGGGTCCTCGTCGGGCGCGGCCGGGTCGGGCAGGGCGGCGCGGTACCCGGCGGCCTCGACGGCGGCGATGAGGTCGTCGAGGCCGACCTCGGCCGCGTCGAAGGCCACGGCGGCCTCCTCGGTGGCGAAATTGACCGTTGCGACCACGCCGTCGAGCCGGTTGAGACGCTTCTCGATGCGGGCCGCGCACGACGCGCAGGTCATCCCCTCGATCGCCAGATCGACCCGGTCGGGCGCCTCGGCCACGGTCGGCATCAGCGCACCTCGTATCCGGCCTCGTCGATGGCGGCCCGCAGGACGGTGTCGTCGAGGCGGTCGCCGGTCACGGTGACCACCTTGGTCCCGAGGTCGACCGACACGACCTCCACGCCGGGGACGCCCGAGAGCTCGTCCGACACGGCAGCGGTGCAGTGCTCGCAGGTCATCCCGGGGACGCGGTAGGTGCGGGTCTCGGACATGGAACTCCTCCTCTGTGCCGTGCCTCCCATGATACCCCAGGTGGGTATCCGACCGATTCCCGGTCCACCCGGGCCGGTGCGACCGTCAGGGGACCGCCGACGGGGCGAACCCGCCGCCTGCGTGGGGCCGGGACCGATCGCAGGGGAGCTCACCGGCGCCCGGGCCGCGAGGAAGGACGGCCCGTCCCGTCGTCCCGGGGGTGGGGCCACCCCCGCCCCCTCCCCGGCACGGCCGCGGCGCCTGCCCGCCGGAGCACCGGTCGCCGTCGGCCCGGGCGCCTGCCGGGAGGCGAGGGCCCCGACGCCCGCTCACGGCCCGCCCGTCAGGACCGCCCGCCGTCTCCGGTACTCGTCCTCGTCCAACTCGCCCCGGGCGAAGCGCTCGTCGAGGATGGCGAGCGCCGCCGTCCCGCTGCCCTGGGGGACCGGCGGCGGTGCGCCCGGTGGAGGTCCGGGTGGGCCGCCCGCCGGCCGGTCACGGCGCACCAGCACCACGATGATCCAGGCCACTGCCGCCCAGAAGGCGACCATGAGCAGCGCCATCACGATCCAGGCGCCGGCGCCCCATCCCGCATGTCCGGCCCAGTACATCCCTGCCACCTCGCCTTCCTGACGTGTCCACCCACCATCGTCCCGCCGGCCCGGCGAAGCCGCCAGGGTCGAAGGTCCGTGATCGCCGGATCGCCCGTCGGCCCCCACCGCATCCGCATCACCCGGTGGCGCGGCTCAGTCGGACCAGCCGGTGGTCGGCGGTGAAGAGCTGGCGGGCCAGGCCGATGCTCATGGCCGCCGACGTCGTGGCCACCGCCCCGAGGATCAGGAACATCACCGCCGCCTGGACCAGGACGGCCTGGAGCGGCTTCTCTCCGGCCAGGATGAGCCCGGTCATGGCCCCGGGCAGGAAGACCAGTCCCACCGCCTTGGTCGCCTCGATCTGGGGGATCATGGCGGTACGGAGCGCGTCCCGCACGTAGGGCCGCGAGGCGTCCCGCGACGACAGCCCCAGGGCCAGCCGGGCCTCGACTTCGGACCGTTTGTCGGAGAACTCGGCGACCACCCGCCGGGCAGCCACGACGGTGCTCGTCAGGGCGTTGCCGACGACCATGCCGGCGAGGGGCACGATGGTGCGGGCGTCGAGCGGGAAGATGCCCAGCCCGAACAGGACGAGCAGGGTGACCGCGGTGGCCAGGCCCAGCGAGGCGAGCGCCAGCGGGCGCGCCCGGGGAACCTCCGGGGCGCGCCGACGGATGGTCTCGGCCGCGAAGACGACCATGAAGACGACCCACAGCCAGGACACGGCCAGAGGGACCCGGGGGCTCAACACCACGGCCAGCACCGCACCGACGGCCAGCAGTTGGACGATGGCCCGCACCGAGGCCCACACGAGCGATCGCTCCAGGTCGAGGCGCTGCCAGAGCGAGATGGCCACGGCCATGCCCACCAGGGCGAGTGACGCGACGAGGCCCACCCACCCGACGTACCCGGTCGTCACCGACGTGGCGGTCACGGCGCCTCCCCTCCCGGTGGGCCCTCGTGCCGGACCGAGCCGGCCAGATAGGCGGTGGCCTCCCCGTCGGTCGCCACCCGGCCCTCGAGGAGGACCACGCTGGTGTCGGCGATGCGGGCGACCTGCGAGAGATCGTGGCTGACCCAGATCACGGCCATCCCGGTGCGGGCCAGTCCGGTGGTCAGTTCCTCGAGGGTACGGGTGGCGGCGAAGTCGAGCGAGGCCGTGGGCTCGTCCATGAGGAGGACCTCCGGCCCGGTCAGCAGCGTGCGGGCCAGGCAGGCCCGCTGGGCCTCTCCGCCGGAGAGCTGGTCACCCGGTCGGTCGAGCCAGTCGGCGGGCAGGCCCACGGCCTCGAGGGCGTCCTCGTGGGCCCGCCCGCCGGCCGGCGCGGCCACGGCGAAGTTGTCGCCGAGGGTCCCGGGAAAGAGCGTGGGGCGCTGGAAGACCATGCCCACGCGCCGACGCAGGGCCAGGGGATCGAGGGTGGCGAGGTCCCGTCCCCGGAAGAGCACGGTGCCCGTCGTCGGGACGTCGAGGCGGTTGCACAGCCGGAGGAGGGTCGTCTTGCCCGCCCCCGAGGGACCGGTGAGCACGGAGACGCACCCGTCGCCGAACCGGCAGGTGACCCGGTCGAGCACGTCGGTGGCGTCGAAGCGCAGGGTGACGTCGCGGAAGGAGAACACCGGCTCGTCGGGGCCGGCCTCTGCCGGCCCCCCTGGCTCCGCTCGGTGCTCGTCCACCGGCCGCGCCACTCCCTCGTCCGCGGGGGTCCGAGCCCGGAGTCCGGTCGCCGGGGCGGAGGCGGTCGGGTTCACCCGCGCCAGTGGGCGGCCAGCCAGGTGAACGGCTGGACGGACCCGGAGGGAGTGGTGTGCAGTTCACGACCGGTGGCCACCGGCTCGACGCCCGGTCCGAGGACGTCGACGAGGCCGTCGGGGGAGTACCGGCTGACCGGCAGCCCCGAGCAGTACTCGGGCCCGTCCTCGGCGAAGGTGCCAAGGACGACGCCTGCGCCCGGTTCGAGGGCGGCGGCCAGGGTACGCAGGTAGCGGCCCCGGTCGGCCGCCGCGGTGAGGAAGTGGAAGACGGCGCGGTCGTGCCAGAGCCCGTAGGGCCGCGCCGGCTGCCAGGTGAGGACGTCTCCGTGGACCCAGGTGACCGGGGGGCCGTCGGCCAGCCGGGCGCGGGCCGCGGCCAGGGCGACGGCCGAGACGTCGAGGACGGTGACGTCGGTGAACCCCCTGTCGACCAGCGAGCCGGCGAGCCCCGAGGCGCCGCCACCGATGTCGACCACGGCGGAGGCCGGCGCGGTCCCCAGCCCGCGGATCAGCTCGAGCGACCGGGTGGCCTCGGTCTGGTACCAGCTGAGTTGGTGGTGTCCCCGGCCCCGGTACGCAGCGTCCCAGTGCGCCCCCCGCCTGTCGTCTTCGGACGTCGTTCCCATCGGGGCGAGGCTATCGGCGGTGGGCCGGCGGCCCCCCCTCGCCGGCCACCGCCAGGGCCAAGCGCCGTGGGTGTCCGACCGGCGGGTGACCTCCCGCTCGTGTGGGTCCGTCGTCCGCCCGCAGGCGGCGGCGACCGCCAGCCACCTGCGCCGAGGGTCGGTCCAGGTCGCCGGGTCCTTCGGGACTTTCGGCCCTGGAGGGACCGGGGGTGCGGGCGTAGGTTCGGCCGCGTGGAACAGCACGGGGAGGCGACGTTCCTCGACCTCGGGGGGTTGGGGGAGCAAGAGCGGGTCCTGCGGGAACAGGCCCACCGCATCGCCGTCGACGTCCTCCGGCCGGCGGCCCGGGCCCTCGACCGGATGGCGCCCGCCGAGCGCATCGCCACGGGCTCGCCCCTCTTCGGAGCCCTCACGACCCTCAAGCAGCTCGGCTACCACCGCATCTTCCTGACCCCCGAGGCCGGCGGGCCCCCCGAGCGCGTCTCGGCCCTGGCCCAGTCCGTCGTCCTCGAGGAGCTGGGCTGGGGCAGCCTGGGCCTGGCCACCGCCTTCCTGGTCGACATGCTGCCGGTCATGGGGATCGCCAATTTCGGCTCCGACGAGCTCAAGGACGAGCTCATGGTCCCGTGGGTGGACGACGAGTCCGGCGCCTACCACGGGTGCTGGGCCATCACCGAGCCCGACCACGGCAGCGACTTCCTCAGCCTGCGCGACGACGACGCCCCGACCTTCGGCCGGGCCCAGCTCGTGGCCGAGCCGGCCGAGGGCGGGTGGAACCTGCGGGGCCAGAAGTCGGCCTGGGTCAGTTCCGGGCCGATCGCCACCCACGCCGCCGTGCACGCCCAGGCCGGCCGCGACGGCGACCTCTACCACTCGCTCTTCTGCGTGGTGGACCTCGCCGATCCCGGAGTCCGTCGGGGTCCGCCCGCCGACATGCTGGGCGTGCGCGACGACCCCCAGGGCGAGCTGTTCTTCGACGGGGTGTTCGTGCCCGACCGCAACGTCCTCGTGCCGCCCGGCCCCCTCTATCCGGCCTTCGGCGACCAGCTGCTGTGCCTGACGAGTTCGGTCCTGGCCAACGTCGCAGTGGGTGTGGCCCGCGCCGCCTTCGAGGAGGCGCTCGGTCACGCCCGGGCACGGACCCAGGGCGGTGGACCACTGACCGGGCACAAGAACATCCAGCTCACCCTGTACTCGATGTTCGAGAAGGTGGAGTCGGCCCGCACCTATGCCCGGGCCGTCCTGGCCCACACCAACGCCCACCTCCCCGGCGCCGGGCCCGACGCCACGGGGGCCTCGCCCCGCCACGCCCGGGCCGCCCAGGTCCTGGCCAAGCGGGTGGCCTACGAGGTGGCCCACGACGCCGTCCAGGTCCACGGAGCCCAGGGCCTGCACCGCGACGCCCTCGTCGAGAAGCTCTTCCGCGACGCCCGCTGCCTGATCATCGAGGACGGGACACTGGAGGTCCTCGCTCTCGACGCGGCACGCGACCTGGTCGCCAACTACGAGCACGACGTGTACGACCTCGAGGAGATGTTGAGCAGAGAGTGAGGAGATGACGCCATGGCCACGTGGAAGAGCACCCCGCTGGACGCACCATTGTTCCAGATGGACGCCGAGCGGGGAATCGAGTACTGGGGATGTCGGGCCGTGCTGGCCACCTTCACCCTGACCGAGGAGGTCGCCGGGCTCGTGCCCGAGGGGCTCCACCTCCTCCAGCCGGCCGTCGGGGCCGTCCTCGTCGCCGAGTACGGGGCCAGCACGCTCGGGCCCTACCGGGAGTTCGTGTCGTTGGTCCAGGTGGCCGACGACGACGGCACGCAGGGGATGTACATCCCCTTCATCTACGTCACCAACGATGCCGCCCTGGCCGCCGGGCGCGAGGTCCTCGGCGCGCCGAAGAAGCTGGCCGACATCGCCGTCGAACAGGCGGCGGAAGCGGTCGTGGGCCGTCTGGCCCGGCCGGCCTCGTGCACCCTCGTCGAGGTGGTCGTGGCCCCGGCCGAGCGGGTCGGCAGCGAGTTGCTCGACGCCCTCCTCCCGCCGGCCACCCCGTTCTTCTCCCTCCGCCACCTGCCCGGCCCTCCGGGAGCGACCCAGGTGCACGAGCTCATCCGCTGGAACTGCGACCTCGCCGTCCGCCAGGACGCCTTCGGCGACGGCCTGCGCTTCACCGGGCCGTCGTCGCTTTCCTACCCGACCCGCTCGGCCGTCGACCCGGTCCACCGACTCGGTGTCGACACGTTCCTCGGTGGTGCCTACCTCGAGTTCGACATGCGGCTCACCGCCGGCAGCGTGGTCTGGTCGCGGACCGAGGCGGCGGTCGGTATCCGCCAACCCGTGGTCACCGGCTGAGCACGTCGGGCGGAGGCTGGGCCGGCCGGCGCCCGACGCGTCCCGGGCCCACGGGCGGCAGGCCCGCGGCGCGCCGTGGCACTCAGTCCCGGGCGAAGGCGGCCAGGTCCCGGGCCGTGTCCCGGCTGATCTCCGGGCAGGCGATGGTGAAGATCTCGGTGCCGTGCATGGTGCCGAGGACCTGGCGGCCGCGCGCCGGCACCCCGGCCGCCAACAGCAGCCGGTAGAAGGCGATGCCCTCGTCGCGCAGCGGGTCGCACTCGTTGACGCTGACCACCGTCGGCGGAAAGCCGGCCACGTCCTCCACGGTGGCGAAGGCCGGCCAGGCCATCGGGTCGGCGGCCTCGAAGGCCTCGATGCCGTAGCCCACCTTCCCCCGGTTGCTGTGGAGGCTGAGCAGGATCCCCTCGTTCTCGATCGACGACGGGTACCGCTCCTGCGGCCACTCCCCGGCGAGGTACGGGCAGAGGGCGTAGAGGCCCCTCACCAGGCCGAGGTCACCGTCGCGCTTGAGACGGAGCCCGGTGGCGAGCGTGAGGTTGCCGCCGCCGCTCTCACCGGCCACCACCACGCGGTCCGGGTCGACTCCCAGCGCCCCCGCGTTGGCGACCACCCAGCGGAGCCCGGACAGGCAGTCGTCGAGACCGGCCGGGTACGGCGCCACCTCCGGCACCGACGAAGGGCTCACCGCATTGCGGAAGTCGACCATGACCACGACCACGCCGTTGGCGGCGATGAGCTTGCTCCAGCCCCGGTACATGCCGTCGAAGCACGACAGGGCCGCCATCCCTCCGCCGTGGATGTAGTAGACGCAGGCCAGGGCCTCTTCGGTGTCCGGCCGGACGACGCGGAGGTTGACGGTGTTGCCGTCGGGGGCAGAGACGATCTGCTCGGTGGTGGTCCGCAGGCCGGCGGAAGGGGCCGCCTCCTCCGAGTCGCAGAGGTCCATGACCGAGCGGAAGGCCTCGGCGGCGGCCAGGGCGCCGGGCGCGTTCGCTTCCTCGAGCATCGCCTCGCGGCTGGCCACGTCGGTTGCCGACAGGGGCGGCAAGAAGGCGAGGAGCGCCTTGAGACGGGGGTCCAGCCTGGGATCGGCGGCGATGTCGGGGGCCATGGGGTGCTCCTCCTGCTGGGGCGCGGGCCGTCGGACCGCCGGCCCAGGGTAGCCAGCCCGACCGGTTCGCGTCGCGCCGCTACGGTGGGGGCGTGAACGGCCTGGCGGCACCGCGCCGGATCTGCGTCCACGGCCCCTCCGGCAGCGGCAAGACCACGCTCGCCGCCCGAGTGGCGGCCCGGCTCGGCGTCGCTCACGTCGAGCTCGACGCCATCGTCCACCAGCCGGGTTGGACCGAGCTCCCCACCCCCGCCTTACGCGCCCGGGTGGCCGCCCTCGCGGCCGGTCCGGCGTGGGTGAGCGACGGCAACTATGCGTCCGTGCGCGACCTGCTCTGGGCCCGTGCCCAGCTGATCGTCGTGCTCGACCCGCCCCGCTGGCGGACCACCGCCCGGATCCTGCGCCGGACCGTGGTGCGCGGCGTGCGCCGGACCGAGCTGTGGAACGGCAACCGCGAGGAGCTGGGCAACCTGTTCTCCCTCGACCCGGCCCGCAACGTGGTGCTCTGGTCGGTGCGCACCCAGCGCCGGTACCGGACCGAGCTGCCGGCCGCGGCGCGGGAACTCGGCGGCCCCGAGGTGGTGGTGGTCCGGTCGGACCACCAGATCGACGCCCTGGTGGCCGGCCTGGCCGGCCCGGTCTGACCCCGGTCGCTCCCGGCCCGCGGCGGGTCGTCCGGTCGGCGTCCTCAGGCCGCCGGCCCGCTCAGGGCGCGTATGCGACCTGGGTCGACGTGCCGTGCTCGGCGGCCAGCTGCGCCGGCGTGTAGGCGAGCGGGACCCACCGCTTCTCCGAGTAGAGCTTGGTCATGTTGGCGTACCAGGGAGAGGTGGGGTCGGTGGCCTGCGAGTAGGTGAGGATGCCCTGGGACACGGGACCGGACGGCGTGAGCTCCGTGGTCATGACCAGTGACGAGCCGTCGTGGACGACGCCGTAGGGGAAGGCGGCGAGCGGCCCGCCCGTCCCGTCGGCCGCGTAGATGGCGTTGAAGCAGCCGGTGTCGCATCCCGGGATGGGGATGGACGTGCCGTTGCGCACGACATGCTGGACCTGACCGTAGGTGGCGTCGAGGGGGACGTGGTGCTGCTGCAGGTTGACCACGGCATCGGCCAGGGCCTGGAGGATCGCCGGGTTGGCCGTGTTGAGCACGGCAGGTGTCGTCAGCGGTTGGGCCGGGTTGAAGGCGTCCGACCACAGCCCCTTGCTCGGGGCGTTGGCGGCCCATTCCGAGAAGAGCCATCCACCGGCCGCGTCGAGGTTGCCGGTCTTGTCGTAGCCGGCGAGTGCCGTACACGCCGCCGTGAGGTCGACCGTCGTGCCGTTCGACGCCTTGGCCGACGGCGTGGCCCGGCACGCCCCGACCAGGGCGCCCAGGACCAATTGCGCTTCCATCGACTGGTTGGACTGCCACATCGCCTGCAGCGAGCCGAGGGTGAACTTCGGCGGGCCGAGCCCGTCGGTGCCGGCCACCCGTGCCGCGATCATCTGGTTCCCGAGCCGGGTGCGCAGGCCCTGCTGGACGTCGATGTTGCCGATGATGGGGGAGAAGGCCGGGAAGGGCGCGCTGGGATTGGCCAGCCAGTAGGAGTCGTTGGAGTTCTCGACGTAGTCGGTCCGGATGGTGTGGGGCATGTGCGAGGCGTTGAAGATTCCCGGGACCGGAGTCCCCGGGTCGTTCTGCCAGGCGCAGTCCTGGCGGGAGCCGTCGAGCGTGACCACGCCGGCCGCCTGGTAGACCAGCTGGGCCAGTCCGGGCGGTGTGCACGAGGCGATGAGCGAGGCCGGCACGTTCGGGGTGTTGCCCACGTCGCCGTAGTACACGTGCCCGGTGGCGTCGGCTGCGATGGTGTTGAAGGTGGGGATGGCCAGGTAGGTCGACTCGATGTTGAGGAGGTCCTGGACCGACGTGGCCCGACCCATGGCCAGGTACTGGTTGGCCGCCCGGTAGGCGTCGTTTCCCATGGAGTCGGCCATCGCGTAGGCGGTGGTGGTCGTCCACTGGTAGTGGGCCTGGCCGACCACCACCACCGGTCCCCACTGGGTCGTGTAGAAGGTGTGGTGCACCACGCCGTGGCCGGTGTCGACGCTCACCGTCTGCCGGCCCATGGGCACGGTCTTGCCGTCGACCACGTAGGCCGTCGGGTCCCCCGGAGCCAGCTTGAGCTGGTAGAAGGTGAAGCGGAAGCTCGTCGAGACGGTGTGGGTCCAGGCCACGTTCTGGTTGAACCCGATGCCGATCAGGGGGAAGCCCATGAGCGTGCCGCCCTCGACGTCGTACTGACCGGGAACGGTGAGCTGGGCCATCCAGAAGCGCTCCGTGCCCTGCCAGGGGAAGTGGGGGTTGGCCAGGAGCATGCCGTCGCCGGCCGCGGTGTCCTGTGAGCCGATGCCGATGCCGTTGGAGCCCACGCTGTCCCCGCTGTTGGAGCCGAACGCGGCGGTCAGGGTGGCCGCGTTCGGCGCCGGCGGGTCCGCGGTGGTCGCCGCGGTGGTCGCCGCCGTGTGCGCCGGCGGCGCCGCCTGGACTTCGGCCCCGATGAACTGGGCGCTCGACGCCTCGGTGACGATCTGGTAGCCGCGCAGGTACATGTCGTCGAGGGTGATCGGCCGCACCCACGGCTTGTGCTTGCACGCCGGATCGGTGAGCTTGCCCGAGGCGAGGTAGTCGTTGTACCCGGCCACGTACCCCCGGTAGACGTCCACCACCTGGGGGGTCGGCCCCAGGGGCGGGGCCTGGTGGAACTCGCGGGTGAGGATGCCGCTGTCCTTCACCCGGGTCCAGAAGAGATCGGAGTCGAGGTTGGTGTCGGACGTCCCCGCCGAGTAGTTGAGGCTGAGCCCCTTGGGCCCGAAGTACTTCGAACGCTGGCCGTTGACGGTCACGAAGTCCTGGGCGAGGGTGCAGAAGTTGTCCCGGGCGAAGGCCAGGGCCTCGCCGTAGCCGAGGGCGGTGAAGTTGGACGCGGTGATGTGGGGGATCCCGGCGCTGTCCCGCGTGATGGTGACCTTCATGGCCGGGTTGGCCGGGTTGGCGGTCGACGGGGTCCCCGACGACGAACAACCGGCCAGGACGACTGCGGCGAGCCCGAGAGCGCCGAGGGCCCGAAGGGGGAAGGTGACGGCCATGCGGCGAGCGTATCCCCACCGGGCCGACGGGTGAGACCTGTGGCCGGCGGCCCCGACCGGACGGGGTCGCCGGGCTCCGTCCGGTACGGTCGCCCCATGCCCCCCCCACCACCGGTCGCCGGGGGCCGCCCGCCGGTCGGGGCCGGGCCGGAGCGCCTGGTGGGCCGGGTCGTGGCCGCCGCCGGGCTGGCCGCCCTGCTGGCTGCCGCCGTCGCCGCGCCCGGCGACGCCCGCGCCGCGGCCGACCAGGTCTGGTCCCCGTTCGTCCTCGTCGCCGGGCTCCTCCTCGTCGGGCTGGTGGCCGACGAGGACGGCCTGTTCGCCGCCACCGGGCACCGACTGGCCAGCGCCACCGGCTCCGGCGTGATCCTGTACGCGGGGTCCGCCGCCCTGGTCGCGGGCGTGACGGCGCTGCTCAACCTGGACACGGCGGTGGCCTTCCTCACCCCCGTGCTCGTCCATGCGGCCCGGCGTCGCGGCGAGGACGAGACCGCCCTGCTCTACGCCTGCATCTTCCTGGCCAACGCCGGGTCGCTCTTCCTCCCCGGATCGAACCTGACCAACCTCATCGTCCTCGGTCACCTCCACCTCTCGGGGGGAGAGTTCCTGGCCCGCCTCTGGGCCCCCGGCCTGGCCGCCGTGGTGGTCACCGCCGCTGCGGTGGGACTGGCCCACCGGAGGGCGCTCGGGCGGCTGGCGGCCGACCCGGGGCGGCCGGACCGGTACGTCCTCGGACTCGGCCTCGCCGCCGTGGTGGTCTCCGCCGCGCTCGTGCTCGTCCTGCGGGCACCGGCCCTGCCGGTGCTCGTCGTCGGCCTCACTGCCGTCGGCCTTCGCCTGCAGGCCCGCCGGGAGAAGCCGGCGCGGGTCGCGGCCGTCCTCGGGCTGCCCCTCCTGGCCGGCCTGTTCGGCGTGGCCGTGGCCCTCGGCGCGCTGGGCCGGGTCTGGTCGGGTCCGGCCCGGCTCCTGGCCCACACCGGCAGCGTCGGGACCGCCGTGGTGGCCGCCGCCACCTCGGTCCTGGTCAACAACCTGCCCGCCGCCGCGCTGCTGGCCGCCCGCACGCCCCCCCATCCCTTCTCGCTCCTCGTGGGCCTGGATCTCGGCCCGAACCTGTTGGTCACCGGGTCGCTGGCCTGGCTCCTCTGGCTGCGCTCGGCCCGGGCCGCCGGCGCCGCGCCCTCCGGGCGCGGCGCGGCACGACTCGGCCTCGTGGTGGCGCCCCTGGGTCTGGCCGCCGCCCTGGGTGCCTTGGCCCTGACCGGGACCCGCTGAGCGCCACACGCCGCCGTCGCCGGTCACCTCCCGCCACGGCCCGGTCGCGTCGACGCCGGGCCGCGGCGGGCCGGTGGCCAGTCGCTCAGACCGGGTTCGAGAGGGCGAGGCCGCGCCCGACGCGGCCCAGCCGGAGCTCGAGGGCGTCGCGGACGTAGTTCTGGTGCAGCCGCCACGGCGGCGTGGCCCCCTGCTTGGGGAGTTCGGCCACGGCCCGGCGCACGTACCCGGAGGTGAAGTCGAGGAAGGGCTCGACCGGAAGCGACGGGTCGGGGGCGAGCGGCGTGGCCTGACGCAGGTGGCGCCGGTCGAGCTCATGCAGGAGCCGGCAGACGTAGTCGGCGGTGAGGTCGGCCTTCAGGGTCCACGAGGCGTTCGTGTAGCCGAAGGTCACGGCCAGGTTCGGGACGCCGCAGAGCATGATCCCCCGGAAGCCCACCGTTCCGGCGACGTCGACCTTCCTGCCGTCGACCTCGAGAGCCATGCCCCCCAGGAACTGCAGCTCGAGACCGGTGGCGGTGACGACGAGGTCGGCCGCGAGCACCTCGCCGGTGGTCAGCCGTATCCCGTGCTCGGTGAAGGTGTCGATGGTGCCGGTGACCATCGACACCCGCCCGGCCGTGAGCTCCTCGAAGAGATCCCCGTCGGCAGCGAGGCAGAGCCGCTGGTCCCACGGGTCGTACGGCGGGCTGAAGTGGGTGGCCACGTCGAAGCCGTCGGGCAGGGCCTGCTCGACCCCCTTGCGGATGCCCCGCTTGGCGAATTCGGGCCACCGCCGGCTCACCCGGTAGCTCAGCTGAGTGGCGGTCACGTTCTTGGCCCGGATCAGCGGGTAGGCGACTCGCGGAGGCAGGAGGTGGCGCAGGGCGTCGGCCAGGCGGTCGCCGGTCGGGCGCGAGACGATGTACGTCGGGGAGCGTTGGAGCATGGTCACGTGGGCCGCGCCGCCGCGGGCCAGCGCCGGCACCAGGGTCACGGCCGTGGCCCCGCTGCCGATGACCACGATCCGCGCGCCCCGCCAGGCAAGGCCCTCGGGCCAGGCCTGGGGGTGGACGACCGTGCCGGCAAAGCCGTCCTCGCCGGGGAACTCGGGCCGATGGCCGTGGTCGTAGCGGTAGTAGCCGGTGGCCCCCCACAGGAAGGAGGAGGTCACCTGCTCGGTCTCCCCGGAGTCGGTGCGCAGGACGTCGACCGTCCAGCGGCCGTCGTCGGTCGACCACGAGGCCGCCACGGCCCGTCGGTGGTAGGCGATGTGGCGGTCGACGCCGTGGCGGGCGGCCGTATCCCGGAGGTAGCGGAGGATCGACGGGCCGTCGGCCAGCGCCTTGGCCTCCTCCCAAGGGGCGAACCGGTAGCCGAGCGTGTACATGTCGGAATCGGAGCGCACACCGGGGTAGCGGAACAGGTCCCAGGTACCCCCGCTCGCGGCGCGCGACTCGAGGACGGCGAAGGTCTTCTCCGGGCAGCGGGCGCGCAGGTGGCAGGCGACGCCGATCCCCGAGAGCCCGGCCCCGACGATGAGGACGTCGACGTGGTCCATGCGGGGCGAGTCTACGGGCGCGACCGGCCGCGGGACGCCGTCCGGGCGGCGGGTGACGGGCCCTCCGACCGTCGGTCCTGATACCCTCCCGGGTATGTGTAGAGCAGCCACCTGCAAGCGATGCCAGCGTCCGACCTTCCGGGGGTGCGGCCTCCACGTCGAGCAGGTCCTCGCCCATGTCCCGGCCGAGGAGCGGTGCCGGTGCGCCGAGGAGCGGGCCGCCGCCCCCCGGCGCCGGTGGCGCTCGCGCTGAGCGGGCCCACTGCGGCGCCCCGGGGGCGTCGACCTGGGTGACGCGGTGGACGTCCTCGTCGTCACGGTCGACCAGTCCCGGGGGCCGACCGCCCCTCGTCGGCCCCGAGCGGCGGGGGCGGAGGCCGGTGGTCCAGGAGGGCCGCGGACCGAGGTCCGGGTCCTGGTGGGCCTCAGGACCTCCCGACGGCCCGGGCGACGCGGTCGCGCACGTCCTCGGGATCGGCGACGGTCAGCACCCACCGCGTGAACTCCTGGCCCTCGAGCTCGACGACCACCCCCCGGCCCCTGCCGTGGACGGCGGCGAAGTCCCTGCCGAAGCTGCCCCGCCGGGTCCCCACCATGACCACCCCGGGAAGTCCGGTGCCCGGGGCCCGGATGCCGCGCAGCTCGGCCCAGGTGTCACCGACCGCCCGCACGTCGACCACCGCGGCGACCGGGACGGTGATGCTCCCGTGGAAACCCTCGAGGCACTCGAGTCTGGAGAGGGCCAGCGTCACGGTGCCCTCGCCGACGGTCAGCTCGGCCATGGGCGGAGTCTACGGGCGGGCCCGACCGAACTGCCTCCCGCTGAGCTGGGTCGCCTCGATCTGCACCAGGCGGCTGGTGGCGTCATCGTCCCACCAGGTCACGGGCACCCACTCGGCACGGCGACGTCGCTCGGGGTCGTCGATCTCGGTCGCCACCCCCTGGACGAGGACGCTCCATCCTGAGCCCGACTCGGGCTCGTACCGGTCGGCCTGGAAGGCCACCACCGCCCCCAGGGTGGCGGCGTCGAACCTGCTGCCGGGGTTGGTCCGGAACACCACGGCCTGGCCGACGAGGGCGAAGTGCACGGGCAGGATCACGGGGAGGGCGTCGATGGACGCCCCCACCCGACCCAGGTTCTGGCTGCCCAGCAGGGTCAGGCACTCGGGACGCGTCAGGACCTCCGCCTTGGCCACCTTCAGCGTCCCCACCGGGTCACGGTGCCCGGGGGCGGCGCACCCGGACGGGGCCGGAGCTCCCGCCGGCCCTCCGGTGTCCCACCGGTCAGGACCTCCGGCGTCATCAGGCGTCCCGCACGACCAGGACGGGACTGTGGGCGTGGGCCGCGCAGTGCTCGCTCACCGAGCCGAGGACCAGGGCGGCGAACTCGCCGTGGCCCCGACTGCCCACGGCCAGCAGGTCGGCCCCGTGGGACGCCTCGATCAGCACCGGGGCCGGGTGGCCCTCGACGACGAGGGGGACGATCATCGCCCCCGGGTGGGCCGCCGCCACCGCGTCCACGGCCCGCACGGCGACGTCCTCGGCGTCAGCGGCGGGGTCGTAGTCGGACGGGAAGAACACCGCCGCCCCGTAGCCGGTGGGCCACGCCCAGGCGGTGATGGCCTCGACGCCCGCCGAGGTGGCCTCGGCCAGCCCGGCCGCCCAGTCGAGGGCGGCCAACGAGCCCGGCGAGCCGTCGACTCCGACCACGATGCGGTGCGCCCGCCCGTCGGCTCCCGTGGCCATGGCCTGCTCCCTTCGTTCCGGAAGCCGTGTCCCCGCTTCCGGTATCCACCGTAGGCACTGGCGCGGAGGCCTCCTAGGGGAGTTGGTCACATCGGCCGGCCCGCAGGCCGGTCACCCGGTGACGGGGACTTCCCAGACGAGGGTGGTGCCTCCACGGGCGGGGTGTTCGACGGTGCAGGAGCCGTGGAGCTTCTCGGCCCGGCTCCGCAGGTTGGCCAGGCCGAGCCCGCCCGGTCGCCTGGTGTCTTCGGTGAACCCCCGCCCGTTGTCGATGACTTCGAGCCGACAGGTGGTGGCCGTCACCGTGAGGGCCACGCGGGCCTCGGTGGCCGCCGCGTGGCGGCCCACGTTGGTGAGCGCCTCGCGCACGGTGGCCAGCACGTGCTCGGCCACGGTGTCGGAGAGGGCCGCGTCCACCGGTCCGTCGAAGGTCACCGGTACCTCGTACCCGACCACCGGCTCGAGCTCAGCGACCAGGGTGAGCACGTGGGAGCGGATGCCGCGCCCGAGGCCCGACTCGGCCAGCTCGAAGATGGAGGTCCGGACCTGGCGGATCGTGCCGTCGATGTCGGAGATGGCATCGGTGATGCGGCCGGCCACCGGGGCCGCGGCCTCGGAGGTGGCGATGCCCTGGAGGGCCAAGCCGACGGCGAAGAGGCGCTGGATGACGGTGTCGTGGAGGTCGCGGGCCAGCCGGTCGCGCTCCTCGTAGACGGCGATCTCCCGGGCCCGCTGGTGGAGCCGGGCGTTCTCCACGGCGAAGCCGGCCGCCACGGCGAGCGCGGTGACCAGTGCCTCGTCGTCGCGGGTGAACTCCGTCCACCCGACCTTGTCGGTGAGGTAGAGGTTGCCGTAGACGCGGTCGCGCACCTTGATGGGCACGCCCAGGAACGAGCGCATGACCGGGTGGCCGTCGGGGAAGCCGAAGCTGTCGGGATGGTCGCCGATCGCGGCAAGGCGGAGGGGTCGGGGATCGACGATGAGGAGGCCCAGGACGCCCTTGCCGGTGGGCCGGTCGCCGATGGCCCGCTCCTCGTCGGGCGAGAGACCCGAGGTGAGGAACTCGGCCAGGGCCGTGCCCTCGGCGTCGAGGACCCCGAGGGCGGCGTAGCGGGCGTTCGTCATCGACCGGGCCTCGTCCACGATGTGGTTCAGGAGCGAGGGAAGGTCGAGGTTGGACTCGAGCAGCATCGTGGCCTCGAGCACCCGGCGGAGCTTGACCGGGTCCTCGATCGTCCGGTACGGCGCGTCGTCCCTCGGCCATCGATGGTCCACGACCCCGAGGCTACCGAGTGCCCGCGTCCCAGGTGCACTCCTCACGGCCCGGCGCCGACGTGGTGGAATAGGGGTGATGACCGTACGCGTCTTCCTCCTCGACGACCACGAGGTCGTCCGCGCCGGGCTGCGCTCCCTGCTCGAGGCCACCGACGACCTCGTGGTGGTGGGAGAGGCCGCCACCGCGGCGGCGGCCCTCGACCGGATCCCCGCGCTGCGTCCAGACGTGGCCGTCCTCGACGTGCGGCTACCCGACGGCTCGGGGGTCGAGGTCTGCCGGGAGGTCCGCTCGCAGCTGCCCGACACGGCCTGCATCATGCTCACCTCGTACGCCGACGACGAGGCCCTGTTCGCGTCGATCATGGCCGGGGCCTCCGGGTACGTCCTGAAGCAGGTCGGTGGGACCAGCCTGGTGGATGACGTGCGCCGGGTGGCCGCCGGCGACTCCCTCCTCGACCCGGCCCTCACCGAACGGGTCATGCAGCGTCTCCGCGAGGGACCCGAGGAGGACCCGCTGCTGTCCACCCTCACGCCCCAGGAGCGGCGCATCCTCGACCTCATCGCCGAGGGCCGCACCAACCGGCAGATCGCCGACGCCATGTTCCTGGCCGAGAAGACGGTCAAGAACTACGTGTCCAACATGCTCACCAAGCTGGGGATGGAGCGGCGCACCCAGGCCGCAACCTACGCGGCCCGGTTGGCCGAACGGTCGGCCAGGGCCCGTCGCACCGACGCCTCGGGCACCTGAGGGCCACCGACCCGGCCCCCGCCCTCACTCGGGCGGGGTGACGGGGTGGTGCTGCCCGCCCGCCGATCGGGCGATGCCGACGCCACGGCGCCCGAGCTCCTCCTCGAGTTCGGCCCGGCCTGCGCCGGGCGCACCGAACCGACCGATCGGCCATGCGAGCCCCCCCTGGTGGGCCAAGCGGACGAGAGCCGCGTCGTAGGCCAGTTCGTCGGCCAACGCCTGGAGGGCCCACCCCGGGTCGACCCGGGTGGCGTGCTCCTGCCGGCGTCGGACGGCACCCTCCAGTTCCTCGAGTGGGTCGACGTCCCCGGCGCCCACCTCAGGTGCCGCCGGGCGGTGGAGCACCACGTCGAGCAGGTCCACGTACATCGTGCACACCCCCGGTCGGCGTCGGGGTGCCGGTCGGCCAGACGGCTCGCACGGCCGCAGCACGCCCATCTCCGGCATCCACCCTGGGGCGCCCCGTCAGGCGTCCCTGCTCCGGCGGACGGCGCCCTCGGCGGCCTGGTAGGCCTGGCGGAGGTCGTCCAGCAGCTGCTCGGCGCCCGACCGCACCGAGGAGAGGTCGGCGCCCGCGTCACGGGGGAGCTCGCCCAGGCGCTTTCGGGCCGCCAGGTACGCGTTCTCGACCGCGCCGGTGCGCCGGTGCAGCTCATCGCGCACGTCCTTCGATGCCAGGTCCACCTGTACCAGCAGCTCGTCGAGGCGGCCCCGCCACCCGTCGAGCAGCCGCTCGAACCGCTCGACGAAGGCCTTGCCGGACTCCTCGGGCTCCGTGCCCGCTCCGGTGGACGTGGTCTCGGCCATGGTCCCTCCTCGTTCCCGTACTCCCTCACCGCCCAGGATGGGCGAACCCCCTGGGCCCGGGGTAGGGCCGAACGTCCCCGGAGGCGCGCTCCGGGCGGTTCATGACCTTCGGCCCTGGGGCTCCGGGCCGGTACCGGCGATCATGATGGTGCCGGGCGGCGGGCGCCTCGGGCGAGGGCGGCGGTGGCCGCGGGAGGTGGTGGCGATGACGGACGTGCAAGACCGGACCGGCGCTCCGGGACCGGGGACCGGGGCCGGCCCCAGCTTCCCGCACTGGCGGGGCGACGTGGCCCTCGAGCTCTGGGTGGACGTCGAGCAGGTGCCCGCCCGCATCCGGCTGGCCGGCACCCTCGACGGGACGACCGCCGCCAACCTGTCGGCCGTCGTGGTGGAGCTCCTGGCCGAGGGGGTGCGGGACGTCGAGCTCGCCACCGAGGGGCTGCGGGTCGTCGACAGTTCGGCCGTGGGCGCGCTGGCCGACGTCGAGCGGCTGGTACGCGGCACGGGCGGTCGGCTCACCCGGGTCGGACCGTCGAGCGGACCCTTCACCCGGCAACGCCTCTCCGGCCCGTTCGGACGCTGAGGGGCGGCCCATCCGGGGCGGGCTCCGGTTCCGGGCCCCGGCCCGGGCCGCCGCCGTCAGCTCGCCGTGCGGTGCCGCCGGGGCCAGTGGAGGCGGCGGCGCCCGGCGGGCACGAAGGCAGCGGCATCGTCGCCCCGGTCGGCGGCCAGCTCCTCCCGGCAGGGTTCGCAGAGGCGGGTGCCGTCCACGAGGCGGGTCACGGCCACGGTCGAGCACCGTTGGCACGGCCGGCCGACGAACACGTCGGGGCCGGGCCGTGGGCCGGTGGCGGTCAGCTCCCGGAGGCGGTCCTGGACGTCGTCACGGAGCTCGAACGAGCCCCATTCCGTGGGTCGGACCAGGTCGCCGTCGAGGAGCTGATGGAGGAGGGGGGCGAGCTGATCCGGCCGCCGGAAGGACGGGGTGCCCACCCGCCCGCCTGCCTTGGCCGGTCCGCCGCCCGCCGTCGCTCGCCCTGTCGCCTGATGGGCCATCCCGGCCCCCTTCCCGCTCGCTCCACTGCCGCATGGGGGGCCGACCAGTTCGCGTGCAAGCGGGCCGACATCCCTCGTGCATCCACGCAGGAACTCATCATGGCGCGGCTGGACGCGTTCGTACAGGGCCAGGTGCGAGATTTCTCCCGGACGCCGCCCCTGGTGCCGCTCCGCGGGCCCGACGCCCGTGCCGGCCACCGGGACCCACCGTGCCCCGCCCCCGCCCTACCATCGGGGCCGTGGCTGAAGAGAACGAGCTCCCCGGCGACGGGGCGGCGTCGTCGGGACCGTCCGCCGACGGTGCCCTCCTGGCCCGGCTGGCCGCCGACGAGCGTCTCCGCTCCGGCGCTCCCGTGCACCTGCGCCCCATCCGTCCGGCCGACGCCGAGGCCCTCGTCTCCTTCCACGACCGGCTCTCGACGGAGGCCGTCTACCGCCGCTACTTCTTCTCGCACCGCCACCTGACCCCGGCCGAGGTCGAGCACTTCACGACCGTGGACTACGTCGACCGGATGGCGCTCGTGGCCGAGGTGGACGGCCGCCTCGTGGCCGTCGGGCGCTACGAGCGGCTGACCGGCACGGCCACCGCCGAGGCCGCCTTCGTGGTGGCCGACGAGTTCCAGCGCCAGGGCATCGGCACCCTCCTCCTCGAGCACCTCGCCGAGCGGGCGTGGAGCGTCGGGATCACCGCCTTCTCCGCCCAGACGCTGGCAGAGAACCGCGAGATGGTCAGCGTGTTCGTGGCCTCCGGGTTCCCCGTCGAGATGAGCTCTGCCGAGGGAACGGTGTCAGTGGCCTTCTCCATCGCCCCGGGCGACGCCTACCGTCAGGCCCGCGACACCCGGCGTGCCTCGGCCGCCGGCGGCCCGACCGGCGGGTCCGGGGACGGGTCGTGGCCGGACGGTGCTGCGCCCGGCCGGTAGGTCCGCACCGCCCGGCCGCCGTCGACCACCACGGCGATGCCCGGGACGGGCACCAACGGTGGCTCCAGCCCGGTGTCCCCGGCGCGGGGGCATCGGCGGAGGTCCCCGGGCCAGGAAGGCGACCGCCGCCGGGGCCGCCGGGGCGAGCGGCACGTCCGTGCGGGCGGAGCGGGCCATGGGCCGGTGTCCCGACCGCCCTGCACCTCGTGGCCCACGGGGTGCCGCAGCCGGGTGTCGGCGGCCAGGATCGAGCAGGCGGACGCCACGGTCCCGACGCCCCACCGGGGTGGGGTCGGGACGGGCCCGCAGCGGACCGCAGGGCACGACGGGACGGAGGCCCCTCCGGACGGCCCGGTCCGGACGCTCGGAACCCTGACCGCGGCGTCCGGATCGTCGGCCGCCCCGCCACCCGCCACCCGGCCCCCTCCCCGGACGGGACGGCGCGGATGGCGGTGTCGACGCCGAGGTGCTACGCGAGAGGCGATGCCTTCTCTGCTCTCGGTCGAGCACCGCGACCGGTCGGTGCTGCTCACCCTGGACCGACCCGAGCGGCGCAATGCCCTGTCGGTGGCCCTGCGCGACCAGCTGAGCGACGCGCTCGACGCGGTGGTCGACGACGATGCCGCGAAGGTGGTGGTGATCACCGGGAGCGGAAGTGCGTTCTGCGCCGGCTTCGACCTCGACGAGTTCGAGCGGGCCGACCGCGATCCCGGGTTCGCCGAGGCCCTGTGGGCGTCGAGCGACCGCTACCACGCCACCTTGGCGTCCTGTCCACTCCCGACCATCGCCGCAGTGAACGGACCGGCGATCGCCGGCGGCTTCGATCTCGCCGTGCTGTGCGACCTCCGGGTGGCGTCGACCGCGGCGCGCTTCGCCCACCCCGAGCGCGCCTTCGGCGAGGTCGTCTACGGCCCGCTGTGCGATCTCGTGGGCGGTGCGCTCGCACGCGAGCTCACGATGGGCGGCCGGGAGATCTCCGCCGAGGAGGCACTGGGCATGCACCTGGTCGCCTCGGTGGTGGAGCCCGCCGACCTGCCCGGGGAGGTCGCGGCCGTGGTGGCGCGGGTCTGCGTGGCCCCGCGTGAGGTGCTCGTGCGCCTGAAGGCCAAGGCGCTCCGTCGGGCAGGCATCGGGCCGGGAGGCGCCTCGCTCGACCGGTAGGGGACCGCCGGGGACGCGGCGCGGAGCTCGTGCCGAGCCCCTCCCGTGCCTGACCCGTCCGCCTCCGCCGGTGCCCGCCATGGGCCGGCCCGGTCGGTAGGGTCGGCGGCACCTATGGACGCCGACCGCCGCGCAGGCCCGCACCGCCCGTGGCGCCGGGTCGGGCCCGGGCTGGCCGCGCTGGTCCTGGTGGCGCTGACGTCCGGATGCGGCCTGGTGGCCACGCCCCGGACGGCGCCGACCGTCGGAGGTCCTCTCGCCCCACCCGGCCCCGTCGGCTACGTCGTCTGCCCGGCGGCGGTCACGCCGGTGGAGCTCACCACGGACACGGCCGAGGCGCCCATCGCCCTGCCCGTCACGGGCACCCCCGCGTTCGGCGACACGGCCATCGCCACGTCGCCCGACGGCCGGGCCGCCTACGTGGTCACGACCGTCGGGCCGGCGGGCGCGGCGAGGACGGCGGCGGGCAACGTGCTCATCCCCATCGACCTCGTCACGCAACGGGCCGGGCGACCCATCCCCCTGCCCGGCTCGGGTGGGACCCACGCCGTGGTCGTCCTCCCCGGCGGGCACATCGTCCTGGCGGCCAGCGGCACCAGCATCGTGCCGGTGGACGCCGGGACGCGGGCCGTCGGGGCCCCCCTCGACCTCGGACCAGGCCGGACCGTCTACGGGATGGCCCTCAGCGCGTCCGGGCCGACGCTGTGGGTGCTGGTGCCGGGCGGGGTCGTACCCGTCGACACGTCGCGGGCCACGGCCGGCGCCCTGGTGCCGACCGGTCTGACCATCTCGTCGGTGACCTCGCCCCACGGGCTGGTGGTCACCCCCGACGGGGCCACGGTCTACGTGGTCGGCCAGGGGGGTGCCGACTTCGGGGGCAGGGTGGTGCCGGTCACGGCGGCCACCGGCGCCGTCCAGCCGGCCACCGGCTTCGACCGCTACGGCATCGCCGACCCGGCGGCCGTGGCCCTCACCGCCGACGGGACCCAGCTGCTCGTGGCCGACTCGGCCAACGACTGGATCGTCCCCGTCTCCCTGGCCGCCTTCGGTTCGCCGGGGCCGCCGGTCCCGCTCCCGACCGGGGGCGCAGCCGGCGGTCACCCCTCGGACATCGTGGTCGGCCCGGGCACCACCGGCGCCTTCGTGGTCGAGGGCTACGGGTCGGTCGTTCCCTACGCGCCGGCCACGCGCACGTTCGGCCGGCCGGTGCGGGTGTGTTCGGGGGCCTCCTCGATGGCCGTGGCCCAGACCCCCTGAGCACCCCTACGGATCGGGGGGCCCGACACCGGCCGCCCGGATGGCGTCCGCCGCCTCCGACGACCGGAAGGTGGCCGGTCCGAGGTCGGCCGCGGCCAGGAGCTCGTCGAGGGCGACGGGCACGTCCCGGGCCAGTTCCCAGATGCGGGGCATCGTGTCGGGACAGCCGTGGATGCCCCAGTAGAGCGTGCCCCGGTAGCTCATGATGGTGACGTTGACGCCGAGTCCGTCCATGACCGGTCCGAGCGGGAAGGCCTCCACCATCTCGGCCCCGGCCAGGAAGAGGGGGAAGTCGGGGCCGCGCACGTTGGAGATGACGATGTTGGCGATCGGCCGGTGCCGCTCGGCCAGCCGCAACCGGCTGTAGAGGCGGGCGGCGGCACCGACGGTGGTGGCCGTGGCGTACTCGGCCCAGGTGACGAGGGTGTCGGCGCCCAGCGCGCTGTGCTCCTCCTTGGCCCCCTTGGTCCCCTCCCCGATGGCCAACAGGCGCTCGAGGGGGTCGTCGAGCTGGGCGGGCAGCTGCACGAACAGGGAGGAGACCCGGTTCGAGCCGGCCGGCGAGCTCCTCTCGGGACGGACCGACACGGGCACCACCGCCACCAGGGGCTTCCCGGGGAGCTCGTCGCCGGTCGCGAGGTAGCGCCGCAGGGCGCCGGTGCACACGGCAAGCACCACGTCGTTGACGGTGGTGCCGGTGGCGCGGGTGAGGCGCTTCACGTCGGCCAGGCCGATGGCCGAGAAGGCCACCTGGCGCCGCTGGGTGAGCGACCCGTTGAACGACGTCCGGGGGGCGGTGAGCGGCAGCGCACCGTGGGAGTGCGGGCCGCGGTGCTCGGGGTCCAGGCGCACCCGGCGGACGTTGAGCAGGCGCTGGCCGGTCCGGAGCAGGTCGAGCCCGACCTCGAAGGGCTTGACCGCCCGGGCGGCCACGGCCTCGGCGACCAACAGGGCGCTCGAGGGCGTGCGGGCACCTTCGGCCGGCGCGGGCTCCTCCGGCCCCGGACCCGGGTCGGCCTCGACGTCGAAGAGGACGGACAGCAAGGCGGCCCCGGAGACGCCGTCCACGGTCGAGTGGTGCATCTTCACGATGACGGCGATGCGGCCGTGGACCAGTCCCTCGACGACCCAGATCTCCCAGAGCGGCCGCGAACGGTCGAGCTGCCGACCGGTGATGTCGCCGGCCAGCTCGGCGAGCTCGAGGAGGCCGCCGGGCCGCGGGACCGCGGTCCGGCGCACGTGGTACTGGATGTCGAACGCCGGGTCCCGGACCCAGACGGGGTGGCCGAGGCGCAGGGGTACCTCGACCAGTCGGCGCTGGAAGACCGGCGAACGGCGTGTCCGGCGCTCGATCTGGGCCTGCAGGTGGTCGAACGAGTACCCGCCGGGCACCGTCGTCGGGTCGAACACCACGGCGATGGCCACGTGCATGTGGAGGGAGGGGCCTTCCAGGTAGAGGAAGCTGGCGTCGAGTCCGCTCAGTCGTTCCATGCCGCACCTCCCCCACCGGCCGTCGGTCCGGCCCACGATGGTCCACTCCCGATGATGCCTCAGGGGACGTCGGGGATCCACCCGTCCAAACCGGTTTCCCACCACCGCCGGGTGCGGTGTTTGATGGGGGCGTGAGCTGGCTCTTCCTCGCCTTCGGCCTCCTCCTCGCGGCCACCGCCCTCACGGCCTGGGCGCCCTTCCGCCGCGAGCCGCTGACCGTGGTCAGCTTCGCCCTCGGCTGGCTGGCCGGTGAACTCCCCGTCCACATGGGCGTGGTGCTCGGTGCCGGCACCGTCGCCCTCGTCGCACTGGGCGGTCTGGGGACGCCGGCCGGGTGGGCCGGTCTGGGCCTCGTGGCCCTGGCCGCCGCCGTCTTCGTGGCCCTTGCCGTGGTCGCCCACCGTTCGGCCGGTCTGGTGGACGCCGCCCTCGCCGGGGCCTCCGGTGGACCGGTCGACGCCCCGGGCACCGACCGTCGCCCGGTGTGGGCCCGGTGGTGGCGGCTGGTGCTGGCCGTGCCGTTCCGCTTCCGCCGCGTCCGGCGGATCCGGAACATCGACTACTGGGGGGACGGGAACTACCGCCACAAGCTCGACGTCCTCCGGCTGCGGTCGGCCCCCGTGGACGGTGCTCCCGTCCTCGTCTACATCCACGGCGGGGCGTGGATCATCGGAGACAAGCGCGAGCAGGGGGTACCCATGATGCACGAGCTCGTCTCCCGTGGCTGGGTCTGCGTGGCGATCAACTACCGGCTGAGCCCGCGTGCGACGTGGCCGGCGCACGTGGTCGACTGCAAGCGGGCCTTGGCCTGGGTCCGGGCCCACATCGCCGAGTACGGCGGCGACCCCTCGTTCGTGGCCGTCTCGGGTGGCTCGGCCGGCGGCCACCTCGCGGCGCTCGTGGCGCTCACTGCCAACCAGAGCGAGTGGCAACCGGGCTTCGAGGACGCCGACACGGCCGTCGACGCCTGCGTCCCGTTCTACGGCGTCTACGACGTCACCGGGGACCCGGCCGCGTCGGGCACCTACGGACCCGGACTGGTCGACCTCGTGGCCCGGCGGGTCATGAAGGTGGCCCCGGCCGACGCCCCCGAACTGTTCGCACTGGCCTCGCCCGACCAACGGGTCACGGCCGCCGCCCCGCCCATGTTCGTGGTCCAGGGCGCCAACGACACACTGGTCCCGCCCGAGGTGGCCCGGCGATTCGTCCGGCGCCTCCGGGAGGTGTCCGGCGCCCCGGTGGCGTTCCTCGAGCTGCCGAGGGCCCAGCATGCCTTCGACATCCTCGTGTCCATCCGGTCGCGGCACACCACGCTGGGCGTCGTCCGCTTCCTCGAGGCGGTCCGGTCGCGGGCCCAAGGGTGAGGAGTCCGGCCCGCCGTGGTCGGTGGGCCCGGGTCGGGCAGAATCTCCGGTGGACGGTGGACAGGCGGCGCCGTTCCTGACGTAGAGTCACATATCCCAACGGGCCCGGGCACACCGGGAACCGGGGGCACCGGGCGTCCGGAGGGGCGCCGGTCTTGAGGATCAAGGGGGAGCCTTGCGTTCACAATCGTGGAAGGGCCGCACCACCGCCGTGGCGCTCGTCGCCTCGCTGGCCCTCGTGGCGGCCGCCTGCAGCTCGACGAACTCGTCCTCGACCACCACCACGTCGGGCAAGGGCAGTTCCTCAGCCATCCCCCAGAGCGCCTTCAGCGACCACACCGGGGTCACCGCCGGCCAGATCAGGGTGGGCAACGTCTCCACCCTGGCCATCGGGGGACTGTTCAAGGGAGCCCTCGTCGGCACCCAGGCCTACTTCGACTACGTCAACTCGACCGGCGGCGTCGACGGCCGCCAGATCAAGGTCGACTCCGGTGACGACGGCTTCAGCGGCGCCGGCAACAAGCAGGCCACCCAGAACGCCATCACCAACGACTTCGCCCTGGTCGGGAGCTTCTCGCTCCAGGACAACTTCGGGGGCCTCCTCCTCGCCCAGAATCCCGGGATGCCCGACGTCTCGGTCGCCCTCGACTCGGCCACCAACCAGCTGCCCAACGTGTTCAGCGCCGTACCGGCCCTGGGGGGATGGGAGGAGGGCGTGCTCCAGTACTACAAGCAGAAGTTCCCCAACGACGTCAACGCGGTGGGCACCATCGTCTCCGACCAGTCCTCGGCCCTGAAGGACTGGGCCGGGCAGAAGTACGTGATGCAGAAGGTCGGCTTCAAGGTCATCTACGACCCGAGCGTCCCGGTGACCCAGACCGACTACACCCAGAACGTCATCGCCATGAAGAACGCCGGGGTGAAGATCCTCTTCCTCGACCAGCTGCCCGAGAACTACGCGGCGGCCATGCTGAAGAACCTCCAGCAGCAGAACTTCCACCCCCAGGTCATCCTCGGGGGGGCCAACTACTCGAACTCCCTGGTCTCCGCGGCCGGCGGGCCCCAGGCCGTCGACGGGGCCTACTTCGACCAGAACACCTCGCTCTACCTGGGCCAGGACGCATCGTCCATCCCGGCCGTGACCCTGTTCAACAAGTGGGTCCAGACGGCCGATCCCGGGTTCAAGACCGACCTCTTCACCCTCTACGGCTGGCTCTCGGCCGAGTTGTTCACCCAGGCCCTGCGCAACGCCGGCACCGACCCCAGCCGGGGCAGCGTGCTCGAGGCCCTCTCCAAGATCACCGACTTCAGCGGCAACAACATCTCGACCCCGGCCAACCCGGCGGGCAAGTCGCTGTCCAACTGCTATCTGATCGGTGAGATCCAGAACGGGCAGTACCAGCGGGTCGACGACCCGCCGATCAACAGCCCGACCCACGGGTACCGCTGCGACTACAAGTACATCGCCCCCCCCGGGTCCTGACGGCACCCGGGCGGCCGAGACGACGTGACGGGAGCGCTGGGGTGACAGGGGCGATCCGGTGAGCAACTTCCTGCAGTACACGATCTTCGGGATCATGCTCGGCGCCGGGTACGCCATCGCCGCCACCGGCCTGGTGGTGACCTACACGACCTCGGGGGTGTTCAACTTCGCCCAGGGGGCGCTCGGCATGATCGCCGCCTTCTGCTACTGGGAGCTCGTCTCTGTCGACCACGTGCCCGTCCTGGTGGCCGTCCTGGTGGTGGTGGTCCTGGGCGGCGCCGTCGCCGGTGCCCTCGTCGAGCGGGTCCTCATGCGCCGACTGCACGGCGCGTCGGCCGAGCGGCCGGTCATGGTCACCCTCGGTCTCCTCGTCATCCTCACCGGCGTGGCCACCATCGTGTGGAGCCCGACGACGTCCCGCTCGGTGGACAACATGGTCCACGGCCAGTTCCGCCTGGTCGGGATCAACATCCAGTACCAGGAGGTCCTCATCATCGGGGTGGCGCTGGCCGTGGCGGCCGGGCTGCGGGCCCTCTTCCGGTCCACACGCAGCGGCTACGCCCTGCGCGCCGTGGTCGACGACCCCGACCTGTTGGCCATGGCCGGGGTCTCGCCCAATCGGATGAGCCAGTACGGGTGGATGCTCGGCACCATGATGGCGGCCCTGGCCGGGGTGCTGCTGGCCCCGACCCAGACCTCTGGCATCAGCATCGCGGCGATGACCCTGCTGGTGGTCAACGGCTACGCCGCGGCCATCGTCGGCCGCCTCCGCAGCATCCCGGTGACCTTCGCCGCCGCCGTCGCCATCGGCCTGGCCGAGAACTACGTCATCAACTACGTCCTCCCCCACCTGCCCCAGAACCTGACGCCCGACATCACCTACGCCCTGCCCATGGTGTTCCTGTTCCTCGCCCTGGTCACGCTGCCGTCGGTCCGGCTCCGGGCCGTCGGACGCCTCACCACCATGCGGGCACCCCGGGTGGCCGGTGGATTCGAGTCCATCGTCGCCGGCCTCGTCTTCTTCGTGGCCGCCGCCATCGTGGCGATCACCTTCGCCAACACCGCGTTCAAGGGAACCACCGTGCTCGACCTCGGCGGCCTCATCATGTCCCTCGGCATCGTCGGGCTCTCGCTCGTCCTCCTCACCGGCTACTCCGGCCAGGTCTCCCTGTGCCAGTTCGCCTTCATGGGCATCGGGGCCTTCGTGATGGGAAAGGTGGCCGGCGGCGGCTCGGTCCTCGGGCTGCTGGCCGCCACCGCCGTCTGCGCCGGCATCGGGGCCCTGGTCTCCCTGCCCACCGTACGGCTCTCCGACCTGTACCTGGCCCTGGCCACCTTCGCCTTCGCCGACGCCGTGGCCACCGGGTTCTTCGCCGACAACCACATCTACGGAGCCGGCGGGGTGAGTATCGGCCGGATCGTCCTACCCGGGCTGTCCTTCGGCGGCGACCAGGCCGAGTTCCTGATGGTGACGGCCTTCTTCGTGCTGGCGGCGTGGCTGGTCCTGGCCATCCGGCGCAGCTTGTTCGGCCGCCGGCTGGTGGCGGTCAACGACTCGCCCGCGGCCTACGCCACCGTGGGCCTCGACATCGGCTTCACCAAGGTCGCCGTCTTCGCCATCGCCGCCGGGATGGCCGGCCTGGCCGGCGCCCTCTACGGCACCGTCCAGGGCGTGGTCGGCCAGACCGACTTCGCCATCTTCCCGGGCGTCATCTTCGTCCTCTTCGTCACCATCTGGTCGATCCGGACGGTGAGCGGGGCCTTCCTCGCCGCCGTGACCTACGTCGTGCTCAACCAGGTCTGGCCCAACGGCGTCGGGCTCTTCGCCGGGTTGGGCATCATCCTGATCGGGCGGGCGGCCAGCGGCCTCCTCGGTATCGAGGCCCTCCAGGTCCGCCTCCCGTGGGTGAAGGGGTCGCCGGACACGGCCGGAGTCCGGCCTGCCGCCCCCCTCGGCGGGCCGGCCATGGCCGGGGGGAGCTCGCGTGTCGCCGGCTGAGGGGAGTGCAGCCGGGGCGGACGTGCTCACGGTGTCCGACGTCGCCGTGCGCTTCGGCGGGGTGGCCGCCCTGCGGGAGGCGTCCCTGACCGTGCGGGCCGGCACCGTCACCGGCCTCATTGGCCCGAACGGTGCCGGGAAGACGACCCTGTTCAACGTGGTGAGCGGGCTCCAGCACCCCGACCGGGGCACGGTCCGGCTCTTCGGCACCGACATCACCCGGATGAAGCCCCACCGTCGGGCCCGGCTGGGCCTGGCTCGCACCTTCCAGCGGTTGGAGCTCTTCGGGACGCTGTCGGCCGGTGAGAACGTCCAGGTCGGCTTGGAGTCGTCGGTCAAGTGGTGGCAGTGGCGCCACGTACGCTCCTCCTTCCCGACGATCCGCAACCGGCGCGCCGACGGCGCAGAGGCCCGACCGACCGGCCCCGGGTCCACCGCGGTGGTGACCTCGGACCGGCTGCTCGACGGGGTCGGCCTGGCCGGGCTGGCCGACCGACAGTCGAGCGCCCTGCCCACCGGTTCGGCGCGCATGGTCGAGCTGGCCCGGGCCCTGGCCCTCGCCCCCAAATTGCTCCTGCTCGACGAGCCCGGCTCCGGCCTCGACGACGCCGAGTCCCAGTCCCTCGGTGAGCTCCTCACCACCCTGGCGCGGGGTGGGATGGCCGTGCTCCTCGTGGAGCACGACATGGAGCTCGTCATGCGCATCTGCGAGTACATCTACGTCCTCGACTTCGGGGACGTCATCGCCTCCGGGACGCCCGACGAGATCCGGACCAACCCGCTCGTCCAGGCCGCCTATCTCGGCGCCGTGGCCGGGCCGGCGGACGGGTCCGCGGGTGGCGGCGGCAACAGGGTGGAGGCGTGAGCGCCAACGGGCCGGCGGCCGGTGACGGGGCCACCACGACGGCGCTGCCGCCGGCGGTGACCGTGACGGGCCTGCGGGCCGCCTACGGCAGGATCGAGGTCCTCCACGGCGTCGATCTCACCGTGCCGGCCGGGAGCGTCTTCGCGCTGCTCGGTCCCAACGGCGCCGGCAAGTCGACGCTGCTCAAGGTGATCTCGGGCCGGTTGCGGCCCATCGCCGGCGAGGTCCGGATCGGCGAGCTGACCGTGGGCCGGACCCCGGCCGAGAAGCTGGCCCGCCAGGGCGTCTGCGCCATCCCCGAGGGACGAGGCATCTTCCCCAACCTGACCGTCCGCGAGAACCTGCGCATCTGGACCTATCGCGGCGGCATCACCATGAGGGACGTCGAGGAGCAGAGCTTCGCCGCCTTCCCCCGGCTGAAGGAGCGGCGCCGCCAGATGGCCGGCACCCTCTCCGGTGGTGAGCAGCAGATGCTGGCCATCTCACGGGCCCTCGTCACCAGACCCCGCCTCCTCCTCCTCGACGAGCTCTCGATGGGCCTCGCCCCTCTCGTGGTCCACGAGCTCTACGAGCTCGTGGAAGGCCTGGCCCGCCAGGGGATGACCGTCCTGCTGGTCGAGCAGTTCGTGACCACCGCCCTCGCCGTGGCCGACCGGGCCGCCATCATGGTCCACGGACGCGTCGAACAGGAGGGGACCCCCGAGGCGATGGGGGAGGCCGCCCTCAGCGCCTACCTGGCCTGACCGGTCGCGGGACCGCCGTCCGGGCTCACTCGGCGGCCAGCACGACCTCGGCCGACGGCTGGTCGCCGACGTGGGTCACCAGCCGGTGGACGTGGCCGGCCGCGCACAGGTCGGACTCGGCCGAGGCCAGGGCGTCGAGCCGGGCCGCTGCGTCCACCACCGTGAGGACGGCCACCTCGGCCCGCATGGAGCGCCTGGCCGTGGTCTTGGCCCGGCGCACCCGTCCGAGCACCTCGGCGGCCACCTCGAGCACGAGGTCCGTGGCCGGGTCGAGGGCCGGCACCGTGTCCGGCGGGACGCCGAGTTCGTCAGGAGTGGGCCACGCGGCGGCGTGCACCGAGCCGTCGCGCCACCACGACCACACCTCCTCGGTGACGAAGGGGAGGATGGGGGCGAGGAGGCGCAGGAGCACGGAGAGGGCGGCGGCCAGCGCGGCCCGGGCCGACGCCGTGCCCGCGTCGGCCCCCTCGCCGTAGGCACGGGACTTCACCAGTTCGAGGTAGTCGTCACAGAAGGCCCAGAAGAAGGCCTCGGTGCGCTCGAGGGCCCGGGCGTAGTCGTAGGCCTCGAAGGCCGTCGTGGCCTCGTCGACCACGACGGCCAGCCGACCGAGCATCGCCCGGTCGAGCGGGGCGGTGACCGCCTCGACCGGCGGCACGGCCCCGGCGCCGCCCCCGTCGGTCAGACGGCCGAGGATGAATCGGGAGGCGTTCAGCACTTTCGTGGCCAGGCGGCGCCCGACCTTCATCTGGCCCTCGTCGAAGGCCGTGTCGGTGCCGGGCCGGCCTCCGGCCGCCCAGTACCGCACGGCGTCGGCCCCGTGGGTCTCGATGAGCGGCAGGGGGGTGACCACGTCGCCCTTCGACTTCGACATCTTCTTGCGGTCGGGGTCGAGGACCCACCCGGAGATGGCGGCGTCGGTCCACGGCAGCGAACCGTGCTCGAGCTCGGAGCGGACCACGGTGGCGAAGAGCCACGTCCGGATGATCTCGTGGGCCTGGGGCCGGAGGTCCATGGGGAAGACCCGCGAGAAGAGGTCGGGGTCGTCCTCCCAGCCGCCGG
The DNA here is from genome assembly GCA_027314705.1 of Acidimicrobiaceae bacterium. GTDB lineage: Bacteria > Actinomycetota > Acidimicrobiia > Acidimicrobiales > RAAP-2 > Bog-756. The sequence continues at coordinate 63,468 of DAHVAJ010000036.1, forward strand.
CGATCTGGGGGGTGAGCGAGGAGGTGGCCCAGGTGTCCATGACGTCGGGGTCGCCCACGAATCCCCCGGGCGTCCCCCGTTGCGCTTCGGCGTACCCCGGGGGCACGTCGGTGGAAGGGTCGACGGGAAGCGCGGCCTCGTCCGCCAGGATGGGGGCGCCGTAGTCGGCCTCGCCAGCGCCGTCGACCGGGTACCAGACCGGGAAGGGGACGCCGAAGAAGCGCTGGCGGCTGATGTTCCAGTCCGACGTCAGTCCCTCGACCCACGCCCGGTAGCGATGGGCCATGTAGGGAGGGTGCCACCGCAGCTCCTGGCCCCGGGCCAGGAGCCGGTCGCGCAGGGGCAGCGTCTCGACGAACCACTGCCGGGACGAGACGATCTCGAGCGGCCGCTCACCCTTCTCGTAGAACTTGACCGGGTGGGTGATGGGCCGGGGTTCGCCGAGCAGGTCGCCGGAGTCGGTCAGCAGCTCGACGATCCGCCGCTGGGCCTGGACCACGGTGCGCCCGACCAGGTCGGCGTAGGCGGTGGCGGCCCGGTCGGGGGTCTCGGTCTCCCACCCGGCGGCTCCCCACTCGACGGGGAGGAGCCGACCGTCCCGCCCGACGACCGTGCGCGTGGTGAGGCCCAGCTCGCGCCACCAGACGACGTCCGTCGTGTCGCCGAAGGTGCAGATCATGGCTATGCCCGACCCCTTCTCGGGATCGGCGAGCTCGTGGGCGACGACGGGGACGCGCACGCCGAACAGCGGGGTGGTCACCTCGGTACCGAAGAGGGGTCGGAACCGCTCGTCGTCGGGGTGGGCCACGAGGGCGACACAGGCCGGGAGCAGCTCGGGACGGGTGGTCTCGATCTCGACTCCGCCCGGTGCCCCGACGCGGGGGAACCGGAGGCGGTGGTAGGCGCCGGGCCGCTCACGGTCCTCGAGTTCCGCCTGGCTGACGGCCGTGCGGAAGTCGACGTCCCAGAGGGTCGGGGCCGTGCGCTGGTAGACCTGGCCCCGCCGGGCCAGCCGGAGAAAGCCGCGCTGGGAGACGCGCTGGGCCCGCTCGGCGATGGTGGCGTAGGTCTGGCTCCAGTCGACGGACAGACCGAGCGTGCGCCACAACCGCTCGAAGACCTGCTCGTCCTGGGCGGTGAGCTGGTGGCAGAGGGCCACGAAGTTTGGCCGCGAGACGGCAACCGGCTGCTTGGGCGGCTCGGACGGGGGGACGAAGTCGGGGTCGTAGGGGAGGTGGGGGTCGCAGCGCACCCCGAAGTGGTTCTGCACCCGGCGTTCGGTGGGCAGACCGTTGTCGTCCCATCCCATGGGGTAGAAGACGGCCTTGCCCCGCATGCGGTGGAAGCGGGCCACCGTGTCGGTGTGCGTGTAGGAGAACACGTGGCCGATGTGGAGCGATCCCGACACGGTGGGCGGCGGGGTGTCGATGGCGAAGACCTGCCCGCGGGGGGCGCCCCGGTCGAAGGCGTAGGTGCCCTCGGCCTCCCACCAGGCGGACCAGGCGGCCTCGAGACCCTCGAGTCCGGGTTTGTCCGGGATGCCGCGGCCGGCCGCGCCGCCTCCGTTCGTCTGCTCCGACATGATCGGGTTACCGTACCCTGCGTGCTCCGGCTCTTCGACACGGCGACGGGGGAGGTCGCCCCGCTCGACCTGCGCACCCCGGGAAGGGTCTCCCTGTACGTGTGCGGCCCGACCGTGTACGACGCCCCGCACCTCGGCCACGGCCGGTTCGCCCTCGTCTTCGACGTGCTCCGCCGCTACCTCCTCTTCGGTGGCCTCGACGTGACGTACGTCTCGAACATCACCGACATCGACGACAAGATCATCGAACGGGCGGCCGAGCAGGGAGTCGGCGAGTCCGAGCTCGCCGCCCGCTACGAGGACGCGTGGTGGGAGGCAGTGGACGCCCTCGAGGTGCTCCGACCGGACGAGACCCCGCACGCGACCGGCTACGTGATCCGCATGGTCGACCTGGTCGCCGACCTCGTGGCGCGGGGCGTGGCCTACGAGACGACCGACGGCGTCTACCTGTCCGTCGGGGACGTGCCCGGCTACGGCTTGCTGGCCCGCCAGCCCCTCGAGTCGCTGCGGGCCGGTGCCCGGGTGGAGACGATGGGGGAGAAGCACTCACCCCTCGACTTCGTCCTGTGGAAGAAGGCGAAGCCGGGTGAGCCCACGTGGGACTCGCCCTGGGGCCCGGGACGGCCCGGCTGGCACACCGAGTGCGTGGTCATGTCCCTCGACCTCCTCGGCGAGGGCTTCGAGCTCCACGGCGGCGGCCTCGACCTGGCCTTCCCCCACCACGAGAACGAGCGGGCCCAGGCCGTGGCGGCGGGACGGACCTTCGCCACCCACTGGATGCACAACGGCTGGGTCACCGTGGACGGGGAGAAGATGTCGAAGTCGCTCGGCAATTTCACCTCCCTCGACGACCTGCTGGGCCGGAGCGACCCGCGGGCCTACCGCCTCCTCGTCCTCCGCTCCCACTACCGCTCGCCCATCGAGGTGACCCCCGACACGGTGGCCCAGGCCGAGGCCGGGCTCGGTCGCCTCGACGAACTGGCCCGTCGCTTCGCGCTGGCCGACCCCCTGGCCGACGGTCCGGTGGTCGGCCCGGTCGGGGGCGGCGACCTCGACGGGCCCGCTCTCGACGCCTTCGTCGACCGCATGGACGACGACCTCGACACGCCGGGTGCGCTGGCCGCCGTCTTCGACCTCGCCCGACGGGCCAATGCCGCCGCCGACGCCGGGGACGGGGTGGAGGCCGCCCGCTCCGCCCGCTCCGCCGCCCTGCTGGCCGGTGGGCTCGGCCTCCGACTCCGGGGCGGCGGGGGCGCCGAGGTGGATCCCCACTCGGCCGACCTGGTCCGACGGCGCGACGCAGCCCGGGCGGCGCGCGACTGGGCCCGGGCCGACGGCCTCCGGTCCGAGCTCGAGTCCGCCGGGTGGCTGGTCGAGGACGGGGCCGACGGCACCCGGATCCGGCCGCGCTGACCGGCGAGGGGGGTCGCGTGCACACCCGGCCGGTCCGGGCCACCACTCCGACCGGGTCCCGGGGAGGCTGCTAGCGTCGTGCCGTCGGAGCGGCGCCGCCGAGCGGCGTCCGGAGCACCGCCCCCATCCGGGGGAGGTCCGGGCGCCGGGCGGGGGACACCTCCGCACCCTGCAGGTGAAGGAAAGGGGAACGCCACCGTGGCTTCCGGAACAGTCAAGTGGTTCAACGCGGAGAAGGGCTTCGGCTTCATCTCCCAGCCGGACGGCGGTGCCGACGTGTTCGTGCACCACACCGCCATCCAGATGAACGGATTCCGCTCGCTCGAGGAGGGCCAGGCCGTCGAGTTCGACCTGCAGGAGGGCCCGAAGGGCCTCCAGGCCGTCGACGTGCGCCCGGTCGCCTCCGCCTAGCGGGCGCCCCCGCCTGCGCCGACCCGGCCGTGCGCCGGGCGGCCCGTACCTGTGCAGGACCAGCACCGCCACCCGGCCTCCGGGGGGTGCGGTCGCGCCCAGGCCCGGCCTCCCGCGGTGCGGTCACCGCCCCGGGCCGCACCCCGGCGCGGACGGGGGTGATTGCCCCGGGCGCGCTCTGGTGGTTACCATTGGGTAACAAGCACCGTCTCGCCGCTGCGGCGGCGGGGGTGCGGCCGTGGCGCCGGCACTGGCCGCCGCGAGCCCGAAGGGCCCACGGGCCAGAACGGAGCAGTGACCATGGCTGAATTCTCGCTGGACCTGAACGAGGACCAGCTCCAGCTCCAGAAGTGGGTCCACGACTTCGCCGAGAAGACGATCCGGCCCGCCGCCCACGAGTGGGACGAGCGTGAGGAGACCCCCTGGCCGATCATCGAAGAGGCGGCCCGCATCGGCCTCTACTCCTTCGACTTCATCAGCCAGGCCTTCCTCGATCAGAGCGGCCTCCTCCTCCCCATCGCCTCGGAGGAACTGGCCTGGGGCGACGCCGGGATCGGCCTCGCCATCCTGGGCAGCACCCTCGGCCTCGCCGGCATCGCCGGAAACGGCACCCCCGAGCAACTGCTCGAGTGGGGGCCCCAGTGCTTCGGCACGCCCGACAAGATCCAGCTGGCCGCCTTCTGCGTCTCCGAGGCCGACGCCGGCTCCGACGTCTCGTCGCTGCGGACCCGGGCCGTCTACGACGAAGCCAAGGACGAGTGGGTCCTCAACGGGACCAAGACGTGGATCACGAACGGCGGCATCGCCGACCTCCACGTGGTGGTGGCCTCGGTCGACTCCGAGCTGGGCGCACGGGGCCAGGCCAGTTTCGTGGTGCCCCCCGGCACGCCCGGCATCGCGCAGGGACAGAAGTTCAAGAAGATGGGGATCCGGGCCAGCCACACCGCCGAGGTCGTCCTCGACGACTGCCGGGTGCCGGGGCACTGCCTCCTCGGTGGCAAGGAGAAGCTCGACGAGAGGCTGGCCCGGGCCCGGGAGGGGAAGCGGTCCTCCAGCCAGGCGGCCATGAAGACCTTCGAGGCGTCCCGCCCGGCCGTCGGGGCCCAGGCCCTCGGCATCGCCCGTGCCGCCTTCGAGTACTCGCTCGACTATGCCAAGGAGCGCAAGGCCTTCGGCCGGGCCATCATCGAGAACCAGGGCATCGCCTTCAAGCTCGCCAACATGAAGACGCGGATCGACGCCTCCCGGCTCCTGGTGTGGCGGGCCTCGTGGATGGGCCGCAACGGCAAGGAGTTCACCTCGGGCGAGGGCTCGATGTCGAAGCTCTACGCCGGCGAGACGGCCGTGTACGTGACCGAGGAGGCCATCCAGATCCTCGGTGGCTACGGCTACGTGCGTGAGTACCCGGTCGAGCGGTGGCACCGCGACTCCAAGATCTTCACCATCTTCGAGGGCACCTCGGAGATCCAGCGGCTGATCATCGCCCGGGCCGTCTCCGGGGTCCACGTCAAGTAGCCGCCGGTGCCCCGGACCGGCCACGGCCCCGGGGCGCCCCACCCGGAGCGTGAGAGATCCGTCGTGCTGGTCACCCTCTGCACCGGCAACGCAGCGCGTTCGGTGATGGCCGGCGCCATGCTGCGCGCCGCCCCGCTGACCGTGGTCACCGCCGGGACCCACGTCGTCGAGGGCCAGCCCATGAGCCGCCGCACCAAGGAGGCACTGGCCCAGGTGGGGTTCTCGGCCGAGGGCCACCGCAGCCACCAGGTGACGGCCGGGGACCTCGCCTCGGCCACCCTGGTCCTGGCCATGGCCGGCGAGCACGTCGCCTACGTGCGCCGCTCCCACCCCGAGGCGGCCGCCCGGACCGCCTCGCTCAAGCGCCTGGTGCGCGACCTCCCTCCGGGGCCGGTGCCGCTGGCCGAGCGTCTGGTCGCGCTCGACCTGGCCTCCGTGGCCATCGAGCCGTGGGAGGACGTGGAGGATCCGGCCGGCGGTGAGGACGACCGCTACGTGTCGTGCGCCCGGGAGCTGGCCGGGCTCTGCGCCGGGCTCCTGCCCCGTCTGGGACGAGCGTGACCGGCCCGCCGTCCCCCGTCGGGCGCTCGGCGGCCGACCGGGGGGCACGAGGGCTGGCCAACGGTGTGCGGCTGCGGCGCCGGGCCGCCTCAGGGCGCGCCGGAGGTGAGCCCCGGATGGCGCAGCGAGAGGTCGCGGCATTCGAGGCAGACCGACTCGGGGATGACGCCGGTCCTCATGAGGAGGGCGAAGGTCCGGCACCCGAGGCAGAGCCCGAAGGCGGCCTCCAGGCCGGCAGCGCCGGCCAGCAGGGCCACGACCACCCAGGTGGCACCGTGCAGCCCGAACCCGAACCAGAGGACGACCGAGGTGGTCGAGAAGGCCACGCCGACCCCCTGGGCGAACCGCTTGGGCGGACCGGGCACGAGCCGGGGCTCGCCGGGCAGCCGGGGGGCGACGACGCGGGTGGCCAGCTGACCGAGCGGGCTGAACCGGGGGCCCGCCAGCACCCGGGCCCAGAAGCCGTAGGCCAGGGGCAGGAGGAGCCACGGCTGCCCGAGGGTCAGCGCGGCCAGGCAGACGAGGACGACGCCGGCGGCCACGGTGCGGGCCGCGTACTCGTTCACCGGGTTGGGAAAGGCGGACACGACAATACCTTACCCGTCCGGTCAGGTTTTGCATCTTCCCAGGTCAGGGCCACATCGACGCCGAAGGAACGGCCGGCCGTCCGCCGGCATCCGTCCCCGGGGTCGGCTCCGAATACCCTGTCGTGACGGTGGACCTCGAGCACGCGAGCGACGCCAGCATCGTCGTGGCCGTCGGCCGGTGGCACGAGCCCGCCCTGGCCGAGCTCTACCGCCGCCATGGCGGTGCCGTCCACGCGCTGGCCCGGCGCATCCTGCGCAGCGAGGCCTCCGCCGAGGAGGTCACCCAGGAGGTGTTCCTCGACCTCTGGCGCCACCCGGAGAAGTTCGACGCCCAGCGGGGCACCCTGCGCTCGTTCCTCCTGGCCCGGACCCACGGCAAGGCGGTCGACGTGGTCCGTTCGGAGGAGTCCCGCCGGCGCCGCGAGGAGCGCCTCAGCCGCGAGACCGCGACGGCCGCGTACGACATCGACCACGAGGTGTGGGACCTGGCCGTCGCCGAACAGGTGCAGGCCGCCCTCGACGCCCTTCCCGACGAGCTCCGCCAGCCCATCGCCCTCGCCTACTTCGGAGGGCATACCTACAAGGAGGTGGCCGTCCTGCTCGGGGCGCCCGAGGGAACGGTCAAGAGCCGCATCCGGTCGGGTCTCGGCCGGTTGCGGACCGGCCTCACCGAGCGGGGCGTGTCCCCGGCGGGGGCGGGCCGGTGAGCGGGCCGGTCCCGGATCCGGGACACCAGGAGATCCAGGGGCTCCTCGGCGTCTACGCGCTCGACGCCGTGGATCCGGCCACGGCACGCCTGGTCGAGGAGCACCTCTCGGACTGCCTGCGGTGCGCCGCCGAGGTCGCCCAGCACCACGAGGTGGCCGGACTGCTGGCCAACTCGGGCGGTGCCGCGCCGGACCAGGTGTGGGACGGCATCGCGGCCCGGCTGGACGGCCCGGCCGACGGGTGGGACCGCCTGGCCGCCCGCCTCGGCACCGAGGCCGCCCGGGAGACCTCCGGCCCCCGCCCCGGTGCCGCCCGCCTCCGGAGATCCGGGCGTCAGCGGTGGGCGACGGCCGCCGCCGGCCTGGCCGCCGCGGCCGCCGCGTTCGTGGCCCTGGTCCTCGGACTCCAGGTCGGCCACCTCCATTCGCAGGTCCGCGCCCTCCAGGCCACCCCGCACCTCTCGGCCGCGGAGCAGGCCGCGGCGGCCGACCCGTCCACGCTCCGCATCCCGCTGCGTGCGTCGACCGGGACCCGCCGGGCTCCACCGGCCACGGTGGTGCTCACCGCCGACGGAACCGGATTCGTGGTCAACGGCGACCTGGCCGCCCTGCCCGCCGACCAGACCTACCAGCTCTGGGGCGTGCTCGACGGTCGCACCGTCTCGCTCGGGCTCCTCGGCGCCCGTCCGACCGTCGTGCCGTTCAGCGTGGCCGGCGGTGGGGCGGTCCGGGCGTTCGCCATCACCGCCGAACGCGCCGGCGGCGTGGTGCAGTCGACCCACCAGCCGGTGGCGGCCGGCGTGGTCCGGGCGTGAGCCGCCGCCGGGCTCAGGTCCGGTGGACCTGGCGAAGTCCGGCCCAGGCGAAGTCGGCCAGGCGTCTGGCCAGTTCGTCGGCCTCGATCCGCCGGGAGGCGTGGTCGGGGAGGGGTCGGTCGGGTCGGTCGCGGTGGGTGTCCAGCCAGTGGCGGCTCGCCCCCTCGGCCATCCCCACCACGGCGTGGGCCAGGAGCAGCCGGTGGGCCGGATCGAGGCCGGCGTCGATCAGCGGGTCGATGGCCTGGGCGATGGTGTCCTCCACCTGCCGGAGGGCGGCGCCCAGCTCGGGATCGTCAGGCGTGTCCCGCCCGTAGAGGAGGCGGAAGGCGTGCTCGCTGTCGACCATGAGGGCGAAGTAGGCGGCGAAGCCCAGCTCCACCTGCTGGCGCGGGCCCTCCGCCGCCGCCGTCGCCTTCACGATGCGGTCGATGAGTCCCTGGGCCACGCCGTCCATCAGTTCGAGGTAGAGGGCCCGCTTCGAGGCGAAGTGCTGGTAGAGCAGGGGCTTGGTGACGCCGGCCGCCTCGGCGATGTCGTCCATGGTGGTGGACGCGTACCCGTGGCGGGCGAAGAGGGCGAGGGCCTCGTCGAAGAGCTGGCGCCGCCGGGCGTCGGCGGTGAGGCGACGGGTCCCGGTCCGCGCCGGACGGGCCGCCGAGCCGTCCCGGTGCGCGGCGGCCGGTGCGGGCATGGCGGCCATGGTAGTCCCGGCGCCCGCCCCGGCCCGGGCCGGGGGGGTCAGAGCTCGGGCAGGCAGGCGGCCAGGCGGTCGGGCAGGTCCTCGAGGGCGAAGTGGGCCCGGGCCACGGCGCGGTTGCGGTCGAGCAGCGCGGCGTCGGGCTCCCGCAGCCAGGCGTCGAGGAGACCGGTGCCGTCCAGTCCGAACCACCGGAAGCCGAAGGCGGCCAGCTCGGCGGCGACCGGGTAGGGGCCGATCACGAGCGGCCGGAGGTGGGTGGCCGACTCGACGCTGGGATTGCCGAACCCCTCCCACGTCGAGGGGAGGGCCACCACGTCACAGGCCGCGTAGGCGTCATCGACCGGCGCCTGCGCCCACCCGCCGGGCAGGCCCCGTACCACCGGGCACGGGGCTGCGGCCACCAGCCGCTCGAGCTGGGGTCCGTAGCCGTCCTCGGCCGGGCCGAGCAGCCAGAAGGTGGCGCCGAGGTCGGCCGCTGCGGCCATCCCGGCGCCCACGTTCTTGCGAGGCAGGGCCCGGGTGGGCTGGAGGACGAGCCGGTCACCGGGCCCGACGCCGAGCGCCGTCCGCAGCGCCTCCCCGGTGGCGCTCCGACGGGGCAGGGGTGCGCCCGGGCCGTCTCCCCGCTCGGGGACGGCGAACGCGTTGTAGAGGCACCGAGCGGCGATGCCGTGCCCGGCCAACTGGCGGCGGCTCAACTCGTTGATGGTCACGTGGCGCCAGCGCGGGTCGTCGGGCGGCGGGGGATGGTCGAGGAACTGCGCACGCTGCCAGGGCAGGTCGTGGTGGTGGAGGAGCGCCGGGCGTCCGGCCAGTACCCGGGCCACGGTGTCCCAGGCTGCCTGGTTGAGCGGGAGCGAGCAGACGTTCTCCACCACGACCAGGTCCGCTCCGGCCAGCGCGTCGGTCAGCGCCCTGGTGTCGGGCGGCTCGGTGGCCCCGATGGCCAGCCCCTCGACCACGGCGCCGACCGGGCCGGCACCGGCCACGGTGGTCGTGGCGAACCCCAGGACCTCGAGGGCCCACCGCCACTTCGCCGCCTCGACGGCCACGCCGTCAGTGCCGCCGAGGCGGAAGGAGAGCAGGGCGGCGGTGGGGATGGCGTCACCGTAGCGGGGGCCGACCTGCCTCCCGGCGGGATAGCGTCGGGGGGTGACCGACGACCGGGGCAGCGACCTCCTCGCCGACCAGGACGGGGCCGTCCTCACCTTGACCATCAACCGGCCCGAGCGGCGCAACGCCATGACCTGGGAGGTCGTCGGCGGCCTGCGCCGGCAGCTGGCCCGGGCCAAGTCCGATCCGTCGGTGCGGGTCGTCGTCCTCACCGGGGCCGGCGACCTGGCGTTCTGCGCCGGTGCCGACCTCACCGGCATGGTCCCCGAGGACCCCGGTGGTGCGACCGACGGGTACCTCGGCCACCACCTCGCCCGGGGCTGGCTGGCCGAGCTCTTCGAGGAGCTGTGGGGCCTGGGCAAGCCCACGGTCGCCCGGGTTCAGGGCTGGGCCATGGCCGGCGGGTTCGGCCTGGCCCTGGCCTGCGACATGGTGATCGCCTCGGACCGGGCCCGATTCGGGGCCCCCGAGCTGAGCGTGGGCCTGTGGCCGTACATGGTGACCGTGCCCATGCTCCGCTCGATGCCGCCCAAGAAGGCGCTCGAGCTCATGCTGACCAGCCGGGTGGTCGGGGCCGAGGAGGCCGACCGCATCGGGTTCGTGACCCGGGTCGTCCCCCACGGCGAGCTCGACGCCGCCGTCGCCGAGCTCACGACCGTTCTCGCCTCCACGCCGCCCGGTGTGACCAGGATGGGCCGTGATTCGTTCTACGCTGTCGTCGACTCGGCGGCCGCCGAGGCCTTGCCGTACCTGCACGCCCTGCTCACGGTGACCAGCCAGACGGCAGAGGCGGCGGAGGGCATCGCCGCCTTCGTCGAGAAGCGGCCGCCGGCCTGGCGGCAGGCCCCGTCGGCGCCCGACGGGGCGGCGTGAGCCAGCCGAAGACCGACCCCGAGCACCACCGACCCAACCCGAGGAGCTCCGAGCGACCATGGCGAAACGTGCACTGATCACCGGCGTGACCGGCCAGGACGGCTCCTACCTGGCCGAGTTCCTGCTCGAGAAGGGCTACGAGGTCGTCGGCATGGTCCGACGGTCCAGCACGCTCAACTTCGAGCGCATCGCCCCCATCCAGGACCGGATCACGCTGGTCGCCGGCGACCTGCTCGACGAGGTCTCGATGATCAACATCCTGCGCGAGCACCGGCCCGCCGAGGTCTACAACCTCGCCGCCCAGTCCTTCGTCCAGACCTCGTGGAGCCAGCCGGTGCTCACCGGCGAGACGACCGCGCTCGGGGTGACCCGGGTGCTCGACGCCATCCGCACGGTCGACCCCGAGATCCGCTTCTACCAGGCCAGTTCGTCGGAGATGTTCGGCAAGGTCCTCGAGGTCCCCCAGGTCGAGACCACGCCCTTCTATCCGCGCAGCCCCTACGGCGTGGCCAAGGTCTACGGCCACTGGATCACGGTCAACTACCGGGAGAGCTACGACCTCCACGCCTCCTCGGGCATCCTCTTCAACCACGAGTCGCCCCGCCGGGGCCTCGAGTTCGTGACCCGGAAGGTCACCCACGGCGTGGCCCGCATCAAGTCCGGGATCGACGAGACCCTCGCCCTCGGAAACCTCGACGCCCAGCGCGACTGGGGCTTCGCCGCCGACTACGTGCGGGCCATGTGGCTGATGCTCCAGCAGGACGCCCCGGACGACTTCGTGGTGGCGACGGGCGAGACCCACTCGGTCAAGGACCTCGTGGAATTGGCCTTCGCCGCCGCCGACCTCGACTGGGAGCGCCACGTCGTCATCGACGAGCGCTTCCTGCGTCCGGCCGAGGTCGACCTGCTGGTGGGTGACCCGTCGAAGGCCGAGCAGACCCTGGGCTGGCGCCGCGAGGTGGACTTCTCCTCGCTGGTGGCGATGATGGTCGAGGCCGATCTGGCCCTGGTGGCCGGCCAGAAGGGCTGAGCCTCCGTCGTGGTCCCGGCGGCGATCCAGGCAGACCCCCTCGGCGTCATGGTGGCGTTCGGCGCCGGAATGCTGTCCTTCCTGTCGCCGTGCGTCCTGCCCCTCGTACCCGCCTACCTGTCGATGGTGTCGGGGCTCTCCGCGGCCGAGCTCGAGGAGCTGGCCGCGGACCGGGCCACGACGACCGTCCGGGGGGCCCTGCCCGTGGCCGTCGCGGTGGGGGCCCCGGCCGCGGAGGGCGGACCCGTTGCGCTCCCGGAGGGCCCCGCTCCCGTCGGTGCGACCAAGGCACCCGGCCCCGGCCGGGAGGTGCTCCGTCGGCACCGGGTGCGTCTGGTCCGCGGCATGCTCGCCTTCGTGGCCGGCTTCACCGTCGTCTTCGTCGCCCTCGGCGCGTCGGCCTCGGCCCTCGGTCGCCTCCTCCTCACCCACCAGCGGCCCCTCGAGGTGGCCGCAGGTGTCCTCATCGTGCTCTTCGGCGCCCTGCTCGTGGCCCTGGCCGCCGGGGTGGCCCTGCCGATGGCCGTGGCCGGGGAGCGGCGGTTCCTGGTCCGGCCCTCGGTGCTCGGCGCCTGGGCCCCCCCGGTGCTCGGCATGGCGTTCGCCTTCGCCTGGACCCCGTGCATCGGCCCGGTCCTCGGCAGCGTGCTGGCCCTGGCCGCGGGAACCGGCGGATCGGCCACCGGCGGGGTCGTCCTCCTGTTGGCCTACTCGCTCGGCCTCGGCGTCCCCTTCCTCCTGGCCGGACTGGCCTTCGGTCGCGCCACCGACCTGCTGGCCCGGGTCCGCAGCCGGCTGCGGTGGGTCGACCTGGTGGGCGGTCTCGTCCTCGTCGCCTTCGGGCTCCTGCTGGCCACGGGCAACGTCGACATCCTCTCGGCCCACATCAGCAGCTGGCTCCGTGACCTGCACCTGAGCCGCCTGTCCACCAGCTGAGCCCGACCGCCCGTCCGGCGTGCGCCGGTCCGGAGCGGGCCGTCTGGCCCCCGGAGCGGCGCCCCCGTAGCATGGAGGGCCGGCCATGGCCTCCGTCGTCACCTCCTCCGCCGTCTCCCTCCGCGACGCCGTCGCGCTGTCGGGTCGCTTCCCCCTCCTGGCCGGGCTCGACCTCGAGGTCGACGTGGGCGAGCGGGTGCTGGTCGAGGGGCCCAACGGGGCCGGAAAGACGAGCCTCCTTCGGGTGTGCGCCGGCCTGGTCCCCCTCTCGGCCGGCACCGTCGCCATCCTGGGTCTCGACCCCGCCCGCCGCCGCACCGAGGTGCGCCGCCGTGTCGGGATGCTCTCGCACACCACCCATCTCTACGACGACCTCACCGCGGCCGAGAACGTCCGGTTCGCCGTGCGGGCGGCCGCCGGGGACGTGGCCCGCATCGGTCCGGCCTGCGACCGGTGGGGCCTCACCGGGCGCCTGTCCCGCACCACCGCGTCCCGGCTCTCGGCCGGCCAGCGGCGGCGCGTGGCCCTCGCCGTGCTCACCGCCCGGTGGCCGGAGCTGTGGTTGCTCGACGAGCCCCACGCCGGCCTCGACGCGGGTGCCCGCTCGCTGCTCGACGGCCTGGTCGCCGAGGCCTCGGCCACCGGGGTCACCATCCTCATCGCCAGCCACGAGGCGGGCACGGCCGAGCCCCTGGCCACCCGGGCGGTCTCCGTGACCGGGGGACGGGTGACCGGTGACCGGCACCTCGGAACCGACCCACCGGGCGCGGCCGGGGCCGACGAGGACCAGCGGGGACCGGTGCCCCATGTGGCGTGACGCCGCCCTCGTGGCCGGGAAGGACCTGCGGATCGAGGCCCGCTCCCGGGTCGCCCTCTCCCAGGTGGCCCCGTTCGGCGCGGTGGCCCTGGTGCTCTTCGCCTTCGCCCTGGGGCCGGACCGCACGTTGATGGCCAAGGGCGCCCCCGGGCTCTTCTGGGTGGCCGTCCTCTTCTCGACGGTGCTGGCCGTCCAGCGGAGCGTCGCCGTCGAATCGGCCGACGGCGCCCGGGACGGGCTGCGCCTCTCGGGCATCGACCCCGCCGGTCTCTTCCTGGGCAAGGGGGCGGCCGTGGCCCTCCAGCTCGTCGTCCTCGAGGCGCTCCTCGCGGCCGGGGTGCTCTTGCTCTACGGCGCCCGGGTCGAGGTGCCGTGGCTCATCGCCGTCTCCTGCGTCCTCGGCACCGTCGGCCTGGCCGCCACCGGCACCCTCTACGGCGCCCTCTCCGCCGGCCTGCGGGTCCGTGAGACGTTGTTGCCCTTCCTCTTCCTCCCCATCGCCGCTCCGGTGCTCCTGGCCGGCACCCGCATCTGGCAGGCGGCCATGGCCGGTGGCACCCCGTCGGACGGCACCGTCTGGCTCCGCCTGCTCGTGGTGTTCGACGCCGTCTACGTGGCCCTCGGCGTCGTCGTCTACGGACCCATCCAGGAAGCCGCATGAGCGCCCCGCTCCGTCCCGCACCCGCCCCGCCCGTCGCCGTGGGGCTGCCCCCGCCGCGCCGGGACCGCCCACCCCTCCCGTCCCGGCGGGCCCGTGCCGCGGAGCGGACGGTGGGCGCGGTCGCCCTGGCGGCCACGGCCGTCACCGTCTGGCTCGGCCTGTGGGTGACCCCGCCCGACCAGGTCCAGGGCAACCTGGTGCGCCTCGTCTACCTCCACCCGGGCGTGGCCTGGGTCGCCCTCTACCTGGCCTTCGGCCTGGCCGCCGTGGCCAGCCTCCTCTACCTCTGGCCCCGCACCCGCTCGCTGGTGTGGGACCGGCTGGCCGCGGCCGCCGTGGAAGTGGGCGTGGTCTTCAACGTGTGCACCTTGGTGTCGGGCTCGATCTGGGGCCGGCCGACGTGGGGCGTGTGGTGGGTCTGGGACGCCCGGCTCACCTCGACCGCCGTCCTCCTCGTGCTCTTCCTCGGCTACCTGGCGATGCGCCGCATTCCGGCCGAACCCGAGGTGCGGGCCAAGCGGAGCGCCTTCGTGGCCCTCTTCGCCGCCGTCGACATCCCCATCGTGCACTTCTCCGTGCTCTGGTGGCGCACCCTCCACCAGGGCGCGACCGTCCTCAACGCCAACCTCTCGCCGAAGATCCACGGCTCCATGGCCTGGACCCTCCTCCTCGGCTTCCTCGCCCTCACCCTGGTGTTCGTGTGGATGCTTCTCGTCCGCTACCGCATCGGCGCGCTGGAGGACTGGCTGGGAGGCGGCGAGCTCGAGCTCGCCCTGGCCGAGCGGCGGGCCGAGGGCGCCCTCCCCGAGGACGGGAGCACCCCGGCCGAACCCCTGGGGGTGGGCTGATGGGCTACGTCGACGCCGGCTACGCCTTCGTCCTCTCGGTGCTCGCCCTCTACGGCGCCCTCCTCGTCTGGCGCCGGCGCCGGCTGGTCCGGGCCGTCGAGCGGGTGGTGGCCACGTCCGTGCCACCGGGCCCGGGCCCGGCGGCCGCGTCACCGCGCCCGGCCGGGGGGGGCGCGTGACGCTCACCACGCCCGCCCCGCCGGCTGCCACCGGGCCGGGCCCACCGACGCCGCCGGTCCCGTCCCGGCGGGGGGACCACCGCCTGCGGTACGCCGTGGTCGCCCTGGTCCTGATCGGTGCGTTCACCTTCCTGCTGGTCAAGGGCATCGGCTCCGCCCTCGACTTCTACCTGCCGGCCGACCAGGCGGTGGCCCAGGAGGCGAGCCTCGGCTCCCGGACCGTCAATCTCGAGGGGGTCGTGGCCCCCGGCTCGATCCGACCCACCCCCTCCGGCGTCGACTTCGTGGTCACGTCGGGCACCACCCGGCTGGCCGTCCGCAACGCAGGCAGCCCGCCGCAGCTCTTCCAGGCGGACATCCCGGTCATCGCCGTGGGCCACTTCTCCGGCGGCGTCTTCGTCTCCGACCAGATCCTGGTCAAGCACTCCTCGACGTACATCGCCGAGCACCCCAAGCGGGTCACGGCCCCGAACGGGACGGCCCGCTGATGGCCGGACCGGCCGAGGCGCCCCCCGGGGCGACCCGACGGTGAACGGGACGCTCGGGCACACCGGCGTCCTGCTCGGGTTCGCCGCCGCCGTCCTCGGCGTGGTCGTCCTGGTCGTCGGCCTGGCCCGGGGCCGGGAAGCGACCCTCCGGCGCGGGGCGCTCTACGCGCCCGTCGTCCTGCTGGGCGGGGTGGTGGCCACGGTCGCCATGCAACGGGCCCTCATCACCCACGACTTCTCGCTCACCTACGTGGCCGACAACAACAGCCGCTCGACACCCCTGCTCTACTCCATCACCGGGATGTGGTCGGCCCTGGCCGGCTCCATCCTGCTGTGGGGCCTGGTCCTCGGCGGGTACGCCACGGCCATGGTCTGGCGGTTCCGACGCCGGACCGGCGACCCCCTGGTGGCCTGGGCCACCCTGGTCGTCTACGTGGTGGCGGCCTTCTTCTTCGGTCTCATGCTGGGGCCCGCCGATCCCTTCCACCACGTGAGCGGGGCCGTGCCCGCCCACGGCCTGGGCCCGAACGTCCTGCTCCAGGACAACCCGCTCGTCCTCTTCCACCCGCCGATGCTCTACCTCGGCCTGGTCGGGTTCACCCTGCCCTTCTCCTTCGCCGTGGCCTCGCTCGTCACCGGTCGCCTCGACGAGGACTGGCAGGGAGAGACCCGGCGGTGGACCCTCTTCGCCTGGACGTTCCTCACCGTCGGTATCGTCCTCGGTGCCTGGTGGTCCTACCAGGTCCTCGGGTGGGGTGGGTTCTGGGCCTGGGACCCGGTCGAGAACGCCTCACTCCTGCCCTGGCTGGTGGGCACCGCCTACCTCCACTCGGTCATGGTCCAGCAGCGCCGCGGTCTCCTGCGCATCTGGAACCTCTCGCTCGTCGTGGCCACGTTCAGCCTCACCATCCTGGGCACGTTCCTCACCCGCTCGGGCGTGCTCCAGTCGGTGCACTCCTTCTCGGCCTCCACCGTGGGGCCGGTCCTGCTCGCCTTCTTCGGCCTGGTGGTGGCCGTGGGCGTCGGCCTCATCGCCTGGCGCGGCGACCGTCTCCGCTCGCCTGGCGGGATCGACTCGCCGCTCAGCCGGGAGGGGGCGTTCCTGGCCAACAACCTCCTGTTCGTGGCCTTCGCGTTCGTTGTCCTGCTGGGCACGGTCTTCCCCCTCCTCTACGAGGCCCTCAACAGCGGGGCCCAAGTGGCGGTGGGCGCGCCCTACTTCAACCGTCTGGTCATCCCCGTCGCCCTCGCCCTCCTCTTCCTCATGGCCGTGGCCCCTGCCCTCCCGTGGCGCAAGACCACGGTCGACGTGCTCCGGGGCCGGCTGGCCGTTCCCGCCGCCCTCGGGGTGGCGGTGGTGGTGGCCTGCGTGGTGGCCGGGATCCACGGCGTCGAGCCCCTCCTCGCCTTCGGCCTCGGGGCCTTCGCCGCGGCCTCGGCCGGCCGGGCCCTCGTCCTGTCGGTCCGCGCCTCCTGGCGGGCGGCCCGCCGGGCCGGTGCCCCCCCCGTGCCGGCCGCGCTGGCCGGGTGGCGTGGCCTCGTGGGCCGGGCCAACGGCGGGATGATCGTCCACATCGGCGTCGTGGTCCTCGCCGTGGGCCTGGCCGCGGCCACGGCTTTCGGCCAGCGGGGCACCGTCGAGCTCGTCCGGGGTCAGACGGCCGCCTTCGCCGGCCACGACGTCACCTTCGTGGGGACCCGGACCGTGCACACCGCCTCCCACACCGCCGAGCAGGCCGTCCTCCGGGTGGACGGGCGGGGGACGTTCGCCCCGGCCATCACCCAGTTCGGACAGGGCACGCAGCCCGTGGGCACGCCGGCCATCGAGTCTTCGTGGCGCTCGGACGTCTACCTGACCATCAACTCGATCCCGGCCACCGGCGGCCGGTGGACCTTCGGGGTGGTCGTGCAGCCCCTCGTGATGTGGCTCTGGATCGGTGGCGTCCTGATGGTCGTGGGATCCGTGCTGTCGGCCGTGCCCGGCCGGCGGCGTCGACCGACCGACCCGGTCTCCGCCTCCCCGGCCGCCGCCGTCCCCGCCACCGGGCCGCCGCCCGACACCGTGCCCGCGGCCGGCCCGCCGCCGGTCGAGGTCGCGG
>DAHVAJ010000039.1 GCA_027314705.1 Acidimicrobiaceae bacterium
GGCGCGGCCGCCGGCGCCGGGGCCCGCACGCTCGCCGCCGCCACCAGGGCGGCCGGGGCCAGGTCGAGCAGGTAGTTGGCCAGGCTGCGGGCCGGGACGTAGAGCACCAGGGGGAGGAGCAGGAGCCAGGCCCGGCGCAGACGCGGCTCCCACCAGAAGAAGGCGGCCAGGAGGGCCAGGTAGGCGGCGGCCCCGGCGGCGGCCAGGAGGCCCACCACCACCCCGCCGGTCAGCCCGTGGAGGGCCAGGGCCACCACGCCCTGGCCGTCGGGGACGAGGGGGTCGACGAAGGGCAGGAGGACGCCGCGCAGCCAGGCGCCGGGGTTCCAGAGGAGGAAGGGCAGGTTGACGACGAGGAAGGCCCCGCCGACCGTGGCCGCGTACCGGGCGCCGACGGCCACCGGCCGCCCCCCGGCCCGCCGGGCGGCCAGGGCCACCCCGACCACGAGGAAGGGGACGCAGAACCACGGCGTCTGCTTGACGGTGCACGCCAGGCCGAGGGCGACCGGCCCCACCCAGGCCGGGAGCCGGGCCGCCGCCCGGTGCGGGTACCGGTCCCACCGCCACACGGCCACCACCAGGAAGGGGAGGAAGAGGGCGTCGGTCCCGCCGTTGGCGAAGGCCCCCGAGTAGCCGGCCACCACCAGGAGGAGGGGTCCGGCCCAGCGCAGGGTGGCGGGCAGGAGGCAGAACACCAGCACCGCCGTGGCCAGCCAGGCGACCAGGTCGACCCAGTCGGTGAGCTGGTGGTGGACGCCGAGGATCCAGAGCGGGGCCTGGAGGAGGAACGAGCCGGCCGGATAGGAGACCTGGAGCACGTGGCTCCCGTCCACCCGGTAGGTCCACAAGGCGAAGGCCGGATGGAGGAGGCGGGCCGCCGGGGCCATGGAGGAGGTGTACGGGTCGTGGCCGGCCACCAACAGGCGGGTCGCCACCTGGTTGAAGGCGCCGGAGTCGGTGGTGTAGCCGTGGCGGGTGTGGATGTCGGTCCCCTGGGAGGCGAGGACGGTGACCACCGCGGCCCCGAGGCCGGCCAGGCGGGCCCCGGGGCCCATCGGTCGGCGGGCCAGCCACACGGTGGCGGCGCCGACCACGGCCACCAGGGCGAGCGCCGGGGCGAGGAGGGCGGCGAGGGGGCCGGCCGGCCACGAGCCCCAGTAGTTGAGGGCCACGGCCAGGACGGCGATCCACACCACGGTCCAGGCCGCCTTGTCGGCCAGGGCCAGCCGCTCGGCGTCGGGCGGGCCGGGGGCCTCGGGGGCGAGTACCGGGGCCGGTGGCTCGTCGAGGATCACGGGAAGACCGCCCAGGAGAAGAACTCGAGGGCGGTGACCGCGCCGAGCAGGACCACCGAGACGACCACCAGGACCCGGTGGGTCCACCCGGTGTAGCGGGTGCCGGCGGCCACGATGAGCGGGAAGGCCAGCAGGAGGAAGCGCGGTCGCAGGCCGACCGGCTGCGAGACCGCGGCCAGCGCCACCGCCCCGATGCCGTAGACGAGCACCGGGGCGGGCTGGCGCTCGCGCACGGCCAGGACCACGCCGACCACGGCCACCGCCGTACCGGCCACCAGGAGGTAGCCGGTGAGGGTGGGCCCCAGGGGGTCGCCGAGGAAAGTGCCGACCACCCGGAACGGGTAGAGGAGCGACGGCCCGCTGTGCCACCCGTCGCGCTCGGTCAGGCGCCAGGCCATGAGGGTGCCGGTGTGGAGCCGGAGGTAGGCCATGTAGGCGAGGAACCCCACCGGGGCCAGGACCGGGGCCACGAGGGCCCGCCAGGCCCGGTGGTGACGGACGGCGCCCACCGCGGCCCAGGCGCAGCTGAGGGCGAAGACCAGGGCCACCGGCGAGGCGGCCGTGGCCGCCGCCCCGAGCAGGCCGGCGACCAGCCACCGCCGGTCCAGCAGGGCGAGGAGCCCGAGGGCCACGCAGGTGATGGCCAGACCCTCGGCGTAGGCCAGCGAGAAGATGAACGAGCCCGGGAAGACGGCCATGAGCAGCGCCGCCCGCCCGGCCGCCTCCTCCCCGGCGAACCGGCGGGCCAGCAGCCCGACGGCCACCACGGCGGCCAGTCCGCCGAGGGCGCTGAGGGCCAGGGCGGCGGCGAGGGCGGGCACGCCCAGGGCGGCCACCACCCGCACCAGGAGCGGGTAGAGCGGGAAGAAGGCGATCTGGCTGGCGGCCACGTGACCGTGGGTCATGGGCAGGTGGGCCGGCCAGCCGTGTTCGGCGGCCTGCAGGAACCAGGCGCCGTCCCAGATGTCGAGCCCGGCGGCGAAGGACTGGTGGGTCACGGCGGTCTTGACGGCCACGGCGGCCAGGGTCACGCCCCGGCAGAGCGCGTAGGCCACGAGGGCGGTGACCGGAACCCACCGGCGCCGGCCCGCCTCGGTCGCCGGCCCCCCGGTCGCCGGCCCCCCGATCGTGGTGGCACCGATCGTGGCGACGCCGGTCGTGGCGGCCCCGGTCGTGGCGGCCCCGGTCGTGGCGGCCCCGGTCGCTGGCCCCCCGACCGTGGTGATCCCGGCCGCTCCCGGCGGGACGGCCGTCGGTGGCCCGGCCTCAACCACGGCCCGCTCCGGGGAGGGCCACCCGCCAGTGACGGCCGGCCACGAACCAGACCAGGGCGGCCAGGACGACCGGACCGGCCACCCAGTAGGCACCACCGTTGAGCATGGGCGTGCCGCCCGCCCCGACGGCCAGCATGGCCAGGGCGGCCACGGCGGCCACCAGGCGCGACCGCTGGGCCGAGGTGGCGGCCAGGACGGTGACCCCCCAGGTCAGGTACCACGGCCACACCGTGGGGCTGAGCACCACCAGCAGCAGCAGGGCCAGGCCCAACAGGCGCACCGCGTCCCCGCGGGTGGCCAGCGCGGCCAGCCACAGGGTGCCGGCCACGGCCGCCACCTCGCCGAGGGTCTGCACGACGGTGACGGTGGCGCTCACCGACCCCGGCACCCCGAGGGCGGCCTGCACGCCGTGGACGAAGGTCCCGAGCGAGACGAGTGGCGTGGTGAGGACCCGCAGCTCGGTGGGGACGTGGAGGGCCGTCGGACCGAGCCAGGTCCACCCGAGGCCCACGGCCAGGGTGGTGACGGCCAGCACCACCGCGGTCAGTCCCACGGCCTCGGCCGCGGCCTCGAGGCGCCGCCGGCCCTCGCGGGCCCCCCACTCCGCCGCGGCCAGGAAGAGCACCCCGGCCCCGGCCGGCAGCTTGATGGTGGCGGCCAGGGCGCACAGGACGATCCCCCACCGGTAGCGGCCCCCGGTGCCGAGGGCCACCCCGGCGACGAGGAGGCCGACCATCAGGGCGTCGTTGTGGGCCGACGAGACGAAGCCGAACAGGGCCAGCGGACTGAGCAGGGCCAGCCACAGGGCGAGGCCGGGGTCGTTGCCGAGCCGGCGGGCGAGGGGGGGGAGGGCCACCGCCACGAGCACCAGACCCCCCAGCTCGAGGAGGCGGAACACGAGGACCTCGGCCACCAGGCCGTGGCCGGCGAGCACGGCGCCCAGGTGGGTCACGGCCACGAACAGGGGGCCGTAGGGGGAGGCGGTGGCCCGCCACACCGAGGCGATCGAGGAGAGCAGCGGGCCGGGCCCGAGGGCGACGGGGGCCACGGTGTAGGGGTCGAGGCCGTGGTGGGCGAGCTGGCCCTGGCCGATGTAGCTGTAGACGTCGCGGCTGAACAGCGGCACCCCGAGGAGGAACGGGAGGCCCCAGCAGACGAGCACGCCGACGGCCACGACCACCGGGAGCCGGCCCCGACGGGCGTGGCCGCCGACGCCCAGCCAGGCGGCCACCAGGAGCCCGGCCGAGGCGTAGAAGAAGAGGTGGGCGGGCCAGTACCCGCCGGCGGCGGTCGTGTACCACCACCGCGCCGGGGCCGGCGCGGGGCCCGAGCCGATGGACGAGCCGGCCGCCACCATGCCGAGGGCCCCCACCACCCCGAGGACGACCCAGAGGGCCAGCGGGCCGCGTGCCGCCGGGCCCGCCGGTCCGGCCGGGGCGGCCGGGGCGGCGGTCGCCGGCCGGGTGCTCATGCGACCAGGCCCGACCACCAGCTGATGACGTGGCCGAGCGCCTGGACCCAGAGTCCGTGGAAGACGAGCAGCAGGATGAGGGGCAGGAACATCAGCGCCGGCTGGAGCTGGTAGTAGCCGGGCAGGAGCCGGGCCGGCAGCAGCCGCTCGAGCACCGAGGCGCCGTCGAGCGGGGGGCAGGGGATGAGGTTGAACAGCCCGAGGATGAGGTTGGCGAACCCGGCGATGAAGAGGACCTGGCCGAGGAGGGTGGGCGGGTAGAACCCCTGGACCACGAAGGCCTTCTCCACCGGGGTGGTGGTGGCGGCGAAGAGGACCCCGAACACGGCGGCCAGACCGAAGTTGGTGACCGGTCCGATGAGCGAGACGAGCACGATCTGGTTGCGCGGGCTGCGCAGGTTGGCCGGGTTGATGGGCACCGGCTTGGCCCATCCGTAGGCACCCACCCCGGAGAGCGAGAGCACGGCGGGCACGAGCAGGGTGCCCACCGGGTCGACGTGGCGCACCGGGTTGAGGCTGAGGCGGCCCGAGCGCTTGGCCGTGCTGTCGCCGAAGGCCAGGGCCACCACCCCGTGGGAGAGCTCGTGGAGGATGATCGACGGGATGAGGACCAGGAAGTAGATGATCTCGAACCGGGTGATCCGGCGGGTGGCGATGAGGATGCCGATGAAGACGGCGGCCACCACCACGATGACCAGGGTCCGGGTCTCGGGCCCGGACCGCCGGGCACGGCCCGGGCCGCTGCCGAGACCTCCGGGGTTCACCGGGCCGGACCGCTCAGGACCGGGCGGCGTGATCGATGCAGAACCGGGTGGCCGGCATGGCCTCGAGACGGGCCGGGTTGATGGCCACTCCGCAGGCCTCGCAGCGGCCGTAGGTGCCGTCCTCGAGCCGGGCCAGGGCCAGGGCCACCTCGTCCAGGGACTCCTTCAACTGGCCGGCCAGCGTCTCCGCCTCCCCCCGCTCAGCCGTGACCTGGCTGGAGTCGGCGAAGTTGGGGTCGTAGTGGAGGCCACC
The DNA here is from genome assembly GCA_027314705.1 of Acidimicrobiaceae bacterium. GTDB lineage: Bacteria > Actinomycetota > Acidimicrobiia > Acidimicrobiales > RAAP-2 > Bog-756. The sequence goes on from DAHVAJ010000039.1 coordinate 5,058, forward strand.
CGCCTCGCCGTAGCCCAGTTCGGCCAGCTCGGCCTCGAGCTGGCCCCGCTCCATCTCCAGGAGGTGGCGGTAGTCGGCGGTCGGCGTCTCGGTCGGGATGTCGCTCGGCACGGGGAGATGCTACCCCGACCTGGTGCTCCCGGCCCGCGGGTGGGCCCGTTCGTAGGCGGTCCGGAGGTGGTCCTGACTGAGCCGGGTGTACAGCTGGGTGGTGGCGATGGACACGTGGCCGAGGATCTCCTGGACTACCCGGATGTCGGCGCCGTGGGCCAACAGGTGGGTGGCGCAGGAGTGGCGCAGGACGTGGGGGCTGACCACGTCACCGAGGCCCACCGCTCGGGCCCGGGTCTGCACGGCGGCCCAGGCCCCCTGGCGGGAGAGGCGCCGGCCGCGGGCGTTCAGGAAGACGGCCTCGGCGTCGCCGCGCCGGGCGAAGCGCTCGGGGGCGACGAGCGGCCGGCCCCGGGGGGCGAGCCACCGGTCGAGGGCGGCCCGGGCCACCCCACCGAGGGGCACCAGACGCTCCTTGGCCCCCTTGCCGTACACCCTGAGCAGCCCGTCGTCGCGGGCCAGGTCGGGCAACGAGAGGCCGACCACCTCGGAGATGCGGGCCCCGGTGCCGTAGAGCACCTCGAGCAGGGCCCGGTCGCGCCGGTCGAGCGGGCCGTCGCCGTCGACCGACTCGAGCAGGGCCACCACCTGGACCTCGTCCAGGGCCTTGGGCAGCCGCCGGGGCAGCGAGGGCGACCGCACGTCGGCCGTGGGATCGGTGGCCAGGGCCCCCTCGGCCACGAGGAAGCGGTACAGGCCGCGCAGGGCGGTGGTGGCCCGGGCCCGGGAGGCGGGGTGGCGCCCGGCGGCGCGGAGGCCGTCGAGGTACCGCTCGACCTCGCCCGGACCGGCCAGGAGGGGGTCGATCCCCTCGTCGGCCGCCCACGCCTCGAACGCGGCCAGGTCGCGCCGGTACGAGACCAGGGTGTTCCGGGCGCGGCCCTTCTCCACGGCCAGCCACGAGAGGTACTCCTCGGCCGGGGTCGAGAGGTCGGCGGCCACCGCGTTCACCGGCCCGCGGCCAGGCGCCGGCGGGCCAGGCCCACCCCGAGGATGGTCTGGGCGTCGACGACCGCGCCCTCGTCGACCAGGGCGTCGAACCGGTCGAGGGGGATCTCGACCACCTCGAGGTAGCGCTCCTCGACCCCCTGGCGGTCGGTCGCCACCGGACGCAGCCCGGTGGCCAGGTACACGTGGGCCGCCTCGTCGCAGAAGCCGGGGGTGATGAGGCAGCGGGTCAGCAGGTCCCACCGGGCCGCCGCGTACCCGGCCTCCTCGGCCAGCTCCCGACGGGCGGTCGTCTCGGGGGGTTCACCGTCCACGTCGCAGGTGCCGGCCGGGACCTCGAGCAGCCAGGCGTCGACCGCCGGCCGGTACTGGCGGACGAGGACCACGCCCCCCCGTCCGGTCACGGCCACGACGGCCACGGCCCCGGGGTGGCGGACCACGTCCCGGGTGAAGGGTCGGCCCTCGGGGTCGCGGAAGTGGGCCCGGGTCAGGGCGATGGCCCAGCCCCGGTGCACGACCTCCTCGCCGACGGCGGTGAACACGGGGAGGCCGCCCGTGGGGGCGGTCGGGCCGTCGGGGGGCTCAGCCGACGGCACCGAGGTCGAGGAGGCGGGGGTCGCGCCCCTCGGCCCGGACCAGGGCCGCGCCCACCAGCTCGCGGAAGAGCGGGTGGGGTTGGTCCGGCCGGCTCTTGAACTCGGGGTGGGCCTGCGTGCCCACCCAGAACGGGTGGCCGGGCAGCTCGATGAACTCCACCAGGCGGCCGTCGGGCGAGACCCCCGAGCAGACCAGCCCGGTCGCCTCGAGCTGGTCGCGGTAGCGGGGGTTGACCTCGTAGCGGTGGCGGTGGCGCTCGGAGACGACCTCGACGCCGTAGGCCCGGGCCACCTGCGAGCCGGGCGCCAGGCGGGCGCTGTAGGAGCCGAGCCGCATGGTCCCGCCCTTGTCGGCCACGTCCACCTGCTCGTCCATGAGGTCGATGACCGGGTGCCGGGTGGTGGCCTCGAACTCGCGGGAGTTGGCGCCCTGCAGCCCGGCCAGCGAGCGGGACACCTCGATGATCATGACCTGGAGGCCGAGGCACAGGCCGAGGAGGGGCAGCTCGTGCTCCCGGGCGTAGCGGGCGGCGGCGATCTTTCCCTCGATGCCCCGCTCGCCGAACCCGCCCGGGATGACCAGCCCGTCGAAGACCTTGAGCCCGTCGCGGTCGAGGAGGTCGGGCACGGTGGCGGCCTGGACCCACTCGATCTCCACCCGGGCGCCGTGGTGGAACCCGGCGTGGCGCAGCGCCTCGACCACGGACAGGTAGGCGTCGGGCAGGTCGACGTACTTGCCGATGATGCCGATGCGGACGGGACGGACCGCCGCCTCCACCTGCTCGACCAGATGCTCCCACGGGCCGAGGTCGATGGGGTGGGCCGACGGGTCCACCTCCAGGGCGTCCATGATGTAGGCGTCGAGGCCCTCCTCGTGGAGGACCAGGGGGATCTGGTAGATGTTGGCGGCGTCCACCGCCGAGACGACGGCCTCGATGGGGACGTCGCACAGCAGCGAGATCTTGCGTTTGAGGTCGTCGGAGATCATGCGGTCGGACCGGCACACGATGACGTTGGGCTGGATGCCCCGGCTGCGGAGCTCGGTGACCGAGTGCTGGGTGGGCTTGGTCTTCTGCTCGCCCGACGGCCCGAGGTAGGGCACGAGGGTCAGGTGCACGTAGCAGACGTTCTCGCGGCCGACGTCCCGGCGGAACTGGCGGATGGCCTCGATGAAGGGGACGATCTCGATGTCCCCCACCGTTCCGCCGATCTCGACGATGACGACGTCGACGCCCGTCTCGCCCAGCTTGCGGATGTGGTGCTTGATCTCGTCGGTGACGTGGGGGATGACCTGGACGGTCTTGCCCAGGTAGTCGCCCCGGCGCTCCTTGGCGATGACGGACGAGTAGATCCGGCCGGTGGTGGCGTTGGAGCCCTTGTGGAGGTTCTCGTCGATGAACCGTTCGTAGTGGCCGAGGTCGAGGTCGGTCTCGCCGCCGTCCTCGGTCACGAACACCTCGCCGTGCTCGAAGGGGTTCATGGTGCCCGGGTCGACGTTGATGTACGGGTCGAGCTTGCACATGGTGACCCGCAGCCCGCGGCACTTGAGCAGGCGGCCGAGGGAGGAGGCGGTGAGGCCCTTGCCCAGCGACGACGACACGCCGCCGGTGAAGAAGATGTACTTCGTCTGTCGGCGGGCCGCCTGGTCGCTCGTCACGGGGCCGTCCACGTCGGGCACCTGACGAGGGTACCGGACGGCACGCCCCCGGGGTGCGGACCCCGCCCGGTCAGGGACCGGGCGCGGCGCGCCGGTGCCGGGAGGCCAGCAGCTCCCGGGCGTGCTCGCGGGCCGAGTCGCTGTCCGGGCGGCCCGAGAGCATCCGGGCCAGCTCGACCACCCGACCCTCCTCGTCGAGGGGCGTGACCTCGGAGCGGGTGCGGCCGCCGGCCTCGACCTTGCGCACCTCGAGCTGGTGGTCGGCCTGGGCGGCCACCTGGGCCAGGTGGGTGACGACCAGCACCTGGGCGGTGCGCCCCAGGCCGGCCAGGGCGGCGCCCACGGCCACCGCCGCGGTGCCGCCCACCCCGGCGTCGACCTCGTCGAAGACGAGCACGCCCGGGGCATCGGTGAGGGCCAGCCGCACGGCCAGCATGGTCCGGGCCAGCTCGCCGCCGGAGGCCGTCCGGGCCAGGGGCAGGGCCGGTTCGCCCGGGTTGGCGGCCAGGGTGAAGGTGACCTCCTCGGCGCTCCCCTCCCCCGCCACCGACACGGCGAAGGTGGCCGACGGCAGGGCCAGCCCGCGGAGGGCGGCCTCGATCTCGGCGGCCAGCACCGGGGCGGCCCGGCGCCGGGCCCTCGCCACGGCCTCCTCCTCGGCGGCCAGGACCGTCCGGGCCTCGGCCACCGCGCCCTCCAGGACGGCCGAGCGACCCTCGGCGTCGGACAGGGCGTCGAGCCGGGCCCGGGCCGAGGCGGCGAAGGCCAGCACGTCCTCGACCTCGGGACCGTACTTGCGCCCCAGCTCGGCCAGGAGGCGCCGGCGGGCGCGGACCTCGTCGAGCCGCTCCGGGTCGTCCTCCCACGTCTCGACCACGGCGCGCAGCTCACCGGCCAGGTCGGCGAGCTCGGCCATGGCCCCCCGCACCCGGGCGTCGAGGGCCTCGAGCGGGGCCCGACCGGCCAGGGCCCCGGAGGCGGCGGCCAGACGGTCGAGCGCGCTCTCCCCCCCGACGTCGCCGCCGACGTCACCGTCGCCGGCCACGGCGGCGAGGGCCTCGGCCGCCGCCCGGCGGTGGGCCGACGCCTCGGCCAGGCGGTCCTCCTCGGCCCCGAGGCGGGCGTCCTCGCCGGGCCCCGCCAACCCGGCCCGGTCGATCTCTTCGACCTGGAAGCCGAGGACCTCGGCCTCCCGGGTCCGCTCCTGGACGTCACCGCCCAACGCGGCCCGCTCGGCCACGAGCGCGGCGATCCGTGCGCGGGCGGCCCGGAGCGCCCCGGTGTCGATCCGGCCGAAGGCGTCGAGGGCGTCCCGCTGGGCCGCCGGGTGGACGAGGGCCCGGTGCTGGTGCTGTCCGTGGAGCTCGAGCAGGTCGGCGGCGGCCTCGGCCAGGGCGCCGACCGTCGCCATGCGCCCGTCGATCCAGGCCCGGGAGCCGCCGGCCCGGGCCACCGAACGGGCCAGGACCGCCTCGGCGCCGCCCGGGCCGACGAAGCGGCCCTCGACCACGGCCTCCTCGGCGCCGGCCCGCACCGCGCCGCTGTCGGCCCGTCCGCCGAGGAGGAGGCTCAACGCCCCGACCAGCAGGGTCTTGCCGGCGCCGGTCTCACCGGTCAGGACCGTCATGCCCGGCCCGAGCCGGAGGGTGACGTCCTCGATGACCCCGAGGTTGCGGACGCGCAGCTCGGCGAGGTGGGGCACGGGCCGGGACCTACCGGTCGGCGAGGTGGAACTTGGCCCGCAGGATGGCGTGGAAGTCCCGCCCCCCGAAGGTCACCAGCCGGGCCGGCCGGTCGCCCTCGCGGCACTCCACGCTCCACCCCGGGGCCAGCTCGGTGACGCTGAGGCCGTCCACCACCAGCACGGCCGGGCGCGGGCCGGCCACCTCGAGGCGCAGGCGTTCGCCGGCGTCGAGCACCAGCGGTCGGTCGAAGAGCATGTGGGGCGAGACCGGAGTCAGCACCAGCGCCCGCACGTTGGGCGAGAGGATGGGACCGCGGGCCGAGAGGTTGTAGGCCGTGGACCCGGTCGGCGTGGCCACGAGGAGGCCGTCGGCCGCGTAGGTGACGAAGGGCCGGTCGTCGACGGAGGTGGCGATGCGCACGGTGTGGCCGGGGACGGTCTTCTCCACCGTCGCCTCGTTGAGGGCCCGGCGCTCGGAGACCACCGCCCCCGCCGGATCGCTGACGGTGACGGACAGGGTCATGCGTTCCTCGACGCCGTGCCCACCGGCCAGGAAGCGCTCCAGCGCGTCCTCCAGACCGGCCGGCTCGACCTCGGTGAGGTAGCCGAGCCGGCCGAGGTTGACGCCGAGCACCGGCACCGAGGCGTCGAGGGCGGCGTCGACGGCCCGCAGCAGGGTGCCGTCACCCCCGAGGCTGACCACGAGGTCGGCACCGTCGACCACGGCCGAGCCGTCGACCGTCGAGGCCGGGGTGACGGCGTGGCCCCGCGCCTCGAGCCACGCCGTGGCCCGCGCCGCCAGGGCGGCCGCCTCCGGGTGGTCGGGGTGCACGGCGAACGAGATCCGGGTCACCGGCCGCATGCCTCACTGCCCCCGGAGGGCCCGGTCACCGCCGGGTCCCTGGGGGCGACGGCCACCGCCGGGTCCCCGGGGGCGTCGGTCACCGCCGGGTCCCCGTGGGCGTCGGCCACCGCCGCGTCGAGGAGGGCCCGGGTGCGGGCCGGATCGGGGGCGGACTCGGCGGCCGGGGCCCGGGCGTGGAGGAGGAACTCGACGTTGCCCGCCTGGCCGGTGAGGGGTGACGGCATGGCCCCCATGATGACCGCTCCGGCCACCTCGAGCGCGCCTGCCACCTCCCCGACGGTGCGTCGGTGGACGGCCGGGTCGCGGATGACCCCCCGTCCCCGGGAGGCCTCGGCCCGGCCCGCCTCGAACTGGGGCTTCACCAGGAGGACGATGTCGGCACCGGAGGCGACGGCCCCGCCCACCAGGGCGGGGACGGCCAGGGTGGCGGAGATGAAGGACAGGTCGGCCACCACCAGGTCGACCGGCTGGCCGCCCACGGTGGCCAGGCTCACGCTGCGCACGTCGGTGCGCTCGCAGCAGAGCACACGGGGGTCGGCCCGGAGCCGGGCGTGCAACTGGCCGTGCCCCACGTCGACGGCCACCACCCGGGCCGCGCCCCGCTGGAGGAGACAGTCGGTGAAGCCGCCCGTCGAGGCGCCGGCGTCGAGGGCCCGGCGGCCGGCGGGCTCGATGCCGAAACGATCGAGCGCGGCGGCCAGCTTCTCCCCGCCCCGCCCCACGAAGCGCGGTGGTTCGCCGGTGACCACCACGGGCTCGGCCGCGGCCACCATGCGGGACGCCTTGGTGGCCACGCTCCCCGAGACGAGGACCCGGCCCTGCTCGATGAGCTCGACGGCCTGTGGCCGGCTGGTGGCCAGCCCCCGGCCGACCAGGGCGCGGTCGAGGCGACTGCGGGCCGCGGGCGTCAGTCGCCCGGTCCCGCCACCGGCGGGACCGGTGTGGCCGCGGTCTTCTTGGCCGGGGCCTTCTTGGCCGGAGCCTTCTTGGCCGCGGTCTTCTTGGCCGGAGCCTTCTTCGCCGGAGCCGTCTTGGCCGCGGTCTTCTTGGCCGCGGTCTTCTTGGCCGCGGTCTTCTTGGCGGGAGCCTTTTTGGCCGGGGCCTTCTTGGCCGCGCTCTTCTTGGCCGGGGCGCCCGACCGGCCGAGCACGGTGGCCACCTGCCGGGCCAGGTCCTCGAGGCTGGCCACGCCGAGCGTCTCGAGCTGCCGGTTGACCTCGGTGCGGATCTGGGCCACCAGCGCCTCGCTGCTCTTGCGGCTGCGCTCGAGGAGCTCATCCACCCGGGCCCGGGCGTCACCCCCCTGCAGCTCCCCGCTCTGCACCAGGTCGGAGACGAGCTCCTCGGCCCGCCTGCGGGTCATGTTGGTGAAGGCGATGCCGGCGTCGATGTAGCGCTGGAGCGCGTCGTTGTTGGCCATCGCCCCAGACTACCGGGAGTGCTTGCTGGCGACAGGCACGGGGCCGGCGGGCCGGCGGGCCGACCTCACCCGTCGAGGACCCGGCCGACGAGCGTGGGGAGGTCGGCGGCCCGCAGGGCCACCGGGCAGGCCCGGGCCGGGGTGCCCGGGGCGGTGACGCCCGAGTCGACCAGCGCGAAGGGGATGCCCAGCCGCTCGGCCAGCCGGCCGTCGGTGTCGGGCTGGTCCCCCACCAGCACCACCCCGTCGGCCCCGTCGGCGAAGCCGAACTGCCGGCGGAGGAGGGCGGCCAGGGGGGCGTGGGGTTTGCCGGCCACCTCGGGGGTCACCCCCGAGGCCGTGGCCACCGCGGCGACCAGGGCCCCGGACCCCGGCTGGAGACCCTCGGGGGTCGGATGGGTCGGGTCCACGTTGGTGGCCACGAGCCGGCCCGACGACCGCGCCGCGTCGGCGGTCGAGGCCAGGGTGGCGAAGTCGAAGTGGTGGCTCCACCCCACCACGGCGGCGTGGTGGGGCCCGGCCTCGCTGGTGCGGACACCCCGGTCGGCGAGGGCCTCGGCCATGCCGTCCTCGGCCAGCATGCGTACGGTCTGCCCGGGCTCGAGCAGGGAGGCGGCGGCCCGGGCCGAGGTCACGAGGTCGGAGGCCACGGCCTCGATGCCGATGCGGGCCAGCCGGGCGAGCAGGGTGCCGGTCGTGGGGGCCGAGTTGTTGGTGGCGAAGGCCACCCGCGCCCCCCGCGCCCGTAGCAGGGCCACGGCCCCGGCGGCGTCGCCGAGCGGCTCACCGGTCAGCCACACCACCCCGTCGAGGTCGATGATCCAGAGACCGGCCGCGGCGAAGGCCGGTCCGGCGTCGTTCACTCCACGACCGGGTCGGCCGGGTCGGCGTCGCGGACGACCGGGGTGGCTCCCTTCCGCGACCGTCGCGTCGAGACGGCGAGCTGGTCGGCCGACTCGAGGGCCCGGGCGATGAGACCGGTGAGGGCGGACCGCTCGAGGGCCACCGCGTCGGCGGCGTCCGCCGGGGCGGCCGTGGCGGTGTCCGCCAAGGCGTCCGCCACCTCGACCGAGACCGCCACCGGTCGGGCGCTCAGGTCGGCGATGCGGTCGCCGGCCAGCCGGGCGGCCCGCTCCCAGTAGGCGCGGAACATGCCGATGTCGAAGGCCCCGTCGCGCACCCGGGCCTGCTCGAGCAGTCGGGCCGGCGGCAGGCGCAGGTCGCGCACGATCCCCAGTGCGGCCAGGGCCCGCAGGGTGTACCAGGTCGGATCGAACTCCCACCAGGCCAGGCCCTGGCGGACCGAGGCCGGCAGGTAGTGGTGGTTGTTGTGCCAACCCTCCCCGCCGGTGACGAGGGCGATGAACAGCGAGTTCCGGCTGGTGTCGGGTGTCGCGTACCGGCGGCGGCCGAGGACGTGGGCCAGCGAGTTGACGAAGAACGTGGCGTGCCACAGCAGCACCGTCGAGAGGCAGAAGCCGATGACCAGGCCGCCCCAGCCGCCGATCAGGAAGCAGGCGGCGGCCAGCGCCAGCGGACCGACCAGGTGGAACCGGTCGACCAGGCGGAGCTCGGGGAAGGCGGCGAAGTCCTTGATGCTGTCGACGTCGGTGGCCTTGTACTTGGTCGAGAGGATCCACCCGACGTGGCTCCACCAGAAGCCGTCCCGGGGCGAGTGCACGTCACCGTCCACGTCGGTGAAGCGGTGGTGGATGCGGTGGTGGCCGGCCCACCACAGGGGGCCCTTCTGGACGGCCGTCGTCCCGACCACGGCCATGAGGAACTGGGGGACCCGCCCCGTCTTGTAGCTGCGATGGGAGAAGTAGCGGTGGTAGCCGCCGGTGATGGCGAACATGCGGACGGCGTAGAGGACGCCGCAGAGGACCCAGTCCGTCCAGGTCACGGTGACCACGAGGGCGGCCAGCGGGGCCGCGTGCACCAGGAAGAAGGGGACGGCCTGGAACCACGCCGTGCGCGGGGCGGCGTCCTCGGTGGTCCGGGGGGCGGGGATGCCTGTCGACTCGCTGGAGGTCGCCGTCATGGGAGTGGTGCGCCGCCTGCCGACGACGACACCGGAAGCGTACCCGACCGGTTCCGCGGGACGGTCGGATCAGGTGACGTAGAGGTCCCCGGTCGGGCCTTCGACGATCCGGATCGAGGTGAGCCCGGTCGGGGCCGGGCCGTTCTCGACGGCCCCCGTCCTGGCGTTGAACTCCGAGCCGTGGCACGGGCAGGCGATGATCCGGGCCGAGGGGGCGTAGCCGACGGTGCAGCCGGCGTGGGGGCAGACGGCGTCGAAGGCCACGAACTCCCCGGCCGTCGGCTGGATGACGAGGGCCGGGTCGCCGCTGCCCGGGTCGGTGAAGGACGCCGAGCCCCCGACGGGCACGTCCGTGGCCGGCCCGATCTTGGTCCCCTTGGGCACCGCCGCGGTCGTCGAGGTCGTGGCGCCGGGGGCGGTGGTGGTGGACGGCGCCGCCGTGGTCGCCGTGGCCCCGCCGCCCAGGGACAGGGCGCTGGACCCCGAGGTCGGGGCCGGCGCGAAGAGGCGTCCCAGCCCGGCGACCACCCCGGCCAGCACCACCACGGCGGCGGCCACGACGCCGGCCACCACGCCGGTCGAGACGACCTCTCGACGGGGGACGCCGCGGACCCGGGGCGCGGCCGCCGCGACGGCTCGCTGGGCGGCCAGCCAGGTGTCGAGTGCCGGCGCCCCGCCCGCCCCGACCAGCACCAGCGGCGTCCAGGCGAAGAGGAAGACGATGTCCGAGCCCGTGTAGAAGGGCCGGGCATGGAAGCTCACGGCCAGGAACAGGCCGAACGAGAGGAGGACCCCGCCGGCCGCGGCCACCCGGGTGAGCAGGCCGAGGAGCGCTCCCGTCCCGATGGCCACCTCGGCCAGGGCGATGAGCACGCCGACGAGCGACGCCATCGGGACCAGGTGGCCGAGGAGCCCGTGGATGGGGCTGGTGCGGGCCGCCCCGGCCAGCTGGGCGTGGATGGAGTTCGGGCTGGCGGTGCGCAGGAAGTCCGGGTTGGCCAGCTTCTGGAGACCGGCGAAGAGGAAGGTCACCCCGAGGAAGAGGCGCAGCGGAACCAGGTACCAGCCGACGGCCACGGTGCCGTCGGGGCCGCGCACCTGCCACTGGTCGCCCGGGCCGGGGGCCCGGGGGGCGTCGGGCACGACACGCTGGGAGGCCGCCAGGGCCCGGCGCTGTGCGTTGGATGTCATGGCATGGTCCTCCGGCGGCAATCTACCGGGCGCCCGCCTGGGGCGGGGTCGGTGGCGGCACTAGGGTGGGTGCGTGGACCAGGCCACTGCCACCGTCGCCGTCGCCGCTCCGCCAGCCGAGCGCCCGGCGGGCGACCGGTTGATGCGCCGGCTCCTCCGGATCCCCGAGGCCGGTCCCAAGGTGCGCGAGTCGGAGACGCACCGCATCTTCGGCATCTCCATCCTCCTCTCGGCCACCCGCTGCCTGCTCAGCTACATCGTGCTGCCCATCGTGCTCCCGGCCGTGGGGCTGGCCCGGGGCGTCGGTCCGGCCATCGGGATCCCCGTCGGGGTCCTGGCCCTCGTCTTCGACTACCGCGGGATCCGTCGCTTCTGGCTGGCCGACCACCACAACCGCTGGGCCTTCACCGCCCTCTACGCCGTGGTCGGCACCCTGGTGGCCGTGCTGGTGGCCATCGACGTGGCCGGCCTCCTGCCCTGACCGACCCGGGCGTCCGACCCGCCCGGGTGCCCGACCACCGGAGGTCCCGTGCTCACCGACGGCATCCACCACGTGGCCACGCTCACCGCCGACACCGACCGGCTCCACGCCTTCTACCGCGAGGTGTTCGAGGCCGAGGTGGTCCGGGACGGCCCCGAGGTCGAGGGCCGGGGCGGGGTCCGACTGTCGGTCGTGCGGATCGGTCCCGCCACCGAGCTCAACGTCTTCGAGATCGCCGGCAACACCGAGGCGGACCGCCAGACCCCCATCTTCGGCCGCGGCCGCCTCGACCACCTCGGGCTCCGGGCTGCGTCCCTCCCCGCCTTCGAGACCATCCGGGACCGGCTGATGGCCCGGGGGGCGGCCGACTCGTTCGTCACCGACTTCGGCCCCGTGCTGTCCGTCTTCTTCCGTGACCCCGACGGTCTCGAGGGCGAGGTGTGCGCGGACAACCCCGACGCCGTCCCCGGCGTCCACCACCCGCCCGGCACCCCGGCCGTCCGGTACACGGGCGGCGACTGAGCCGGGCCGACGGCGCCCGGCCCCGGCACCCGCGCCGCCGGGCGCCCCGACCGAGGAGCCCCGATGCCACCCAGCGACCCCACACCCCGGCCCGCCGGCCGGCCGCCCGGTGCCGCCGGGCCGACCCGCGACGCGCTCCACCGGGTCGCCACCCATGTCCTGGCCCGCGCCCGGGCCGCCCACGACGGCCGGTTCGGCCTCCGGGTCACCCCCGGGGGCATCGGCACCCCCGCCTTCGGGCCCGACGGCACCGTCCTCCGGCTGGCCGGCACCGTCCTCGTCCTCGAGGACCGGCCCGGGGCCGGCGGCGGGACCGAGGCCCTGGAGCTCACCGGCCGGTCGCTGGGCGACGCCGCCGTCTTCGCCGGGGTGGACCTGGCCGCTCCGTTCGCCCCCGGCGCGGACGCCCCGCCGGTGGGCGACGCCGCCGCCGCCCTCGCCCTCGACCCTCCCACCGCCCGGGCCCTCCTCGACGGGTACCGGCTCGGGGCGGCCGTCCTCGACCGCCTCGTCCCCGGCCTCCGCACGCCCTCGGTGGCCCAGCTCTGGCCCGAGCACTTCGACCTGGCCCTCGACGCCGACACCCCGGCCGGCCGGGTCACCCTCGGCGTCTCCCCCGGCGACGGCGGCCACCCGGCCCCCTACCTCTACGTCAGTCCCTGGGAACCGGCCCGACCCGGAGACCCGGCCTACTGGAACGCCCGGTTCGGCGCGCTGGCGGCCTGGTCCGAGGTCCTCACCACAGGGGACCCGGTGGCGACCGGCGGCGCCTTCTTCCGCCGCGGTCTCGACCTGCTGGCCGGGTCCTGATCCGGGGACCGACCCGCCGCCGGTTCAGCCCGCGGCGTCCTCCGCGTCCCGGGCGTCGCCGGACCGACCCGCCGCCGTCGGGCGGCGCGGCCACCACCGCCGGGCCGGCACGGGCTCGATCCCGGCGGTCCGGGCCAGGGCGACCACGCCGGCGGCGGACGGGTTGACGAGCACCGTCCCGGCCACGTCCACGGTGGGGACCGTCTCGGTGCCGGCGGCGTGGGCCCGCACGAAGGCGGCCGCCGCCGGGTCCTGCCAGATGTCGACCTCGTCGACTGGCAGGCCGGCCCGGCGCAGGCCGTGGCGCAGGACGGCGCAGAACGGGCAGCCCGGGCGACGGTAGACGACGACCCGGGGCGGCGACCCGCCGGGGTCGGCGCTCACCCCGACCGCCAGTCGGGATGGAGCCCCTCGACGAGGGCCAGCTTCTGGGCCCGCACCGTCTGGCCGTTCTCCAGCGCGCCGGGATGGTCGGCCATCCAGGCGATGGCCGACCCGGGCACCGAGGGCGGCGCGCCCCGGTACCGGCCGACCAGCCCGAGGGCCTCGGCGTTCACCTGTTGCCGCTCGGTCTCGACGTAGCCGGGGTCGACGTTGAAGGCCCGGATGCCCCGGTCGCCGAGCTCGATGGCGAGCAGCGGTGCGAACCGGTGGAAGGCGGCCTTGGAGGCGGCGTAGGCCACCCCCCAGCCGCCGGTGCCGACCGGCGCGGGGGGATCGGCCGTGGCCGTGTGGGAGGTCACGTCGATGATGGTGCCGCCTCCCCGGGCCAGCATCCCGGGCAGGACGGCCCGCACCAGCACGAACTGGGCCACCACGTTGGCCTCGAGCTTGGCCGCCAGCTGTTCCACGGCGAGGTCGACGATGGGGACCATGCTCCCCGGCGCGGTGTCCACGGCGTTGTTGACCAGCAGGTCGACCCCGCCCCAGGCCTCCTCGACCCGGGCCACGGCCGCCTCCAGGGCGACCCGGACGTGGAGGTCGGCGACGAGCTCGAGGGAGCGGCCGCCGGCGGCCCGGATCGCCTCGGCCGTCTCCTCCAGGCTGCCCGGCAGGGGCCGGCCGCTCCCGGTGTCCGAGTCGTCCCGCCCCTCGCCCCGGCGGGCCGTCCGGCCGGTGACGGCCACGTCCCAACCGGCGGCGGCGAGGGCCAGGGCGGTGGCCCGTCCGATCCCCCGGGTGGCCCCGGTGACGAGGGCACGGCGGGTCGGCGGGTCGGCCATGTCCCTGTGTCTACCAGAGGTGCGCTCCGACGGTGCCCGTTCCCGGCCGGTGTGCAACGATGAGCGGCTGCAGCCGGCACGGGCCGGGCGCCCACGGACGACCAGGGGGAACGACATGGAGGAGCTTTCCGGAAAGGTCGCAGTGGTGACCGGCGGCGCCGGCGGCATCGGGCGGGGCATCGTCCACGCCCTCCTCGACGAGGGGGCCCGGGTGGTGGTGGCCGACGTCGAGGCCCCGGTGCTCGACCGGGCCGTGGCCGAGCTGGCCGGGCGGGGCGACGTGCGCGGCGTGGTCACCGACGTCTCCGACCCCGCCGCCGTCGAGGCCCTGGCCGAGCAGGTCTACGACCAGTTCGGCGCCTGTCACCTGCTGTGGAACAACGCCGGGGTGACGTCGGGCGGCGGCGGCAACCCCTGGGAGCAGGAGCCCAACGACTGGCGGTGGTGCTTCGGCGTCAACGTCTTCGGCACGGCCCACGGCATCCTCTCCTTCGTGCCCCGGATGCTGGCCGGCGGCGAGGAGGGGGTGGTGGTCACCACCTCGTCGGGCGACGGTGGCATCGCCCCGGTCCCCTACGCCTCCGTCTACGCCTCGTCCAAGGCGGCCATCAGCTGCCTGACCGAGGCCCTGGCCCACCAGTTCGCGGCCCAGAACACCAACCTGCGGGCCGCCGTCTTCTACCCCTCGGGGGGACTGCTCGAGACCGGGCTGTGGGAGGCCCAGCGGAACCGGCCGCCCGAGCTGGCCCGGGTCCGTCCCCGGCCCCCGGCCCCGGGCACGACCTTCGCCGAGTTCAAGGCCCACCTGGCCGCGGCGGGCCGCCCGACCGACACCGTCGACCTCGACGCGCTCGGCCGGTTCGCCGTCGACGGGGTCAAGGCGGGCCGGTTCGTCATCAGCCACGGGCTCGACCGGGCCGGGGCCCTCCTGCACGCCCGGGCCGACGCCATCGCCCGCGGTGAGCTGCCCCCCTCGGCCCTCGACGGGCTGGCCTGACCAGCTACCGTGGTCGGAGCGCCGAACTGCGGGGGGACCACATGACGACCGAGCACGTGACCGGCGACCGCTACACGGTCATCTCGGCCGACGGTCACGCCGGCGGGGACATCGCCGACTACCGTCCCTACCTGGCCGCCCGGTGGCACGACGAGTTCGACGCCTGGGCCGCCACGTACGTCAACCCCTTCGCCGACCTGCTGGCCCCGACCGCCTACCGCAGTTGGGACTCGGCCCGGCGCCTGGCCGAGACCGAGGCCGACGGCGTGGTGGCCGAGGTGCTCTTCCCCAACACCGTGCCCCCCTTCTTCGAGGAGGGCAGCCTGGTGGCCCTGCCGCCCGCCGAGGCCGACTACGAGCGTCGCTGGGCCGGCCTCCAGGCCCACAACCGCTGGCTGGCCGACTTCTGCGCCGATGCCCCGGGGCGCCGGGCCGGCGTGGTCCAGGTCTTCGCCAACCGGATCGAGGAGGCGGTGGCCGAGGTGCGGTGGGCGGCCGGGGCGTTCCGCCCCTTCGGTGGCGTGCTCCTGCCCTCGCTCCCGCCGGGCGGGGGGCTCCCGCCCCTGTGGGACCCGGCCTACGAGCCGCTGTGGGACGCCTGCGAGGAGCTCGACGTGGTGGTGAACATCCACGGCGGCGGCGGACTGCCCGACTACGGCGACCTCGAGGTGGCCCGGGCCATCATGCTGGTGGAGCTGCCCTGGTTCTCGCACCGGTCGGCCTGGCACCTCATCTTCGGCGGGGTCCTCGAGCGCCACCCGGCCCTGCGGGTCGTCCTCACCGAGCAGGGTCTGGCCTGGGTGCCCCGGGGGCTCGAGACCCTCGACTGGTTCTACGGGCGCATGACCCTGGGCGGGGCGGCCGAGGCGTCCTTCTTCGGTGTGGCGGCCGAGGGGATGTCGCTCACGCCCAGCGAGTACTTCGCCCGCAACTTCTGGGTGGGGGCCAGCTTCCTGCGCTCGACCGAGTCCGCCCTCCGCCACGAGGTCGGCGTGGACCGCATCATGTGGGGCTCGGACTACCCGCACTCGGAAGGGTCCTATCCGTACTCGACGCTCGCCCTCCGGGCCGCCTTCGGCGGGGTGGACCCGGCCGAGACCCGCCGCATGGTCGAGGACAACGTGGCCGGCGTCTACGGCTTCGACCTCGACGCCCTGCGCCCGGTCGGCGACCGGGTCGGTCCGACGGTGGCCGAGGTGGCCGCGACCCTGCCCGTCGAGGCGTACCCCTCCGATTCGACCTGCAACGCCTTCGACCGCCACCAGGTGCTGCGCTCCTGGTGAGCGCCGGCGGCTCCTGGTGAGCGCCGGCGGGTCGCTCAGGCCGGAGGCACCACCCCGTACTCGGCCTTCCACCACCGGGCCGTGGCCCGGGCCTGCGGGTCGCTCCGGAGCGAGGCGTCCTGTCCGAGGGTGTCCGGTGACGGTCCGATGGTCGCGGCGATGGGCCGGAGCTGGTCGAGGTCGAAGCCGTAGACGTGCGCCGCGGTGAGCCCGAGGAGGTCGGCCGTGTCGTCCACCGGGATCGCGCCGAAGTCCGACCGCAGCCGCTCGTGGGTGTGGGGCCACGTCCCCTCCGGGTGGGGGTAGTCGGTCCCCCACATCACCACGTCGGTGCCGATGACGTACCGGCGGCGGAGCTCCTCTTTGGACATGGTCGAGGCCCCGATGAAGAGGTTGGTCCCGAAGTAGTCGGAGGGCAGCTTCGAGACCTTCCCCTGCAAGAGGGCGGCCATCTTCTTCGTGGTGTGGCCGCCCCCCATGTACTGGTCCCACTTCCACATGAGGTCCGGCGCCCAGTAGGCGGCGGCCTCGGTGACCACGAACTTGAGCCCCGGGTGGCGCTCGAAGGCCCCGCTGAACAGGAGGTGCCAGGCCGGCCGGGCCGCCCACCAGACCACCTCGGCCAGGTAGATGCCGGTGTGGTCCCCGTACTCCTCCATCGGGGCCTCGCCCGAGTGGGTGTGGACCGGGAGGCCGGCGTCGGCGCAGGCCGCCCACACCGGGTCGTAGACGGCGTCGCCGTAGGGCGGGCGGCTCCGCCACATGGTCGGGATCATGATGCCGCGGAGGCCGGGCTGGGCCGCCACCCACTCGATCTCCTCGACGGCCCGGGGGACGTCGTGGGTGATGGGGACGAGGGCGATCCCGCCCCGCCGGTGGGGCGTGTGGGAGCACAGCTCGGCCAGGAAGCGGTTGTGGGCCCGGGCCCCGGCGAAGGCCAGCTCGGGATCGTCGATGGCGCCGGCGAAGAGCCCGGCCCCGAAGGGCGGTGAGGCCACACCCGTGACCGCATCGGCGTCGGCGAAGAGCACGTCGGCGGCGACGCCGTCGGCGTCGAGCTCCTTGTTCCGCACGACCGGGTCGTAGGCGCCCTTCAGCCCCTCTTCGTTGTCCGTCTCCCACCCCATGATGTAGTCGTAGTTGAACTTGAGCGACTCCTCGCGGTGGGCCATCCGCTCGGCCAGGTACTCCTCGAAGGCCGGGTGGTGACGGGCCTCCAGGAAGGGGCGGTAGTCCTCGCAGGCCAGCCCGGCATGGCCGTCGGCCGAGATGACGATGTAGCGGTCCGAACCGCGTTCGGGCACGTCGCTCATCGCCCCGCCCCCAGCACGCTCAGGTCGTCGTAGCGCTGGTGCACGAAGGGCAGGAGCCACTCGGCGGGCACCCGCTCGGCGATCTCGCCCCGCTGCGACGAGGCGATCTCGGCGTACTCGAAGGAGCGCACGTTCCGCACCGGAAGGTCGGCGACGGGGTCGAGCGGGGCCTCGAGCAGCTTGCACTCCCCGATGACCGGGCGCACCAGCCTGGCCGTCTCGTGGCGGCGGCAGTACACGAGGGCCGGATCGCCCTCGAGGCCGTCGCCGGACGGGTCGGGCAGCAGTTTGAAGTAGAAGTCGAGCTTGTCGATCTCGTAGCCGGGCTGCTCGGCACCCAGGGTGCCGGTCACCTCGGCCACCGTCGAGCCCATCCGGGCGATGCGGGCGGTCAGACGGTCGCCGTCGAGGTCGAGGGCGACCTCGCCGATCTTCTTCGGCTCGCCGAAGGTCTCGCGCCCGCCCACCGTGGCCTGCTCGGTCGTCATGGGCATGAAGAGGGCGTACTCCCCCTCGGTGTCGCCGTGGCGGGCCCGGACCCCGAACCAGCCGGCGCCGAAGGAGGGCAGCCCGGTCCCCATGTCGACCACGGCGATGCGCAGCCGGGCGGTGGGCTCCGACGGCTCGAGCGGGCGGGGCAGGACGGCAGCCACGACCTCGGGATCGGTGTCGAAGACCACGGTCACGGCCTTCGACCAGATGGTGGCCCGTGTGGCCTCGATCTCGTGGTTGGACCGCTGCTCCGGTCGGCGGGCGCCGTATCGGATCTCCCCCATGGTCACTCCTTCCCCCGACGAGCTCCCCGAGCCGTCCCCGTCAGTCTGGCACGCCCGCGTCGACCACGCCGGGAGCACGCCGCCGCCGGCCGGTCCCCGGCCGTCCCGTGCCCGCGGCCACCGACCGTCTCATGCACGGGTCCCGCGCCGCGCCAGGACGAGGGTGGCGGTGCCGGTCACGTGGTCGCCGAGATCGCCGACCGCCCGGAAGGACACGTCGACCACCAGCTCCTCGCCCTCCTCCCGGAGACCGGCCACCTCGCCCGTGTAGACGAGGGTGTGTCCGGGGTGCACCGGCACCCCGAGGCGGATGGCCAGCCGGGTGAGGCGACCGTCGGGCCCGGCCCAGTCGGTGAGGAACCGGCTGCAGTAGCCGGTGTCGGAGAGGATGTTCATGAAGATGTCCGGTGCCCCCTGCTGCTGGGCGAAGTCGCGGTCGTGGTGGACGGGCATGAAGTCCCGGGTGGCCAGGGCCCCGGCCACGATGACCGTGGCCGTCACGTCGATGCGGAGCTCGGGGAGGGGGTCGCCGACCCGGATCGCGTCCACGTCCGGCCGGGCGTCCGTGCTCACGCCGGGGCCCCGGCCGCCGGCCGGGCGGCGGCGCGGCCGGGATCGAACTTGAGGATGCGGAACGTCTGGCGCCCGACGACCTCGCCGGCGCCGTCGGTGTAGGTGGTCACCCAGGTCACGAACCTGCCGGGACCGAGCCGGGTCAGTTTCTCCTCGGAGATGGCGGAGAAGACCGTCTCCGTCGAGACCGTGTCCCCCGGGCGGAGGTACCGGACGATCTCGAACTCCGAGTCGGTGGCCAGCGTGGCCACGTAGCCGGCCCGGTCGAGCACGCCGAGCGGACCGTCCCCTGCGGTGGGCACCGGGGAGCCGCCCCGCTCGCGGATGCCGGTGATGATCGGGGTCGGCATGGTCCAGGTCTGGAGCATGAGCGGGGGCGCCACGATGCCCCCGAACCGGGACGCCGCCGCGGCCCGCTCGTCGACGTAGACGGGGTTGGCGTCCTCGAAGGCCGCCGCCCAGTGGCGGATCATCGGCAGGTTCACCGGGTCGGGCCCCGTCGAGGGGCCGGGTGCGCCGACCGGCCGGCCGATCAGGGCGGCGAGCTCGTCGTCGAGCGTCTGGTCGTCCATCGTCCCCCCCTCGTGCCGGGCGCCGGTCCCGGGGCCCCTGTCGGTCGGCCGCTGCGGTCGCCGGACGCTTGCACACGCCGCCGGCGGGTGTCCACTCAGCCGGTGGGCAGCTCGGCGGCCAGGCTCCGGTAGGCGTCCAGGGGGAACGTCTCCAACGGGTGGACGACCTGGAGGCAGACGTGGTCGGCGCCGGCGTCGAGGTGCTGGCGGACCCGCTCGGCCACCCGGGCCGGGCTCCCCCACGGCACCACCGCGTCGACCAGCCGGTCGCTGCCGCCGCCGGCCACGTCGTCGTCCGAGAAGCCCAGCCGGCGGAGGTTGTCGGCGTAGTTGGGCAGGCCCAGGTAGCCGGTGGTGAAGCCGCGGGCCCGCGCCCGCGCCGTCGCCGGGTCCGTCTCCAGCACCACGGTCACCTCGGGGGCGAGCAGCGCATCCGGGCCGAGGACGTCCCGGGCCAGGGCGGTGTGCTCGACCGGCACGAAGTAGGGGTGGGCGCCGAGGGACCGGGCGGCGGCCAGTTCGAGCATCTTCGGGCCGAGCGCGGCCAGCACCCGCCGGTCCGGACCGACCGTCGGGGCCAGGGCGTCCACCGCGTCGAGGTAGGCCGCCATCGTCGAGTACGGACGCCGGTACCCCTCGACCACCGGCCCGTGGCTGGCGCCCAGGCCGAGCAGGTACCGCCCCCCGTGACGGGCGTCGAGGTCGAGCACGGCCGGCACCAGCTCCTCGGCCGGCGTGAGCCAGATGTTGGTGATCCCGCTCGCCACCACCGTCCGGCCGGTCGCCGACAGCAGGCGCTCGAAGCGTGGGGCCAGGCCGGGCCGGAAGCCCCCGCTCGACCAGAGGGTCCCGTAGCCGAGGCGCTCGAGCTCGGCGGGGACGTCGACGTCGGCCCCGGACGCCACCTCCCAGGCTCCGCTCCACCACACCCCCACCCGTCCGAGCTCCATGCGGCCACGGTATCCGGGCACGGGGCCGGCCGCCGGTGGGCGCTCCGGGTCCGGCCCTGCCGTCGGGCGAGCACGTCCCGGCCGGCGGCCTCAGGTGGGGGCCGCAGCCGGCACGTGGAACTCCAGGCCCCCGAAGGTGCCCGACGAGCGCCATCGGTCGAGGTAGGCGAAGTAGGCGGGCGGGCCCTCCGGGTAGCGGGCCCCGTTCAGGCGCTCGCGCCGGCCCACGGGCCCGCCCTCGTTGTTGTAGTAACCCGGCGTGCACTCCGGGTCGCCGAAGATGAGGGAGTCGGCCGCCGTCTCGAGGAGGGCGACCCAGGCCCGCTCGGCCTCCGCTTCCACCTCGACCACCTCGGCCCCCCGGTCGAGCGCGTGGGAGAGGACCGCCGCGATGGTGGTGGCCGCCTCGGTGAGGTTGTGGGTGATGTTGGAGATGAGGTTGGCGCCCTGGCTCGGGCCCACCACGAAGAGGTTGGGGAAGCCCCGGACGTGCATGCCGTGCAGGCTGTGCATGCCGCCGGCCCACCGCTGCGACAGGGTGACCCCGTCCCGGCCGACGGTCTCGTAGCCGCAGCGCCGGGCGTAGTCGGTGCCGACCTCGAAGCCCGAGGCGAACACCAGGCAGTCGAGGTCGACGTGCCGGCCGGCGGCCACCACGCCGGTCCGGTCGATCCGCTCGACCCCCCGCCCGTCGGTGTCGACGAGGTGCACGTTCGGCCGGTTGAAGGTCTGGAGGTACTCGTCGTGGAAGCACGGCCGCTTGCAGAGTTGGCGGTACCAGGGCTTCAAGGCCGCGGCCGTGGCCGGGTCCTCCACCACGGCATCGACCCGGGCCCGGATCTCGTCCATCTTCTCGTCGTCGCACTCCTCGTAGGCCCGACGGAACTCCTCGGGCCCGAACTCCCCTCCGGACCGGCCGAGGTCGGCCATGATCCGGTCGCGTATGCGCTTGGAGATGTCCGTCCAGCCGTCGTGGACGAGATCCTCCTCGGTGAGGCCCCCGGTCTGCAGGACGGCGAAGTTGGTCAGCCACTCCTGTTGCCAGCCGGGACGGAGACCGGCGAACCACTCCGGGTCGATCGGGTGGTTGTCGCGCACGTCGACCGAGGACGGCGTGCGCTGGAAGACGAACAGCTCGGCGGCCGAGGCCCCGAGGTGGGGGATGCACTGCACGGCGGTCGCGCCGGTGCCGATGATCCCGACCCGTTGGTCGGCCAGCCCGGTCATCGCCGCACCCGACGGGTCGCCCCCGGTGGTGGCGTAGTCCCAGCGGCTGGTGTGGAAGGCGTGGCCGCCGAAGGTCTCGAGGCCGGGGATGCCGGGCAGCTTGGGGCGGTGGAGCGGGCCGGTGCCCATGGTCACGAAGCGGGCCCGCAACTCGTCGCCGCGATCGGTGCGGACGATCCAGCGGGCCGCGCCCTCGTCCCAGTCGAGGGCGGTGACCTGGGTCGAGAGCAGCGCCCGCCGGTAGAGGCCGAAGGCGGTGGCGATCCGCCGGGCGTGGTCGAGGATCTCGGGGGCGAAGGTGTACTTCATGGTGGGCATGTGGCCCGTCTCCTCGAGGAGCGGGAGGTAGACCATGGCCGCGGTGTCGCACATGGCCCCGGGGTAGCGGTTCCAGTACCAGGCCCCCCCGACGTCGCCGCCGCCCTCGAGGAGCCAGACGTCGTCGATGCCGGCCTGGGCCAGGCGGGCCCCGGTCACGAGGCCGGAGAAGCCGCCGCCCACCACGGCCACCGTCACCTCCCGGCGGACCGGTGGCCGCTCGACCCGCGGCGTGTAGGGGTCCTCCAGCAGGTGGGCGAACCGGCCGGTGGGCTCGACGTACTGCTCGTTCCCGTCGGGCCGGAGGCGCTTGTCCCGCTCGGTCCGGTACCGCGCCCGCAGGGCGGCCCGGTCGGCCTCCCCCGCCGGTGGTGCCCCCGGTGCCCGGTCCGTGCCCATCGGTCCATCATGGTCCCCCGGCCGCCGTCCCGGCACGCCGGCGTCGTCGGGTCGGGACCGGCCCCGGGTGGGGGTCGGCGGCGGGCGGTCCGCGCCGTCGCTCAGGGACGCTCCGGCGCCGGTGGCGTGCGCACGAAGGCCAGGGCCAGCACGAAGCCGAGCAAGGCCCCGAAGGCGCCGACCCGGAACGCCGCCTGGGTCCCGGCCACCTGGGCCAGCACGGCCGAGGGGCGGGCCGCGCCGGCCAGGGTGTCTCGGGCCACGGTGGCCGCCACCGTCACCAGGACGGCCAGGCCGAGCGACCCGCCGATCTGCTGGCTGGTGTTGAGCAGCGCCGAGGCCAGCCCGGTGCGCCGGGGGGGCACGCCGGCCACGGCGTTGAGGGTCAGGGGCACGAAGGAGAGGCCCATGCCCAGTCCGACCACGACCAGTGGGCCGAGGATGTCCGGGTAGGCGGACGTCTGCGTGACGGTCGAGACCCACAGCAGGCCGGCGGCCACCAGCAACGGGCCGACGGTCAGGAACGGGCGCGTCCCGAACCGGTGCACCCGGCGGGAGACGATCAACCCGGTGGTGCCGATCACCGCGGGGATCGGCAGGTAGGCCACGCCGGCCACGACCGGGCTGTAGCCCAGGACGTTCTGGAGGAATTGGGTGAGGAAGTAGATGAGCGAGAGCATCGACGCCCCGAGGAGGAGCATCACCGCGTAGCCGGCCGACCGGCTGCGGTCGGCCAGGAAGGCCAGCGGCAACAGGGCGTAGGACCGCCGGGACTCGATGGCCACGAAGGCGGCCAGCAGCACTGCGCCCACGGCGAAGGCGGCCAGCGTGGTGGCATGGGTCCAGCCGGCCTCCGGGGCCCGCAGCAGGCCCTCCACCACGGCGGCGATGCCGAGGGAGCCGGTCACCGCCCCGGGCAGGTCGAGCCGGCCGCCCTGGCCGACCACCCGGGCCAGGACGAACGGTGCGGCCAGGGCGGCGGCCGCGCCGATCGGGACGTTCACGAAGAGGACCCAGCGCCACGAGGCCACGTCGACGAGGATGCCGCCGAGGACGAGGCCGAGCGCCCCGCCGGCCGCCGACATGCCGGCGTAGACGGCCATCGCCCGGTGACGCAGTGGACCCTCGGGGAAGGTGGCGGCGATGAGCGAGAGCGCGGCGGGCGAGGCGAGGGCGGCCCCCACGCCCTGGAGGGCCCGGGCCCCGACCAGCCAGGCCTGGGTGGTGGCCAGGCCGCCGAGCAGCGAGGCGGTGGTGAAGACGGCGATCCCGACCACGAACATCCGGCGTCGGCCGTAGAGGTCGCCCATGCGGCCGCCGAGGAGGAGCAGGCCCCCGAAGGCCAGCGCGTAGGCGTTGATGATCCAGGCCAGGTTGGTGGTGGTGAAGTGCAGCTCGCGTTGCATCGACGGGAGGGCGATGTTGACGATGGTGAGGTCGAGCAGCACCATCAGCTGGGCGGCGGCGATCACCACCAGGGCGAGGCGCGGGTAGCGGGTGCCGGCGACGGCGATCGGCTCGGTCGCCGGGGGACCGACGGCGGTCATGCCGGACGGACGGCCCACAGGTAGACGTCGCCCGCCGTCGAGCGCTCCGCCGTGTCGCCGTGCCCGGTGCGTCCCAGGCGGACGACGTCGAGGTCGGGGAAGGCGGCGCCCAGGAGCTCCTCGGTGTAGAGCCGCTCGGGGTCGGGTGGACCGCAGAGCCCCAGGGACTCGAGATGGTGCCCGACCAGGTAGAGATGCCCGCCCGGGGCCAGGGCGGTCGCAGCCGCGGCGAAGAGCCGGTCGCGTTGGGCCACGGGCAGGTGGATGTTGGCCACCACCACCAGGTCGTACCCACCCGCCTCGGGGGTGTACTCGAGGAGATCGGCCTGGACGGTGGTGAGCGTGGCCCCGGCCGCCGCGGCCCGGTCGCCGGCCTGGGCCAGGCCGACGGACGATCCGTCGACGCCGGTCACGTCCCAGCCGGCCGCGGCCAGCCACACCGCGTTGCGGCCGGTGCCGCACCCGAGGTCGAGGGCCCGGCCCGCCGGGAGGGTGCCGGCCAGGGACACGAGGAGCGGATCGGGCTCGGTGGGCCATTCGGCGGCGGCGTAGCGCTCGTCCCACGTGAGCCCGGCGCCGTGTCCCCCGTGATGGTCGTGGCCCTCGTGGTGCAGCTCGGCGGCACGGTCGGTCATGGCAGCGGCTCCTTCGCTCGGTCGGTCGATCGGTTCCGGCGGGACGGGGTGGGCCGGCCTCCTCCGGACGGTCCGTCGGCGCCGGGCGTCAGGGCGAGGCCCAGGTCGGCCTCGAGGGCGCCCAACGCCCGTTCGAACGCCGGACGGGCCGTCCTCCCCAGCGCGTCGGTCAGCCGCGCGTCCTGACCCCGCACCCGGCGGTCGACCTCCCCGGCCAGGGCCCGACCCTCGTCGGTGGCGGTCAGCACCCGGGGACGGCGGTCGCCCGCGTCGGTGCCGCTCCGGAGGAGGCTCCGCTGCTCGAGCTCGTCGGCGCAGCGCTTCACGTTCATCGGGTCACCACCGAGCCGGCGGGCCAGGGCCCGGACCGAGACCCCGTCGGCGCCGGCCACGCCCCGGAGCACGGCGGCCTGCGGAGGCGTCAGCCCGATGCCGGCCAGCTCGGCCGCCCAGCCGGCCCGCAGGGCGCGGACCAGGCGGTCGAGCCGGAAGCCGAGGCCGCCCTCGAGCGGGAGGAACGACGGGGTCACGCCTCTCCCAACTGTAGACACCACTACGGTATTCCCGGTCCCGGCGGTGCACCGGGGGGCCGGTCACGGCAGCGCCACACCCACCCCGGTGAGCAGCGTGCGTGCGGCCCGGCCGAGCCGCCGCCCGCGGGCCCAGATCGCCCGGATCGACCGCTCGAGGTCGAGGTCCTCGGTCGGCACCACCACCAACCGGCCGTCGGCGACGTCGATCCGGACCGCCAGCCGGCTGAGGATGGCCGGCCCGTGCCCGGATTCCACCGCCGCCTTGATGGCCGTGGTGGAGCCGAGCTCCACGAGGGGCGTGACCCCGAGCCCCAGGCCGGCGAGGGCACGCTCGAGCACCTCGCGCGTGCCGGAGCCCACCTCGCGCATCACGAGCGGCGTCCCCGCCAGCTCGCGGGCGCCGACCGGGCGCCTCCGGCGGGCCCAGGGGTGCGACGGGTCCACCACCAGGACCAGGTCGTCGCGGTCGACCACCCCGCACCCGAGCCCGTCGACGTCCTCGGGTCCCTCGACGAACCCCACGTCCACCCGGCCGGCCTCGACCCACTCGGCCACCTGGTGCGAGTTCCCCATCTCGAGGGAGACCCGGACGTCGGGTGCGACCGTCCGGAGCTGCTCGAGCCACCCCGGCACCAGGTACTCGGCCACGGTCAGGCTGGCCCCGAGACGGAGCCGGCCCCGGCCCTCCGTCCGCAGCGAGGCCGTCCCGAGCAGCAGGGTGCCCATCGCCGTGAACACGGCCTCCGACCACTGCACCACGGCGCTTCCCGTCGGGGTGAGCCGGGCCCGCCCGGACGAGCGGTCGAGCAGTTCGAGCCCGAGCGTCCGCTCGAGGGACCGCAGCCGCATGCTGGCCGCCGGCTGGCTCATGGTGTGGGCGGCGGCGGCCCGTCGGATGGAGCCGAGGTCGGCCACGCTCCGCAGGAGGTCCAGCGAGATCAGGTCCGGCACCGGTTCGGCGAGGGGCATAAGGATACCTTATACCCTCGTCGCGTGTTGCGGGCTTCCCGACGGGCCCGGCGGCACCGACACTGGATCCCGTGACCACGCCACCGACAGACGAACAGACCGTCGCGCCGCCGGCGCCGGCGCCGGCGCGCCACGTGCGCCTCCGGCGGGCCCTCCCCGGACTGGGCGCCTCCTTCGTGCTGGCCCTGGTGGCCGGCGGCCTGGGCCATTTCGCCCCGGTGGTCGGCGCCCCCGTGTTCGCCGTGGTGGGCGGGGTCCTCTACGCGGTGGTGCGACCCCCCCGGCCCGCACTCCGGCCCGGACTCACCGTGAGCAGCCGCACCGTCCTGCAGGGGTCCATCGTGGTCCTCGGCACGGGGCTCTCCTTCCGCCAGGTCGTGGCCACCGGAACGAGCTCGCTGCCGGTGATGCTCGGCACCCTTGCCGTCGCCCTCCTCGGCGCGGCAGTGATCGGTCGTCTCCTCCGCATCGACCGGGACCTCCGCACCCTCATCGGGGTGGGCACCGGCATCTGCGGGGCGTCGGCCATCGCCGCCACCGACGCGGTCATCGAGGCCCCCGAGGTGGACGTGTCCTACGCCATCGCCACCATCTTCACCTTCAACGTGCTGGCCGTCCTCACCTTCCCCTCCATCGGCCGGCTGCTCCAGTTCACCCCCCACGCATTCGGGCTGTGGGCGGGGACGGCCGTGAACGACATGTCGTCGGTGGTCGCCGCCTCGACCATCTTCGGTCACGGGGCCACGGCGACCGCCGTGGTGGTCAAGCTCACGCGGACGCTCATGATCGTGCCCATCACCATCGGACTCGGCCTGTGGCGGGCGTGGAAGAGCGAGGAAGCCGGCGGCGGGTTCGGTGACAAGTCCATCCTCGGTCACGTCCGTTCGGTCATCCCCTCCTTCTTCATCTGGTTCCTGCTGGCCGTGACCCTCAACACCGCCGGCCTGATCCCCACGTCGATGCACCGCTGGCTGGGCGACCTGGCCCAGGGCATGATCACCATGGCCCTGGCCGCCATCGGCCTCTCGACCCGTGCCCGCGACATCCGCCAGGCCGGGATCCGCCCGCTCGCCCTCGGCGCCGCCCTGTGGGTGCTGGTGGCCGGCACCAGCCTCGGGCTCCAGGCGCTCACCGGCACGCTCGGGTGACGGCTCCTCCCGGGCGTCGACGGCCCCGGCCGACGGAGCTCCGATGGTCCTCGGTCCCGGGCCGGCACCTCACCCGGGTCGCGCCGGCCGGGGGACGCGTCCGGGCGTTACCGCCCGGTCGAACCGTCGGGCTGCTAGACAGAGCCGGTGGAGGACGACCCGACGGAGGACGCCGGTGACGACCGGGTCTTCATCGGCTTCCCGGTGAAGTGCCACTACCGGGGCGGCCACCGTGTGCTCGGCAACCACGGGGTCCATCTGTGGATCAAGGACGGCAGGCTCGGCCATGGCCAGCTGAGCCTCACCCATTCGATCCCCCTGGGCGACGTCTCCAGCGTGGACATCGTGGAGCGTCACGAGGGCGGATCCGAGGGGAAGATCCTGATGGCCCAGGGTCTGGCCCAGACGCTGGGATCTGGTGCCCTGGGCGGTGGCCGGGGCTCGCCGGCGTCGACTCCCAAGGTGGTGACCGACGTGACGGTGCGCACCAAGGACCGGCAGCATGCGCTCTGGGTCGTCGAGGACCGTGGGGGCGCGTGGGTCCGGGGACGCCTGACCGGCGTGCTCCACGCCCACCGAATTCCCTTCTACGACGATCTCGCCCCGAGCGATCGGTCGGCCGCTCCCTGACCGGCCGGCCGGGGGCTCCGTGGGGCCAGGTCGCCCTGGAGTGCGCCCGACGACCACGGGTCGGTGCGTCCGACTACCACGGGTCGATGCGCCCGACGCCGGCGTCGGCGAGCGACGCCGCGACGCGGACCCTCGGCGTGCCGGCGCGCTGAGTCGCTCGTGCGATCGGGGCCTCGTGGACGGCGGTCGGCCCCGCCCGGACCCGCTACCTTGGCCCCGTGAGCAGCCCGCGGGTGCCCGGTGGGGTGGTGCACAGGCTTCCCGGTGACCTGCGCAGGGTGCTGACCGCCCACCCCGCGGCACTCGATGCCTGGAGGGACATCACGCCGCTGGCCCGCAACGAGTTCATCTGCTGGGTGGAGGACGCCAAGCGGGAGACGACCCGGGAGCGCCGCATCCGCCGCACCCGCGAGGAGCTGGAGGAAGGCCAGCGTCGGCCGTGCTGCTGGCCGGGGTGCACGCACCGCGAGCGCACCGGCAGGTAGCCGTCGGCGGGGCGCCCCGGTCCGGGACCACGGCCGGACCGCCGGGACCCGGCCTCACGGCAGCTGGTGGACCACCAGCGGCTGGACCGCCACCACCCCGGCCTCCCGGAGCAGGAAGGCCGCCACGGTCATGGTCCAACCGCTCCGGTAGGTGTCGTCGACCACCAGGACGGGACCGTCGACGGGCAGGTCGACCCCGGCACGGACCTGCAGGCCGGCCAGGAGGGCGGCCACCCGGGCCACCGAGGCGACGTTCTGGGGTGGCGGTGGCCCGGTGGCCTCCAGGGCGTCGACCACGGGGAGCCGCCCGGCCTCGGCGATGCGCCGAGCCAGATCGTCGACGAGGCGGGGATGGCGACGCGACGGCACCGGGACGATGGCCACCGGACGCGCCGACCACTGGTCGCGCCAGCGGCCCACCACCGCGACCACGCCGTCGACCACGTCCTGGCCGAGGGGCCGGTCCGGTCCGGCGACCGCCCGTACCGCCTCCTGCCACTCGGGCGCGTCGGCGAAGACGAGCGCCCGGCCGGCCTCGGCGCCGGCGATCCGGCCGGAGGGCCCGTCGCCGAGCCCTCGTGGCCAGAGCTTCCGCGGTGCGAGCACGACGTCGGCGCCGCGCAGGTAGGCCCGCGCCGCCGTGACGGACTCGGGGTCGACGGCGCGGCCCGGGGCCGGCAGCTCGCCGGTGCAGACCGAGCACCGACCGCACGCGCCGGGCGCGGGGTCGTCGAGGGCCTCCTGGAGGAACGCCATCAGGCAGCCGCGACCGCCGGCATAGGAGCGCATGAGGTCGGCCTCCGCCGCCCGGGCCGCCCGGATGGCGTCCCACTTCTCCTGGTCGTGGACGTACGGCTCCCCCGTCGCCCGCCAGCCCTCCGGCACCCGCTCGGCGACGCCCTCGACGGCGGTGATCTTGAGGAGGGCCTCCACGCGGCCCCGGCGGACACCGGTCACCGCCTCGACCTCGGCCACCCCCATCGCCGACCCGTGGTCGGTCAACGCCGCGAGCACCGTCCGCACGTCCCGAGGATCGGGGAGGGAGGAGGTGGCGAAGTACTCCCACAGCCGTTCGTCGCCCTCGGTCGGGAGCAGGACGACCTCGGCCCGTTCGATGGCCCGGCCGGCCCGGCCCACCTGCTGGTAGTAGGCGACGGGCGAGTCCGGGGAGCCCACGTGGATGCAGAAGCCGAGGTCGGGCTTGTCGTACCCCATCCCGAGCGCCGAGGTCGCCACCACCGCCTTCACCCGGTTGGCCCGGAGGTCGTCCTCCACGCGCCGGCGCGCCTCGGTGTCGATCCGGCCCGAGTAGGCAGCCACCTCGTGGCCCCGGGAGACCAGGAACCCGGCCAGCCGCTCCGTCTCGGCCACGGTGGGCACGTAGACGATCCCCGAGCCCTCGACCCGACCCAGGGCGCCGTCGACCCAGGCGTACCGCTCGAGGCCGTTGAGGCCGGCGACGACGGAGAGGCGCAGCGAGGAACGGGCCAGGCCGCCCCGGAGGACCACGGTGGCCGCGCCGAGCTGGCGGGCCACGTCGTCGGTGACCCGCCGGTTGGCCGTGGCCGTCGTGGCCAGCACCGGTGTGGCCGGCGACGCCGTCAGGATCCTGGCCAGGCGTTGGTAGTCGGGGCGGAAGTCGAAGCCCCAGTCCGAGATGCAGTGGGCCTCGTCGATGACGAGGAGGCCGGCCCGGGCGACCACCGGGCCGATGCGCCGGGCGAAGGCGGGGTTGGCCAGCCGTTCCGGCGACACCAGGAGCACGTCGAGGTGGCCCCGTTCGACCTGGGTCAGCACCACGTCCCACTCCTCGGGATTGGCCGAGTTGACCGTGGCCGCGGTGAGGCCGGCGCCGACCGCCGCCGCCACCTGGTCCCGCATCAGCGCGAGCAGTGGCGAGACCACCAGGGTGGGTCCCCCGCCCATGGACCGGATGGCCGACGTGGCAGCCCAGTAGACGGCCGACTTCCCCCACCCGGTCGCCTGGACGACGAGGACGCGGGCCTGGTCGGCCACCAGTGCCCGCACGGCGGTGCGCTGGTCGGGTCGGGCCACGGCCCACTCCCCCGCCATCAGGCGGAGCACGGACCCGAGCTGGCGGTCGGCCACGGCCACGACCTCGTCATGGGTGCGCCCCCGCCACGCCTCCGAGGGACGAGCGGTCACAGGGGCCCACCCGGCGCACCGCCGGCCGGGCCCGGCACCGCCACCGCCGCGGCCGCCACCGGCGCGGCAGGGCGCCGGCCCGGGACCCCGGAGCCCGGGTCGCTCGTCAGCGGCGTGTGCCTCGGCATCGTCCCGATCCTCGCTCCGGGTCCGGTCGGTGGCGCGCCGGCCGGGGACCGGCGACCGTGCCCGTGGAGCGTAGCCACCCCGTGCGGCCAGACCGGCCGGGCGGTCCGACCGGGCGGTCCACGGCTCCCGTCCCGGTCGGAGCCGTGACCGACTCGGAGACCGGGGCCGGCGCCGCGGTCGTGGCCGGGGCATCCGCGCCCTGCACCGCCCGGACACGCATCATGGAGGGGTCAAGCCGAGCTCGCCCGAGGGTGCGGCACGTCTCGGCGAAGCGATGAACACCAAGGGGGAACCGATGGGCATCGTCAGGCGACGTGGGAGACGGCTCCCTCCGCCGAGCCAGCAGGCATCCCGGTTCGTGGCCATCCGGGCGATCGTGGACCTCGCCCGCGACGGCGAGGACTACGACGTCGCGGCGGAGGCCCTGCTCGTGATCGGGGCCTCACCGCAGGAGATCACCGCGGCGCTCCTCGGCACCACCTGACCGGACCGGCGGGGGCGCGCCGGAGCCTGCCCCGCGGGTGAGGGTCCGACCCGCGCTCCGCCAGGCGCGAGCCCGGCGATCCGGACGTCCCCGGAGACGGCCGCCGCGACGACGGGAGCACCGCCATGCAGGTTCGGAATCCGCACCTCCAACGTCTGCGGAGGCGCCAGGTGCCGACCTGGTGGTCGGATGCCAAGTTGGGGATCTTCGTGCACTGGACCCTGGCCTCGGTGCCGGCGTTCGCCCCGGTGGACGTGGACTTCGGCTCCCTCATCGGCTCGGCCCGGCGGGAGGCGTTCGGATCCTCGCCCTACGTCGAGTGGTACCAGAACTCGCTGCGGTTCCCCGACAGTCCGGCGAGCCGCCACCACCGCGAGGTCTGGGGCGACCGGACCTACGA
Organism: Acidimicrobiaceae bacterium; assembly: GCA_027314705.1. Lineage (GTDB taxonomy): Bacteria > Actinomycetota > Acidimicrobiia > Acidimicrobiales > RAAP-2 > Bog-756. The sequence continues at coordinate 36,141 of DAHVAJ010000039.1, forward strand.
GTCCTTCCGCGAGCCGTGGGAGGAGGGGCTCGCGCAGTGGGACCCCGACGGCTGGGCGGCGTCCTTCGCCGCCACCGGGGCCCGGTACGTCGTCCTGGTGGCCAAGCACGCCGACGGCTACTGCCTGTGGCCGACCGGCGTGGACAACCCGCGACGCCCGGGATGGCACTGCCCGAGGGACGTCGTCGGCGAACTGGGCGAAGCCGTCCGGGGGGCGGGGATGCGCCTCGGCCTCTACTACAGCGGCGGGATGGACTGGACCTTCGACGACCGTCCCCTGGGTTCGATGGCCGACGTGCTGGCCGGTATCCCCCGCGGCGAGTACCCCGCCTACGCCGAGGCCCAGGTCCGCGAGCTCATCGCCCGCTACCGACCCAGCGTGCTCTGGAACGACATCGCCTGGCCGACGCAGGGGGCCCGGCTCTGGCCCCTCCTCGAGCACTACTACGACGAGGTCCCCGACGGCGTGGTGAACGACCGGTGGATGCCGTGGAGCCCGTTGCTCGGCCTGGCCGGTACGGCCCCGGGCCGCCGGGCGGTCGACGCGGCCATGGAACGCCAGCTGCGACGCGAGGGCGGGCTGGTCCCGCCGCGACCGCCCCACTGCGACGTCCGGACCCCGGAGTACGCCGTCTTCCCCGACGTCCAGCGCACTCCCTGGGAGTGCGTGCGGGGCATGGACCACAGCTTCGGCTACAACGCCCACTCCCGCCCCGAGGACTTCGTGGCCCACGACGAGCTGCTGTGGCTGCTGACCGACATCGTGGCCAAGGGGGGCAACCTCCTCCTGAACGTCGGACCCCGGGGCGTCGACGCCCAGCTCCCCGACGAACAGGCCACCCGGCTCCGGTGGCTGGCCGACTGGGTGACGCCCAACCTCGGCGCACTGGCGGCCACCCGGCCCTGGGTCCGTCCCGGCACCAGCGTCCCGGGCGACCATCCCGTGCGCTACACGGCCCGCGGGGACACGGTCTTCGCCTTCCTCAGGGGGGCCTCGGGAGCGGTGACCCTCCCCGACGTACGGGCCACGCCGACCACCGAGGTCGAGACCATGACCGGGGCGCCGCTCACCTGGCACGCCTCCCCGGCCGGCCTCACCGTCGAGCTGCCGACCGCCGCCAGCGGCCCTCAGCCGGCGGTCGTCGCCTTGCGGGCGGTCGAGGCCGCACCGGCCGGGCCGCACGGGATCTGACGGCGGGCCCGCCGCGACGTCCGGCCCGGGACCGGGCCCGGCCCGACGCCTGCGTGAGCGCCGCCGCCTCCGGGGCCTGGCCCGCGGTCCGGCATCTGATCGGCGGGCACGAGACCACCGGGCTCCACGAGGTGGCCCTCTCCGGGTTCCAGCTCGGTCAGTTCGGCCACCACTGCTCCTCCGTGTTCCTCGCCGTCATCCTCACCAGGGCGGCCGTCACCCAGCCCGTCGAAGCCACGGGGGACCCCCCTCGACACCTTCCTCAGCGCCTACACCCCACGGCCGGGAGGCGCTCCCGCTGCCGGGTGTGCCCTGGGAGGACCTCTGGCACCGGCCCGTGAGCGAGATCCGTGCGAGCCTCGGCGGGGTCCCCTACGACTCGCCGTATCCGCCGGGCCTCCTCAAGGAGCTCCGCCCGGCCTCACAGGGCCACCCGTCGCCGGCCGGTCGGCCGTCCGGTGGTTCGTTCCGGACCGGTCCACCAGTCGTCTGCGGCCGGGTCAGGCCGGCGCCGGCGGGCGATCCCGACCTCGGCCCGCCGGAGCGTGGTCCGCCTGACGTGCCCGCCCGCCGGGGATGTGGTGGGATCGTGAGATGACCGTCATCATCATCAACGCCATCACCGTTCCTGAAGACGGCGGCGACGAGCTCGCCCGCCGGTTCGGTGCGCGGGCCGGTGCCGTCGACGGCCAACCGGGGTTCGAGGGGTTCGAGCTGATGCGGCCGACCGACGGGCGCCGTGAGTGGCTGGTGGTCACCCGCTGGAAGGACGAGGCGTCGTTCCAGGCCTGGACGGCGTCCCCGGCCTTCGCCCACGGGCACGCCAACGCCGACAAGCCGGCAGCCCACGGCGGTCCGGTCTCGGTGGCGTCGGAGGTCTGGAAGTACGAGATCGCCGGCGGCTCCCCCGGCTGACCGGCGGTCCCGGGACCGGGGCCGGGACCGCTGCGTTCGCCCACCGATCGGCACGGGACGCGGCGCTCTCCTCCTCGCGGTGGCGGGGCGGGCCGCCTGCCGGACGTCGTCGGACGGGTCGGACTCTTATCCCTCGGTGCCTCAAGGCGGCGCCTCGTGCACCCGACAACAGACGGAGTGAGTCCCTCGACGGGGATCGGAGCTGAGTTCGACGCGGTCCTTGCCGCGGCCCAGGGCGGCGGCGAGTGGGCCTTCGCCGTGCTCTACCGCGCCCTGAACCCTCGCCTGCTTCGGTACTTCGCATCGCAGGCGCCGAGCGCCGCGGAGGATCTGGCCGCCGAGACCTGGATCGGGGTGGCGAGGAACCTGGGCGGGTTCACCGGAAGCGAGGATGACTTCCGGGGTTGGGTGTTCCGGATCGCCCAACGGCGCCTGGTCCAGCACTGGCGTGACCTCCGACGCCGCCCGCCGCTGCTCTTCGACCCGGCGACGGGCGCAGACGCAGCAGGCGGTGACGACCCCGAGGCGATGGTGATGGCGTCGGAGGCAGCCATGGCGGCGGTCCGGACGATCACCGAGGTGCTGACCGCGGACCAGGCGGCGATCGTCCTCTTGCGGGTGCTGGGCGGATTGAGCGTCGAACAGGTGGCGACGGTGCTGGACAAGCGGCCCGGCGCCATCCGGGTGGCCCAGCACCGGGCCCTGCGGAAACTGGCCGATAACCACGTCGCCATCGACGGTGTAACGGAATGAGCCGCCGTCGCGATGGAACAGGCAAGATGCACCGCTCACCGATCGACGATGCCACCGCTGACCGTCTCCTGACGGGACAGCTGTCGCCCGACGATGCTCCTGCGGATGTCGCCGCCCTCGCCGCGCTGATCCAGGTGGCGAGCGGGCCGGTGAGCCCGTCGGAGCTGGTCCGGGAGGCGCCGGTGGTGGCGTCGATGGTTGCAGCGTCCACCGCCACCCAACCCACAACCTCCCCGAGGAGACAGACCATGCTCTCAAAGCTCACGACGGCCAAGATCGCCGGTCTGGCCGCGGTCGGTGTGCTCGGTATCGGCACCGCCGCTGCCGCAGCGACCGGATCACTGCCTGGTCAGACGTCGCATGCGTCGAGCAACGCCGCATCCGGCCTGGCCACAGCATCGTCTCACGACTCCGTTCCTGACACGGCGACCAGCTCCACCACCGAGGTGACCACGGCACCCGGGGCGACCGTGGCGACACCCGCCGCGACCTCCAACTCGATCCCTCCGACCGGCCCCGCCAACGTCCACGCGCAGTTCGGTCTGTGCACCGCCTTCCTGGCGGGCAACTCGACCACCAGCGGGTCGTCCACGACGCTGCCGCCTCAGGACTCCTCGACCGCGTTCCGGGCGCTCATCGGCCAGAACGGCGGTGTCGCGGCCACGGTCACCTACTGCAAGGGCATCGTCAGCGCCGGAGCACCCACCGGCACCGGCTCGGCCACCAGCTCCGGGGCACCGGCAGGGTCGGGGAAGCCGGTCGGCTCCGGCAGGCCGGCCGGCACCGGCGGGTCCGAGCACCAGGTGCCGGCGAACGTCCCGGGCACGGGAGGCACCCCCTCCGGGGGCTCGACCAACAGCGGTGCCCGTCCGACATCTTCAGGAACCGGTCGAGGTCGGTAGTTCGCCCCGGTGCCGCCGCCGGGCCGACGAGGCCCTGGCCGGCGTGGTCCGTCCGCCCTCGGTGGAGGGGATCCGACCTGACCGGCGGACGGTCCGGTCGGCGCCAGGGGACCGAGGAGGCTGCCGGTGGCCGGGGTCCCGGAACCGGCGACGCACCTCCAGACGAGGCCGGCGACGCACCTCGGCACCGAGGGCGGGGGCGCACCTCGGCACCGAGGACGGGGCGGGCGGGGCACCGGCGGGCCTCCAGACGGGGACGCCCACGGTCTCTCGGGACGGTACGGCCCACGAACCGGTCGGTGCGGCTGCCCCCTGGGAGGACCGAGGGCGTCCCGGGCGGGGTCGACGTGGTGGCTGGTGCCGATGGCGGGCAGCGTCATCGCCGCTCCGGACGGTGAGCGAGCGGCGCTCCGGGTCGAGCCGCCCTTCGCCACGGGTGTGCGTGACCGGCGACCTCGTCGTCCTCGAAGGCGATCAGCCCGCTGTCAGAACGCCGTGCGGACGCCTCACTCGCTCATGCGACCACGGCGGTGACGTCTCGCAGGATCCCGGGAGCCTGACTGATTGCGTGCACTACCGCCGGGCTCTGGACTCGTTCAGGGCAACGGCGGCGCGCACGAGCGCCTTCACGGCCTCCTCGTCGATCTCCTCGCCCTCGTGGAAGTCGATGGCACGCCTCGTGTTCCCGTCAAGACTGGAATTGAAGAGGCCCGAGGGATCCTCCAGCGCCGCCCCTTTGGCGAAGGTCATCTTCACGACGCGCTTGTACGTCTCGCCGGTACAGATCAGTCCGTCGTGCGACCACACCGGAACCCCTCGCCACTTCCACTCCTCGACGACGTCGGGATCGGCAGCCTTGACGGCGGC
>DAHVAJ010000059.1 GCA_027314705.1 Acidimicrobiaceae bacterium
CGCCCTGGTGGGTGCCGCCGGCTGCCTGGCCCTCGTCCGCCAGCGGGACTTCGTCCCCAGCCACGCCGCGGGCGACGGGGGCGACGGGGCGGGCGACGGCGCCGACCGGTCCCCGGCCGACCCGGACGTGCCCGGCGTGCCGGCGCCGGCACCGGCGGGGTGACGGAGGACGCCCCCGAGCCGCTCGCCGGCCGACCGCTCGACCGACCGCACCCGTCCCGCCTCCCCCCCGACCACCCCCGCCGCGACGAGATCCTGGCCGCCCACGGCCGTGCCCTCGAGACCGGCGCCGCAAGCTACCGGGACCCGGTCACCGGGTGGTCGGTCCTCACCGCGTCGTGGCTGGCCGCCCGGGGGACCTGTTGCCGCCAGGGGTGCCGCCACTGCCCGTACGTCGACTGACCCCTCCGGCCGGGGGCTCACCGGGGCCGGGACCGGCCGGCCGGTGCGCCGGGGCCGCCCGGGACCGTTCAGGGGCCGCCGAGCACCGAGCGGTCGCCGGCCCGCAGCCCGGCCAGCAGCCGGCGGTAGGCCCCGGCGGCGTCGTGGCCGAGCGAGTCGGTGGGCAGCCACCGCACCTCCCCTGCCGGGGTCCGCTCGACGGCGTGGAGCCCGTAGCGGGGCCGGGAGGAGCCCCACTCGTACCCGTCGGCCAGGGTGCGGTGCCAGTAGCCCCCGACCGGCACCCCGGCCGCCACCGCCTCGACGACGGCCCCCAACTGGGCGGCGAGGTAGCGGGGCCGGTCCCAGCCGTCGGCCCGGGGCACGGCCCGGCCGCCGACGTCCCGGCCGCCGACGGCCCGGGTGCACAGGCCGTCCTCGGCCACCCATAGGGGCAGCCCGGGGGTGAGCAGGTGCTGGATCCCGAGCCACCGGGCCAGCCCGTCCGGGTCGGGTGCCACCTCCCAGGGGGCCCGGACCAGGCCGGAGGCCCGTCCGTCGGCCCCTCGACGCGGGAGGCCGACGCGGTGGGTGGCCACCGGGTCGGACCAGTCGATGCCCACCACGTCGAGGGCCCGCTCGTGGGGGCTGTCCTCCACGGCGTCGAGCACCCGCCGGTGCGCCTGGCGACCGGCGCGCCGGCCCCGGGCGCCGTAGGCGGCGCGCCGGGCGCTCGCCGCCCGCAGGAGGTCCTCGGCCACGCCGGGCGAGGGCAGGAGGGAGTCGTGGCGCCGCCGCCGCTCGGCCACCCACTCGTCGATGCCGGCCCGCCCCACCCCGAGGCTCCGCCACAGGAGCAGGTCGGTGAACAGCCGGTCCGCCTCGTAGACGCTCGAGCAGGCCGTGGTGGCGGTCACCACCGCGTCGGGCCGGGCCCGGTGGAGCGCGGCGTACCCGAGCACGTGGGCCGTGAGCAGGTAGTCGACGGCCACCGCGGCGTCGGCCAGGCCCAGGAGCCGTCCGGGCGGGAGGGTGCCGAGCACGTAGGCCCCGAGGGCGAGGGTGTTGGCCCCGTGCACGGTGACGAAGTGCCGCACGGCCGGCGCCAACGCCCCGGCGGCCAGGGTCACCCAGTCGGCGTAGCGCTCGGGTGCGTCGGGCCGGAGCCAGAGGTCGGCGCCGAGCCAGGCCGGATGGGTGAGGTGCAGCAGGGTGACCCGGGGGACCATGCCCCGCTGGGTGCACCCCTCGGCCACGGCCACGTAGCGGGAGAGGGCGGCGCGGTCGACCACGCCGGGCTCGGGCACGACTCGGGCCCACTCCACGCTGAATCCGAAGCTCGAGCATCCGAGGGCCGCCGCCCGGTCGAGGTGCTCCTCGGGCCGGGCCCAGAAGTCGAGGGCCCGGCCGCTCGGCTCGGCCCGGCCCACCAGCTCCCAGGCGTGCCAGTCGTTGGCCGGTTGCCCGGGCCCGTTGACCCCGCCCTCGACGGCGTAGCCGGCGGTGGCGACGCCGGCCAGGAACCCGTCGGGCAGCAGCGCGGCCCGGGGGGCCGGGGCCGTCCCGGAGCTGTGCCTCCCGTCTGCCACCGGTCCACCCCTCCCGTCGCCGGGCCCGTCGGACGACGGCCGACGGCGACCCCGTGCGGGGGGCGATGGTAGCTTGCCGCCCCGGGACCCGGAGGCCTCCGCCCCGGGACCCGCCGACCGGACCACCGCCATGCCCACCACCCCCGACCCCGAACGCCTGCCCGTCGTCATCGCCTCCGGGCAGACCCTGGAGCGCCACGCCCTGGTCAACCCGGTCGACCTCATGGAGCGGGCCGCCTCGGTCGCCCTCGGCGACGCCCCGGACCTTCGCCACCGCATCCAGCGCCTGACCGTCGTCAACGTGCTGACCAAGGTCGGCCCGGCCCCGGCCGCCGAGCTCGCCGACCGGCTCGGGCTCGGACCGGACACCGTGACCGAGGTCACCACCGTCGGGGGCAACACCCCGCAGTGGCTGGTCAACCGGGCCGCCTCGGAGATCGCCGCCGGGTCGCTCCGGGCCACGCTCGTGGCCGGTGCCGAGGCCATCCGGTCGTCCCGGGCCCGCCGGTCCGAGGGCCTCCCCCGCGACCTCGGCGCCGCCGACCGACCCCCCGACCCTCTGGTCGGCGACGCACTCCCGGGGTTCGGAGCGGTCGAGGCGGGGGCCGACCTGATCGCCCCCCTGCACGTCTACGCCCTGCTCGAGAGCGCCGTCGCCGCCCGGGCCGGCCGCGACGCCGCCGCCCACCGTCGGGTCATGGGCGCCCTGCTGGCGCCCTTCACCCGGGTGGCGGCCACCCACCCGTGCGCCTGGTTCCCCGAGGCGCGCACCGCCGACGAGATCGCCACCCCCGCCCCCGACAACCGGATCGTGGCCGAGCCCTACACCAAGCGGATGGCCGCCTTCCTCGGCTCCGACCAGGGGGCCGCCCTCCTCGTGTGCTCCCTGGCCGAGGCCCGCCGGGCCGGGGTCGCCGACCGGGCCGTCTTCATCTGGGCCGGCTGCGAGGCCACCGACGTGCGCTCCGTCACCGCCCGGCCCGACCTCGGCCGCTCGCCGGCCGTCGCCGCCGCCGGCCGCATCCTGTTCGCCGCCGCCTCGGAGGCCGCCGGGAGGGCGGTGACCATCGACGACGTCGAGCTGGTCGACCTCTACTCGTGCTTCCCCTCGGCCGTCGAGCTGACCGCCGACGCCCTCGGGCTGGCCACCGACGACCACCGGGGCCTCACCGTCACCGGCGGCCTCCCCTACTTCGGCGGGCCAGGCAACAACTACGCGACCCACGGCATCGCCACCCTCACCGACCGGCTGCGCTCGGCCGGCGGGGGGCGCCTCGGCCTCGCCACCGGGCTCGGCTGGTTCGTGACCAAGCACGCCCTCGGCATCTACGGCGCGACGCCGCCGCCCGCCGGGTTCCGGCGGGGAGACACCGGCGCCGACCAGTCCCGCATCGACGCCTCGGCCCGGGCGACGGTCCTCGGTGTCGACCACCGCGCCCCGGCCACGGTGGTCGGCGCCACCGTGGTGCGGGACGGGGCGGCGGCTACGGCGGCGCCGGTGGTGGCCGAGCTGGCCGACGGGCGCCGCATGGCCCTGGCCGCCGCCGACGACGGCGTGCGGGCCGCCGTCGGGGAGCTCGACGTGGCCTCGCTGGTGGGCCGGTCCGTGGTCGTCGAACCAGGCCCGGCGCGCTACCGTCTGGCGGAACGCTGACCCAGCCGGGGGGAGAACCCATGTCCGAACTGCTCCGTGAACGCCGCGGCCACATCGAGATCCTCACCATCAACCGGCCCGAGGCGCGCAACGCCATCAACGGCGCCGTGTCCAAGGGCTTCACGGCCGCCTTCGACGAGCTCGAGGCCGACGACGACTGCTGGGTGGTCGTCGTGACCGGTGCGGGCGACAAGGCCTTCAGCGCCGGGATGGACCTCAAGGCCTTCGCCGCCGGCGAGGCCGGAGACATCATGGGGGCCAAGGGCGGCTTCGCCGGCATCGCCCAGCGGGCGTTCGCCAAGCCCCTCATCGCCGCGGTCAACGGTTCCGCCCTGGCCGGCGGGTGCGAGATCATGCTCTCCTGCGACCTGGTGGTGGCCGTGGAGGGGGCGAAGTTCGGCATCCCGGAGGTGAAGCGCGGGTTGATGGCCGGGGCCGGTGGCCTCATCCGCCTGCCCAAGCGCATCCCCCCGGCCATCGCCCTCGAGCTGGCCCTCACCGGCGACCCCATCGACGCCCGGCGGGCCCTCGAGCTCGGCCTCGTCAACCGGGTGGTGCCGGCCGGGCAGCTCATGGAGGAGGCCCTGGCCCTGGCCGGGACCATCGCCGAGAACGCCCCCCTCGCCGTGCGGGCGTCCAAGCGGGTCATGAAGGAGGCGGGCGAGCTCCCCGACGCCCAGGGCTGGAAGGTCAACAACGCGGCCATGCCCGAGGTCTTCGGCTCGGCCGACGCCACCGAGGGGGCGGTCGCCTTCGCCGAGAAGCGCCCGCCCCGGTGGACCGGCAAGTAGCTCGCCGGTGCTGACCGCCACCGCCGCGCCCACCCTGGCCGCCGGCCTCGACGGGTTCCGCCTCATCCTCCACGTCCTGGCCGCCACCGTCTGGGTGGGTGGGCAGTTCACGGTGGCCGGGCTCCTTCCCACCGTCCGCGGCCTCGGGGCCGACGCCCCCAAGCAGGTGGCCCGGGCCCTGGCCTGGTTGCTGTGGCCGGCCTACGCCGTCCTCGTCGTCACCGGGTTCTGGAACATCGCCGCCGTCGACGCCGGGCACGCCTCCTCGACCTGGAACGTCGTCCTCGGCATCAAGATCGGGGTCGTCGTGATCGCCGGGGTGGGCGTCTTCCTCCACCAGCGGGCCACCTCCCGGGCCGGGCTCGCCGTCTGGGGGGCGGTGGGGGCCCTGGCCTCGGTCGCCGCGCTCTGCCTGGGCGTCTTCCTGGCCGGGTGAGGCGCGGGTCCCTGGCCGGGTGAGGCGCGTGTCGCCCCGGTGAGCGGGCGGGTCCCGACCGGTCTAACCTGGGGGGGCAGTCGACAAGGGAGCCAGCCGTGCCGTTCAGCCCTCCAGCAGATCTCCTCGGCGAGCAGGGCCTCATCGTCCTGATCGTCATCGCCGTCGTCCTCTTCGGGTCGACCCAGATCCCCAAGCTGGCCCGCTCGCTCGGTTCGGCCCAGAAGGAGTTCAAGAAGGGCCTGGACGAGGGGGCCCGGGCGGACGAGGCGGTACCACCGGCGGCCGCGACGCCGGCCGTTCCCGAGCCCGCCCCCCAGGCGGCGGCCCCGCCCCCGGTGGCGTCCCCGGCGCCGCCGTCGACCGAGGGCACGCCGGGCACGACCGCCTGATCCGGTCCGACCCGTGCCGTCCCCGTCCGGACCGGCCGCCGGCCCGGACGGCGTTGGGCGGCGGGTCCTGCCCTTCTGGCTCCTCCAGGCGGCCGAGCTGGCCGTCGCCCTCGTGCTCGTCGACGTGGCCGCCCACGTCGCTCGCGGCGCCCTGCTCGTCGTGGTGGCGGCGGTGCTTGCCGGGGCCGCCCTCACCGCCGACGGTCCCCTCGGCGTGGTCCCCCGGTGCGGGCGACGCCTCCATGCGCGCCTGGTGATGGCCGTCTCCGTGGCCGCCGCGGTCGCCCTCCTCCTGCCCGCCCTCCGGCCGGACGCCGAAGGGGTGGTGGTGACGGTGGTGGCCGCCGTCGGGCTCGTCCGGCTGGCCACGCTCACCCGGACCGACGCCCCACCGGACCGACGGCGGCCGGACCGACGGCGGCCGGCCGGGGTGGCCGGCACCGGCGCCGTCGTGGTGCCCACCGACCCGCCGGACACCCCCCCGCGGGCGGCGGGGACGCGGGAGGGCGGACCGGCGCCGTCGAGC
>DAHVAJ010000061.1 GCA_027314705.1 Acidimicrobiaceae bacterium
GAGGGTGAGGCCGGCCGCCCCGACCGCCAGGGGGCGCCCGAGGCCGCTCACCGCGGCGTCGTCGGCCTGCGGGGAGCGGCGCTGCGCCGAGCTGTACGGCACCCTCGTGCGCCCCGACGCCGCCGGCATCTACCAAGAGGGCGGCGACGGGGCCGGGGTGTTCGATCCTGCCGCCGAAGCCACCAAGGTGCTCGACGACGCCGTCGCCAAGCTGCGCGCCAGGCACCCCAGCGTCGAGATCCACACCTCGGTCACCGAGGGCTACACGGCCCAGATCCTCGTTGAGGCATCCGCAGGCGCGGACCTCCTCGTCGTCGGAAGCCGCGGCCATGGCGAGTTCGCCGGGATGCTCCTCGGCTCGGTGAGCGAGCACTTCGTCGCCCACGCCCACTGCCCCGTCCTCGTGTTCCGGCACTGAAGGACACGGCTGGCCGTCGACAACGGCACCGTCGACTGGAAGCAGGAACCCCACGCCTTGCGGCCCGGTCACGTGAACGGTCACTCGCGGGGGCGCTTCGGCCCGAGGGAGCGACCCAGCACAGATGTCCACCAACCCCGTCGACGCCGACCGTGACACCGAGGTCGTACCGGGCTTCCGGCCTGGACTCGTAATGCGACAGCACACGCCGACCCAGGCCGGTGCCGCAGAGCAAGCCTTGCTGCCGGGCCGTACGCATCAGCCATCAGCATCGAGGTTTCCGCAACCCGCTAGCAGTGGCGCACCTCGCGGGCGCTACTCGTCCACACCCTGGTCCGGAGCAGCGCCTCCCGCCACCACGCGGCGGGAGGGCATCGCCGGCCACGATGCACGATGTCGCCCACCAGGCTGCCCCCTTACCTCCCCGTCAACGCGGCAAGCACTGCAGCCCTGGCCGACTACCCCCCGAACAACGACCACGCCGCCGAGGATGGCCGTCGACGTCGAAGTCTTTCGCTTCTGAAGGGGCAGGCTGTCTACTCAGCTGGGAGGGTTGCCGACGAGTCGAGCGGCACCTCAACCACGCCGTTGCCATGTGCGGCGCTAACAGCGACCCCAGTGGGCGCGGAGACGCCGCCGGTGTAGTGCACGCCGTCGGACCGGTTGCCTTTGGCCAGGATTCCACCGGCAACGTTCCAGGTGCCAACCCTGTCCGCTATCTCGACCGTCACGACGTCGTCACCGGACGTGCTGATCGAACCACCGACATGGAGCTCATCGAGCGCACCGCCAGGCTTGACGCTCAGCGCGATCGCCCTGAGCGTCATCTGCACCCCCTTGACCAGACTCAGACCCTCGCCACCCTCGGTCGAGAGATCCCTCATGACGGTCAGCTTGGGCAGCGGCCTGGACAGTTGCACGCCGATCGAGCCATCGCCGTGCGTTTCGATGGACTCGAACATCGCCTCACCCAACGACCCGTCGTACAGATTGAACCCGCGAGCGCCCTTGCCGTAAGTCTGGATCGGCGCCTGGACCTTCAGTGTCTTGATATCGCTGAAGTTGACGAAGCCGATACCGCTGGGGCCGTGAGAAGTGATCGGCTCCTGGGCCGTCCATGTCTGCACGTCGCCCCAGTTGTCGAGGACCATGTCGTTCTGGCCGAGCGTGGTCACAGGTCCCAGATTGGTGACGTTGTCGACGATTGCGCCGCTGATGACGAACACACCGCCGCTGATGAGATCCGGCGTACCTTCGGCGATTCCTCCATCGGTGTAGATCTCGCCCGTGGTCAGGATCGATATCGTCAAGGTGCCCCCGGACGCCTTGCCGTCGTCTGTCCCGTGGCCGCCGACGAAGACGCCGCTGCCGCGCACCGGCGTCTGCTCCGACCCTACAGAGACGTTCGTGATCTCAGCAGTGATCTCCATCGAAGCGTCGGCGTGACGGTTCCAGACCGTCAACCCACCCTGCATCGCCTCGACGCCGAACCCTCGCGGACGATCGACACGGTCGCGGACGTCGGCCGCCTGGACCGTGAGTCCATCGATCGTAATGTGACCAGAGCGGACGGCGTCCATCGCGATGATCGCCACCTGCCCAACCGTGGTCACACGCCGCAGGGCGAGCGTGCCCCAGTCGGTCTGGGTGGTGTCGGCGTAAATCGCGACCTCGTGCTCGGGGACCACCACCTCGATGTCTTCGACGGTGTTGTCCCGGGTGAGCAGAACCCCCTTGGACCCGAACTCCAACCGCCCGCCCCGCAGGCTGACGCCGGGCGCCAGGACGACACGGGGCGCGCCCGTGATCGTCCCAGACACCTCGATGACCTCAGCTCAGCGCCGTCGGCGACAGCCGCCTGCAACTGTTCGGGAGTGCTCACAACACGCGACTCAGCCATAGAACACCCCACTCGAACGATGCGCAGGACACTATCGGCCTGGTCCAGCCACAGATGACGCAGCAACAAGCTCCGCAGCCGCACCGAGCCTCGAGAAGGACAGTCTCGTCCCTCAAACCAGGAGTGACGACCTGCCCGGGACAGCTCCACAAACCCCCCGACGTGGTCGGATCGACACCGCTGCTGTCGTCCGCCGATCTTCGGAGTCGCCCGCATCGACCACAGGTGCCCCGTATAGGGGAGGTGATGATCCCGAGCCCGGACTTGGTCAACGACGGGGACGGACGTCACCTCGGCTACGGCCATCACACGGTATCAGCGTCTCCGGGTACCGCTGACCGATGGGGCCACCGGGCGCTCCTTGCAGGTCACTTGGGCGGCAGCATCTTGGCGTAGTTGCGCAGCTCTCACCTACGGCCTGCGGCGGCAACAGCGACCAGCAAGGCTTCAGCGGCGAGCGGCGACGGCACCCAGTCGCCGGTCAACAGCCTGATCAGCGCCCCGGAGGTGCAGCCGACTCCGAGCGCCGTTGAGTAGTGCAGCTGCATGGCGCTGCATAGGGCATGCCCTGTGCAGCCCGCCGTCGCCGCCCACCGCGATACGCGAAACCGCAGCGTGCCGGCCCGCCCGTGCCCTGGCGCGCCGCCTTTTTGCCCTATGCAGGGGTTGAGTAGGTCCCCACAAACGCGCCCCACAAACGCAGAAGCCGCCGACCAAACATGCTGGTCAGCGGCCTGTGCATACGCAAAAAGGCGCGAAAAGCACCCGTACTTGGTGGCGGGGGCAGGATTTGAACCTGCGACCTTCGGGTTATGAGCCCGACGAGCTACCAGACTGCTCCACCCCGCGCTGTGGGGAGAGATGGTAGCACCGTCCCGGCGGCGGTCGTCCAGCGGGCGCGGTTCCTGCCGGTTCAGGCGCTGGGCGTGGTGGTGGTCGTGGTCGGTGCGGTGGCAGTCACGGTGCCCCCGGTCAGCGCCTGGACCTGCTGCAGGTTCGACGCCATTGAGGTGATGTCGTTCTGGTAGGCCCCGAGGTTGCCGGCCTTGAGGTCCACCTGGCTCTGCTGGTAGTCGGCCTGTGCCTGGTTGAGCAGTGCCCGTACCTGGGGCGAGAGGGTCCCCGTGGGGCCGGTGGTTCCCGAGGCGGTCGACACCGGCGCGGCGAAGAGGGTCGTCAGGGCGTCGGACAGCGTGTTCCCGATGGCCGCCGGCTGATTGCCGTAGACGGCGATGACCCGCTGGAGCTCGGGGAACGCGTTGCGGGACGACTCGACGTAGAGGGGCTGGATGTAGAGGAGGGCGTTGGCCACCGGGATCATAAGCACGTTGCCGAGCAGCACCGACGAGCCGTTCTGGTTGAGCAGCGAGACGGCACTCGACACGGACGGGGTCGCGTCGATCTTGGCGGCCACGATGGCCGGTCCGTTGACAGGGTTGTCCCGTGGCGTGACGAACATCTTGAGTTGGCCGTAGTGGTTGGGGTCGGATCCGGCGATCATGAAACCGGAGAGGGTCTGGATCTGGCTGCCCGACGACACGGGCACGAAGGCGTCGATCAGATTGAACGATTGGTGGACCTCGCCCGGAATGCGCATCACCTGGTAGATGGGGGACATCCGGACGAGTTGACCGGTGGAGACCACCTGGCCCTGGGCGTTGACCGTCTGGGTGGTGGCGAGCGCCTGCGAGGGGGAGCCCGAGCCGGGTGACGGGGAGAGCGTCCAGGCGTCGGCCGCGCTGTAGAAGGACGCGGCCCGGGTGATGTGGTAGCGGCCGTACATGGTGGCCTGCACGGCGAAGATGTCCTCCGGATACCGCAGGTGGGCCCGCAGCTCGGACGACATCTTCGACGCCGGCGTGAACATCCCGGGGAAGGCCTTCTCGTAGGTCTGGATGATCGGGTCGTGGGGGTCCATCACGTAGAAGGTCATCTTCCCCGTGTAGGCGTCGATGAGCACCTTGACCGAGTTGCGGACGTAGTTGAAGGTGCCGCTCAGGCCGCTTCCCTGGGCCACCGCGCTCGTATCGGCGTTCTGCGCGTAGGGGTAGTTGTCGGTGGTGGTGTAGGCGTCCTGGATCCACTCGATGCGCCCGTTCAGGAGTACCGGGTAGGGATCGGCGTCGAGGCTGAGGAACGGGGCCGCCTTCTGCACCCGGGCCTGGACCCCGCGGTCGAACATGATCCGCGACGAAGTGGTGATCTGGTTGGAGATGAGCAGGTTGAGGTCGTTGAAGCGGATCGTGAACATGAGCTGCCGGAACAGCGAGGAGAGCTGCACCCCGCCGTTGCCCGAGTAGTGCGTCTCGACGTTGGCACCGTTGGCGATCTGGTAGTCGATCTCAGGCTGTTTGGTGTTGGCCACCACGTAACCCGAGTTGTCGAGTCCGAAGTAGACGGAGGGCTGGGTGACCGTGGGCAGCCCGTCCGACGAGGTCGGTGGCACGTCTCCGACGGCGAACTGGGGGTCGCCGTTCGAGGTGGCCGCGTTGGCCGGCGAGATGATCATGCCGTAGCCGTGGGTGTACTGGAGATGGGTGTTGACCCACGAGTTCGACGGGAGGTCCTGGGAGTTGATCTCGCGGACGCCGACCACCACCGGCGTGAGCTTCCCGTTCACCGTGTAGCGGTCGAGGGCCAGCGTGTTGAACTGGTAGTAGGACCGGATGTCCTGCAGCTTCTGGTAGGCGGCGTTGGACTGGAGCGGGTCCCACAGCCGGACGTTGGACAGCGTGTCGCTGTTGGCCGAGAGTTGTGTGGCCGAGAGGCTGGAGGTCGCCGGGTACGGCGTGCTGGTCACGTTGGCGATGCCCATCGCCGTCCGGGTGGCGTCGATGTTCCGCTGGATGTAGGTCTGCTCCAGGGTGTTCTGGGCCGGGTTGACCTTGAGGGCCTGGACGGCCGCCGGGTAGATGGTGCCGGCGGTGAGGGCCACGAGGAACCAGAGGCCCACCCCGAGGATGGGCAGGGCCCAGCCCTGGCGGCGGATGTTGTAGATGAGGAGGACGGCCGCACCGAAGGAGACGGCGATGAGAAGGTCGAGGGCCGGCAGGCGGGCGTGGACGTCGGTGTACCCCGCCCCCTGCACGTACCCGTTGGAGGAGAGGTCGAGGTTGAAGCGGGCCAGGTAGTAGCCGACGGCCTTGACCAGGGCGATCAGCCCGAGGATGACCGAGATGTGAGCTTTGACCGCGGGACGCACGCGGGGACGCTGGCCCTGGAGGCGGATGCCGCCGTTCAGGTAGTGGCTGACGAGCGTCACCAGCAGCACGACGACCAGCGCCACCAGCGCCCAGTGCACGAGGAACTGCTGGAAGGGCAGCGTGAACACGTAGTACCCGACGTTGCGGTGGAACTGCGGGTCCGAGGCCGGGAACGGCGTGGCGTTCCGGAACAGGATCCAGTCCTGCCACTGGCCCATGGCCTGGGAGCCGAGGATGAGGGAGAGGACGACCACCACGATGCCCCGGAGCCACCGGGAAAAGGGTCCCACCACTTCCCGGTACCGCTTCACGAACTCGTCCTCGGCGTCGACGGACGGCCCCTTCGGGGTGAGGCGCTCGGCCACCAGCAGGCTGGACAGCAGGAGGACGGCGAAGATCGCAGAGAAGACGACCAGGAGGCCGGCCTTGATCTCGAAGAGCTTCAGCCACTCGGCGTGCAGATGGACAGAGGAGAACCACAGCGCGTCGGTGTAGAAGAGGGCGAAGGTGCGCAGCGACGCGAACAGGACCACCAGGACCACGATCGCCACGATGATCCACCGCCGACGCCGCCGGTGCACTGGTGGCGCGGACGGCGCAGGCATGTCGGTCGGCGGGCGCACGGGAGCAGCCTAGGGGGTGACGGGGGCGAGGAGGCACCGGCACCCGGGGTGCGCGGGCGGGTGCGTGTGCCCGGTCGGGAACTCCTCCCCCGGCGCCTGGGCGCCGGTGAGCCCGTTGTCCTCGCAGTCCGGACACGGCGTCTCGCCGGCGGCGGCCACAGGAGCCCACTCCAGGACCGACCCGCCCTTGGCGCGGGCGGCAGCGATGGACCCGAGCGAGAGCGCGGCCACCACGTGGTCGCCGGCCAGGCGTTCGACCCGCTCGCCCTTCCACTGACGGAATGCCGACCCCACGTGCTCGATCACGGTGGCCTCGTCGGCGTCGGCCAGGCCCTCCCCTTCGGTCAGCCGGCGACGCAGGGGTCCGACGAGGGCGTCGGCCAGCTGGTCGGCCACACCCACGAGATCGTCGGCCGTCGGGGTGGCCGAGCCACCCACCAGGGCGGCCCCGGCCTCGGCCGCCTGTTCCAGGAAGGGCAAGGCGGCCGTGGCGCAGGCATCCCGCTGCTCGATCTCCTCGGGGAGCATCTGCTCCGACCAGGTCGCGCCCTTGGCCCGCAGCTTGTCGAGCAGCTCGTTCTGGGCGTCCTGGAGCTCGCGCTTGAGGCGGCGGGCCAGGGCGGTGACCACGGGAGCGATCAGCTCGTCGCGCCGGACGGCGAGCGGATGCCGGGCGTCGGGCGGCCCGGCGCCGTCGACCGCCCCGCCGTCGGTGGGCTCGCCGGTCGGGGCATCCACCTCGGTCGCCCCGGCTCCCGCACCGGCCGCCGGCTCGGTGTGGGCCCTGATCTTGGCGAACAGGGCGTCCACCTGCTCGACCGGCCGGGCACTCGGCAGCAGGTCCTCCCCTGCCTGCGACAGCACTGCCTCTCCGGATGCCGTCCCCTCGCCCGCCGGAGTGCTCGCTCCGCCGGGCTCCACGGCAGGCGCCTCCCCGGCCGCGCTCGCTCCGACGGGCTTCTCGGTGGTCGGCCCTACGGCGGCTTCTTCGGCCAGGAGGGCGGCGGCGACCTCCTCCGGCGACCCTTCCTCCGAACGGCCGGACACCGCCCGGGCCGCGGCCTCGGCCGCCTCCCGGGCGTCGTCCTCGGCAGTGAAGAGGTCGTCGGCGATGCCGTCGATCGAGCGCCGGACGTCGTGGATGGTCTCGGCCAGGCGCTCGCGCCCGGCCCGGAGCTGGTCGATCTGGGCGTGGAGGACCCGGCGGCGGCGCGAGAGGTCGGCGAGCACCCGGGCCCGCAGCTGCTGGGCTTCCTCCACCATGGCCCGACACTCCTCACGGGTCCGCTCGGTCAGGGCCTCGGCGTCGGCCCGGGCCTTCTCCAGGGCCTTGGCCACCTGCGCCTCGGTTCGCTCCTTCAGCTGGGCGGTGGTGGTCTCGGCCTCCGCCGTCCGCTCGGCCAGGTGGGCGTCGGCCCGGGTCCGGACCTGCTCGGCCGCCTCGGTGGCCTCGGCCAGGAGCCGGTCGGCCTCTGCCCGTGCGTTGGCCGTCACCTCGGACGCGGCCTCGTGGGCGCTCTGGAGGACCCGTGCGGTCTCCTTGCCGACGGCGGCGGTGAGGGTCATCTCGTCGAGGACCGGGTTGGCCGCCCGGTCCTCGGCGTCGGCGATCTGCTGGTGGAGCTCCCGCTCGTGGTCGGCCTGGGCCCGGAGGCCGGCAGCGAGCGACTCCAGGTAGTCCCGCACCTCTCCGGGGTCGAACCCGCGGCGTACCGAAGCGAAGGTGTGCCGCGCCACGTCGTCGGGGGCCAGGTGGGGGGAGGAGCTGATGGTCAGGCGGCGGTCCTCGGGCATGGCCAGAGCCTACGACGGCGCGTCCACCGACCGGCGGCTCATCCTGCCGCGGTCGCGGCGGCCGGCACCCCGGCGTTCGTCGGCACCTTCGCGGGCAGGTGTCCTCCGTGGGCGGCGATGGCCTGGAGCGCCTGGGCGAGGGTCGACACGGCCACCACGGCAAGACCCGGGCGGTCCTTCGAGAGCGCGTCCTTGTACTCACCGGGCGGGACGAGGAAGAGGGTGGCTCCGGCGTTCTCGACGGCCACCGTCTTCTGGGCCACGCCGCCGACGTCGCCCACGTTCCCGTGGCCGTCCATGGTGCCGGTGGCGGCCACCGTGCGGCCCCCGGTGAGCGACCCCGAGGTGAGGGCGTCGATGACGCCGAGCGTCATGGCCAGGCCGGCCGAGGGCCCGCCGATGTTGGTGACGTTGATGGCGATGGGGAAGGGGTAGGTGTGGTCGACCTGGTCCATGGGCTCGATGCCGACGTCGAGGGTGGCCGGCTGGCCGCCGATGTCGACCGTGGTGCGACGGAGGGTGAGGCCGACCGGAGTCGGCGGGCCGGTGCCGCCCCGGCGGACCGTGAAGGTGACCCGCTGGCCGGACTGGTGGAGGGAGAGCTGGTGGGTCAGATCCTGGGCGGTCGGCGTGGGCACCAGGTCCACCGCCGTGATGACGTCGCCGACGTGGAGGACCCCGTAGGCGGGGGTGCCCGGGAACGTGCCGAAGATGACGGCCCCGGCCGGGGTGGCCGGCACCTGGTAGCCCAGGTAGCGCAGGGCCGACACCTTGGCCGCATCCTCGGCCTGGGACATCTCGAGCACGCCCTGGGCCTCGAGCTGGGAGGGTGGGGTGCCGCCGGTCACCGCGCCCTGCGGGTAGAGGGCGGTGTCGGACTGGAGCTTGAAGTAGAGGTAGCTGAGCGCCGTGACCCGGGCCTCCTCGACGTCGGTCAGGAGGACCGGGCGGGTCACCGGGTGGGCCTGGTCCTTGGGCACGGTGATGAACTGGGCGACCGACTGGGCCGTTCCCGGCTGGATGGCGTAGTAGGGCAGGTTGACCCGGGAGGCGATGGCGACGATCAGGACGGCGGTGACGAAGACGGCCCACGGCCACCACCGGCGGCGCCGGCCCACCGACCGTCGGCGGTCGCGCTCCTCGCGGCGCTCCCGGCGGGTCGAGCCCGGCTCGGTCGCGTCCTGACCGCCAGTCCCGGCGCCCACGGACGTCGGCGCCTGGTCGAGGGAGAGGAGGTCGTCCTCCGCCCCGTGGGTGGACTGGTCGTCGGTCATAGTGGTGCGATGCAGCCTGCCACGGAACCGGCCGGCGACAGCGTCGCCGCGCGCCGACGCGCCGTGGTGCTCGCCGGGCACGTGGGCGACGTCGCCCGGGCCCGGGCCGGACTCACCGACGAGGCCGCCCGGGTGCGCGCCAGTGCCCTCGGTGCGCTCGCCCGACTCGGGCGGCTCGCCGACGGGGAACTCGCACGGGGGCTCGCCGACGCCGACCCCGGGGTGCGTCGCCGAGCCTGTGAGCTGGCGGCGGGGGCCCCCGACGTCGCTGTGGCCCCGGCCCTCTCGGACCCCGACGCCTCGGTGGTGGAGATGGCGGCGTGGTCCCTCGGCGAGCGGGGCGAGCGGGGAGCTGTTGCCGCCCTGGGCGCGCTGGCCGCACCCCGGGGAGGACATCCCGATCCGCTGTGCCGGGAGGCGGCCGTCGCCGCGCTGGGCGCCATCGGGGACCGGGCCGGCCTCCCGGCCGTGCTGGCCGCGCTGGCCGACAAGCCGGCGGTGCGCCGGCGGGCGGCGGCCGCCCTCGCCGCCTTCGACGGCCCGGAGGTCGACGCCGCCCTGCACCGGTGCCTCGCGGACCGTGACTGGCAGGTCCGCCAGGTGGCCGAGGACCTCCTTTCGGACGATCCCGGGTAGGACCTGGCGCCGGTCAGGACTCGGCCGCGGCGAAGATGGGACGCAGGCTGTCGAAGGACTCGAGGCAGAGGCCGGCTCCCTGGACCACGCACTCGAGCGGCGTCGGGACCAGGTGGACCACTACTTCGGTCTCCTGGGCGATGCGGTCGGCGAGGCCCCGCAGCAGCGCACCGCCGCCGACCAGGTGGATGCCTTCGTAGATGATGTCCTGGGCCAGCTCGGGCGGCGCGTCGGACAGGCAGGCGAGGACGGTCTCGACGATGAGGTCGACCTGTTCGCGCAGGGCGTCGCGGACCTCGGCGGCGGTGAGCACCACCGTCCGGGGCTGTCCGGTGGTGACCTCCCGGCCCCGGACCTCGGCCCGGGCCTCGCCCGGCTGGGGCAGCGCAGACCCGATGGCCAGCTTGATCTCCTCACCGGTGCGCTCGCCGATGGCCATGCCGTACTTCGTGCGCACGTAGGCCTGGATGGCGGCGTCCATGTCGAAGCCTCCGCACCGGATGGCCCGGGACGCCACCACCCCGCCCAGCGAGATGACGGCCGTCTCGGTGGTTCCGCCGCCCACGTCGACCACCATGTTGCCCACCGGCTCGTGGATGTCCAGGCCGGCCCCGATGGCCGCGGCCATGGGCTGTTCGATGAGGTGGGCGGCGGCGGCGCCGGCCCGCCGGGCCGCCTCCTTGACCGCCCGGCGCTCGACCGAGGTGATGGCCGAGGGGACGCAGATGAGTACCTTGGGTCGGGTGAGCTTGGTCAGTCCGGCGCGCCGCAACAGGAGCCGGAGCATGCGCTCGGTGATGTCGAAGTCGGTGATGGCCCCCTCGCGCAGCGGGCGGACGGCGACGATGTACCCGGGCGTGCGCCCGATCATCTGCCACGCCTCGTCCCCCACCGCCAGCACCTCCTGGGTGCGGGTGTTGAGCGCGATCACCGTGGGTTGGTTGAGGATGATCCCGCGTCCCTTGGCGAAGATCAGGGTGTTGGCCGTCCCGAGATCGATTGCGAGGTCCCTGGCCACCCCGTCATCGTAGGGCGGTCCCCGGACCCTCCGGGGAGGCGCCCCGGCGCCGGGCGGTGCGGCACGGTAGGTGACCGTCTTTCGCGAGTGCCGGCCGGTAGCCTCTCCGCCGTGCGCGACGAGTACCCGGGGGGTGGAGGCGCCCTTCCCGATGACAGTCGGGACGGGGACGGTGGGCCGATGCGCGGGTGGATCCCCCCCGACGACCGCCTGTGGCGGCACCCCTCGGAAGCGGGCGGCGCCCCTGCGGGACGGATCACGGCCCCACCAGGCCGGGCTGCGCCGATCATGCTCGCCGGCGTCACCGTGGGGCTCGTGTTCGTGCTCCTGACCGCTGGCATCGTGGTCGCCACCTCGACGGCGGACCGCGGCCCCGCCCCCACCACGGCCACCTTCACGGGAGTCCCGACCACGCAGGCGGGCACGCCCCCCGCCGTGGCCTCCCGGATGACCTCGGCGGCGACGGCGCTCCTGCCCTCGACGGTCGCCCTGATCGTCGTGCGCAACGGCGGGACGGTGGAGGGGACCGGCGTGGTGGCCGAGGCGGGCGGCATCATCGCCACCCTCTGCTCCCTCGTGGACGGCGCCCGATCCATCACCGCCGTCGAACCGGACGGCGCCCGGCGCCCGGCGACGCTCCTCGCCACCGACCCGACCTCGGGCATCGCCGTCGTCCGGATCGACGACGACCTGCCCGCCGCCACCTTCGCCGCCGGCGACCCGGCGCCGGGCAGCCTGGCCTGGGCGCTCTCCGAGCGGGTGGCCGCAGGCACCGCCCCGCTCTCCGCTCGCCTCTACGGTGGCACGGTCACGGCGTCGGGCCGGGCCCAGGGGACCGGCACCGTGGCCGCCTTCGCCTCGACCGCGGTGGCCACCCCGCTCAGCGCGGCCGACATCGGCTGTCCACTGGTCGACCGGGCGGGCACGGTGGTCGGCGTCCTGGACCAGGTGGTGGTCACGCCCCGCGGGGTCGAGTCCGTCTTCCTCCCCGCCCAGCTGGTGCGGGTCGTGGCCGACCAGCTCGTGGCCGGCGGCACGATCGTCCAGGGAGCGCTCGGTGCCGCCGCCGTCGACGCACCCGGCACCGACGGCGCCGTGCTGGCCACCATCGATCCCGACGGTGCCGCCGCCGTGTCGGGCCTGGCGGCCGGCGACGTCGTGACCTCCGTCAACGGGGCACCGGTCCACTCGGCGGCCGAACTGCGCACGCGCCTGTACGCACAACCCCCGGGCACCCAGGTCGTCGTCGGCTTCGTCCGAGCGGGCGCCACCTCCACCGTCGACGTCGTGCTGGAGTGAGGCCGCCCCGGGCCGGCGCACGGACCGCGGCGGGTGGGCCGTAGCATTGGGACATGGCACCGTCCGACCCCGGGGACCCGGCGAACCCCTTCCAGTCGCTCCTCGGCGACCTCGTCCAGATGCTCGGGACGCAGGGGGCCGATTCGTGGGAGACGACGCGGACCTTCGCCCTCCAGGTGGCGACGGGCGGGAGCCCGGAAGCCAACGTCGAGCCGCTGCAACGCATCGCCGTCGAGCAGCTCTCCCGGGTTGCCGAGCTCAACGTGACCGAAGCGACCGGCCTGCCCGTCTCGCCCGATGGCCGGCGGCTCACCTGCGTGCCGGTGGGACGCGGGGAGTGGACCGCCCGTGCTCTCGAGTCCTGGCGCCCCGTGCTCACGGCCATGGCCGCCCGACCCGAGACACCCCCGACACCGGCGGCGGGAGCCGCACCCGACCTGGTCGCCACTGACGGCGACGCCGGTTTCGCGGCCCTCCTCGGACAGTGGGCCACGGCCATCGGGCCCATGCTCTTCGGCCTGCAGATCGGCTCGGTCGTCGGCCACCTGGCCCAGCGGGCACTGGGGCAGTACCCCCTGGCTCTGCCGTGGGCACCTGCCGACGAGCTGATCCTCGTCACCGCGAACATCACCGCCTTCGCCGAGGACTGGAGCCTCCCCGAGGAGGAGACCCTGCTGTGGGTGTGCGCCCGGGAGCTCGCCACCCACTCCGTCCTCAGCCGACCGACCACACGGGTGCACTTCGAGAAGCTGCTCCTGTCCATGGCCGAGGGCCAGGCCGCCGCCCAGCGGGACCTCACCACCCGGCTGCAGGGCATGCTCGGGCCGGGCGGACCGTCCGGTGACATGGACCTCGAGTCGCTCCAGGGGATGATGGGCGATCCCGAGGCGCTGCTCGGCGACCTCCTCACCCCCGAGTCACGCCGCACCTCGGATCAGCTCACCTCCCTGGCCGTCGTGGTCGACGGCTACGCCGATCACATCGCGGCCGTGGTCGGGGAGCGGCTGGTGGGCTCGCACGCCGCCCTGGCCGAGGCCTGGTACCGGCGCCGCACCGAGCGGGGCAAGGGCGAGGAGGCGGCCGGGGCCCTCTTCGGGCTCGACCTCGACCAGGCCCAGGTCGACCGGGGCCGGGCCTTCGTCGCCGGGGTGCTCGAACGGGCCGGCGAGGACGGGCTGGCCCGACTGTGGACCGGTGCGCGCACCCTGCCCACCCCGAACGAGGTCGACGCTCCGGGCCTCTGGCTCGAGCGGATCGACCTCCCCGACCCCGACGGACCGCCGGTGGACTGAGCCGGCGCCGGGCGGTCAGGCCGGCGTCTCGGCCGCCGGTGCGGCACCGGAGGGCACGGCCGGAGCCTCGTCCTCCGGTTGGCCGAGGTCCCACTCGAGCAACAGGTTCTCGCGTTCGGCGTCGCGGACGACCCGCTCCCGGTTGCGCCGGAACTGCGGATCGTGCGGGGGCAGGAGCACGAGCCGGGCGTTGGTGCGGCGCCGGAACTCCTCGATCAGCGCCGGGTCGCCGAAGTCCGAGCGGACGTCCCAGTGGGGTGCCACCGGGCCCAGGTAGACGATCCGGATGTGGCCGACCGGCGGCTGAGGCTCCTCGTCCTCCTCGGGGAGGATCGGATCGTCGGGGGGCGTCATGGTGGCGGGTCCTCCTCGGGGCTGGACAGGCCGATCCTACCCGGCTCCCCGACCGACCCCGGGCACGGCGCCGGGGTGGCCGCCGGCGGACCCGTCCCGGTCGCGAGGGCGTCCTACTTGTCTAAGAAGTCCCAGGTCCCCGATAAGAATCTGGTCAGGATAGTCGCAGAAGGGCCGGAATCCACCCGACCCGGTGTTGCACCGTGTGACACTTCAGAGGCGAAGGACGCAGCAGGAGCCCGGTCGGGAGCAGGGGCCGACGGACCGCTCGTCCCACGACGACAGTCACGACGACAGGACGACGGAGGAACCATGGACACGGAATGGATGGCCGAGGGGAAGTGCAAGGAACTCTCACCGACCATCTTCTTCCCGAGCGACGGCGTGGGCGTGCAGGCGGCGCAGAAGATCTGCGCCGAGTGCCCGGTGGCCGGCCTGTGCCTCGAGTACGCGCTCGATGAGCGGATCGACCACGGGGTCTGGGGCGGCAAGTCGGAGCGGGAGCGTCGGCGCATCCTTCGGCGACGCCGGGTGTCGCGGGCCATCGCCGTCTGAGGACCACCCGAGGGACCGGCGACGTGGCCGGACCGGAGTCTCCGGCCGAGTGCGTCGTCAACATCTCCGAGGGGCGTGACCGCAGGGTCGTCGATGCTGTGGCCGGCGCCGCCGGGTCCACCCTTCTCGACGTCCACGTCGACGGCGACCACCATCGCTCAGTCCTGACCCTGGGCGGCGGCCTGGCGGAGGTGGAGGATGCGGCCCGGGCCGTGACCACCGAGGCCGTGGCCCGGATCGACCTCTCCTCCCACGCCGGCGCCCATCCCCGCCTCGGCGCGGTCGACGTCGTCCCCTTCGTCCCCCTGGGGCTGGCCGGCCGCGCGGCCACCCCCTTCGGAGCGACCCGGGACGCCCGGGACGCCTTCTGCGCCTGGGCCGGCGCCGAGCTCGCCCTCCCCTGCTTCTGCTACGGCCCGGAGCGCAGCCTGCCCGAGGTGCGCCGCGGCGCCTTTCGCACGCTTGCACCCGACGCCGGCCCGCCTCGACCGCACCCCACGGCCGGCGCGGTGGCCGTCGGGGTGCGATCGGTGCTGGTCGCCTACAACGTCTGGATCGCGCCGGCCCTCGAGGGCCCGGACGGACCGGCCGCGGCCCTCGGCGCCGCCCGGATCCTGGCCGACCGGCTCCGGTGCCCGGGCCTGCGCACCCTCGGGCTGGCTGTGTCCGGAGGTGCCCAGGTCAGCTGCAACGTCACCGAACCGGACGGGATACGTCTCACCGACGTCTTCGACGCGGTGAGCGAGGGGGCAACGGCCCTCGGGTGCCGGACCGTCCGGGGTGAGCTCGTCGGGCTGCTGCCGGCCTCGGCGCTGGCCGCCGTCCCGCCGACACGGTGGCCCGAGATCGGCGTCGACGCCTCGGTCACCATCGAGGCCCGCCTGGCGACCGGACGAGGCTGAACGCCCGGCAGGTCGCCCTGCTCAGGAGGCGGCCGCCCGCCGCTGCATGGCCCGCTGGCGCCGGAGCCGGCGCCGCTCACGCTCGGACAACCCCCCCCAGATGCCGAACTTCTCGCCGTTGGCCAGTGCGTACTCGAGGCAGTCCTCGCGCACCACGCACCCTCGGCAGACCTCCTTCGCCTCGCGGGTCGACGCCCCCCGCTCGGGGAAGAAGAGGTCGGGGTCGACCCCCATGCAATTCGCCTTCGTCTGCCAGGTCCGCTCCTGGGGCCCGTACATCAACGAGACCATGTCCATCGCCAGACCTCCCTCCCACTTTTGCCTGCGGTTCGCCCACACCGCATGGCACGCGTGTAACTACAGATATGTCATCCTTCCCGATGCGACGCGGAAACGCAAGAGAAAATGCCGCTTGTGATCGGAAGCGCAACCGGTCGCGTACGGGTCAGCCGGTCCGGCCGCGCCGACGGACCGCCGTCTTGTGGTTGAGGAAGTCGACGAGCACGTAGTCGCCGAGGTCGCCGGGCGAGGTGGCGAAGGTGCGGCCGCGGTTGATCCGGGCCAGCTGTTCGACGAAGCCCCACAGACCCCGGTCGGGGTCGAGCAGGAAGGTGTTGATGGTGATGCCGGCCTTGGTGCACCGCAGCACCTCGGCCAACGTGACCTCGAGCGTCTCGGGCACCGGCGGGTAGTTGAAGAAGACGTCGTGGCCGATGCCGCGGTCGTAGGGGACCAGGTGGGCGGTGGGCTCGCCATCGGTGACGAGGATGATCTGCCTGGTGCCCTGCTGGTGGGCGAGCAGCTTGCGGGCGAGGATGAGGCCGTGCTGGAGGTTGGTGCCGTAGACGTAGTCCCAACTCACCGTGGGCAGGTCCTCGGGCTCGATCTCGCGGGCCACTTCCGAGAAGCCGACCAGGCCGAGGTAGTCGCGCGGGAATCGTGAGGAGATGAGCGTGTGCAGGGCCATGGCCATCTTCTTGGCCGGCACGAAGTTGTCGCGCATCGGCATCGAGAGCGAGAGGTCGAGGAGCAGTACCGTGGCCGAACGGGTGAGGGCCTCCGTCTCGATGACCTCGAAGTCGTCGGGGTGCAGGTGGACGGGTACCCCGCTGCCCGCCCGCCGCACGGCGTTGTGCACGGTGCGCGACAGGTCGAGGTTGAACGGATCGCCGAACTCGTAGGCCTTGGTCGTCTCCTCGCGGTCGTGGCCGGTGCCGGTCCAGGTCGAGGCGTGGTTGCCCACCCGGTCCTTGGTCAACTGCGAGAAGAGGTCCGAGAGCGCCTGCTGGCCGATGCGCCGGATCCCCTTGGGCGTGAGCTCGTAGCGTCCCTCTCGTTGGTCGATGAGGCCGGCGTCCTCCAGCTGCCTGGCCAGGCGGGCGAGGCGGTCGAGGGAGTCGGCGGCGTCCTCGCCGAGGTGACGCCGGACCTTGTCGAGGTCGACCTCGGACAGGGCGGCCGGCGACGAGGCCGAACGCAGGAACTCCTCGAGCTCGTCGAGGTCGCGGAGACGGGCGGCGGCGTCGGTGGCCTCGCCCATGCCCATCGGGTCGGCGCCCCGGAAGCGGAAGCGCTGCTCCCAGCCGGCGTCGGGGAACGCCCCCTGCAGGTTGCCGGCCAGGCGGTCGACCTGCCACCGCAGGTCGAGGTCCTCGAGGAGCGACTCGGCCAGCCCTTGGAGCTGGGCCCGCTGCTCGGGGGACATCGAGTTCCACATGGCCTGGGCCGCGGCCATGCGGGCGGCGAGTTGCTCGAGGAGCTCGTCGAGGTCGCGGGGGTTGCCCGGGAACAGGTCACCGAACTGCTCCATGAACGACTCGAAGCTGGGATCGATCGGCTCGCCGGCCTGCCGCTGCTCGATCATGCGGTTGAGGGAGTCGAACGCCTGGCGCATGTGCTCGAGGCTGGCCGGGTCGGGATTGGCCAGGGCCTCGGACATCTCGTCGAAGTAGGTCCTGGCCACCTCGTCGCGCAGGCGCTCCATCAGCTCCTCGAAGTGCTGGCGGGCCTCGGAGGACACGAACTCGTAGTGCTGGAGCCCGCGCACCTGCCCGGCGAGGTCGTTGGGCAGCAGGTCGAGCTGCATCCGCCGCTCGGCCGCCACCTGGTCGGTCACCTCCTGACGCCGCTGGTCGCCCGAGTCACGGGCACCGGCCTCGAGCTGCTCGAGGCCGAGGCGCTCCTCGGCCAGGACCTCCTGGAGCCCCTCGGCGATCTCGCGGTAGGCGCCACCGAGGTCTCCGCGCTCGAGCTGCTCCTCCCGCTCGATCCGGAGCCGGTCGAGGAGCTCGCGCAGGCCCTGGACCTGGCGGCCGTCCGGGGTCTGCCAGCCGCGGTTGAGCATCCGCTGGAGCGCCTCGTGGAGGTCGCCGTTGGCCAGGAGGTCGTCGGTGAGCTCGGCCAGGACGGCGTCGGCGTCGTCGACCAGCGACTCCTGGGTGCCGTCCCAGCGGCGGTAGGCGTACCGCCAGGTCATCCGCGCCCCCGGTAGGTGGCCCGCCCGCCGGCCGCCTCCTTGTTGAGCCGTTTGGTCAGGTGGAGGCCCTCCAGCAGGAACTCGACGGCGCTCGCCACGAGGGCCGGGTCCTCCGAACCGCCGGTGAGGTAGAGGACGGTGGGCGAGAGGACGGGCAGGGTGGCGAGCGTCTCGGCGTAGGCGACCGCGGGCAGGTCGTCGCCGGCGTGGACCACTGTGTCCTCGCTGAACGCGCTCACCACGGCCTGGGGCTCGGACAGGTGCACCCGGCGCCGGAAGACGAGCAGGACGGCGGCGTGCACCAGCTGGGACAGGATGGCCTCGTCGCGCCCCTCCTCCAGCGACTCGATCTCGACCTTCCCCTGGGTCGAGGCGACGAGGGCCTCGAGGTCGGAGATACGGGGCACGGCCTCCGTCTCGTGGTTGCGGAGGGCACGACGGGTGGCGTTGGCCGCCAGCGTCTCGTAGTTGGCGATGGTGAGGCGAACCGAGACACCGGAGCGCTGGTTGAGGTGGGGGCTCTGACGGGCCAGCTGGCTGAGCTCGGCCACGATCTCGGCCATGAACGACGGCATCTCGACCGACGGCGTGCCCGGGCGGCCGCCGGGGACGGCCCCGCCCCGGCCGGGCAGGTCGACCTCGAGCTCGGCGATACGGAGCTCGGTGGCCGCGTCGGGCGGATAGTGGGTACGGATCTGGGCGCCGAAGCGGTCCTTCAGGGGGGTGATGATGCGGCCGCGGTTGGTGTAGTCCTCCGGATTGGCGGTGGCCACCAACATGATGTCGAGCGGCAGGCGGACCCGGTGGCCACGGATCTGCACGTCCCGCTCCTCGAGGACGTTGAGGAGGCCGACCTGGATGCGCTCGGCGAGGTCGGGCAGCTCGTTGACGGCGAAGATGCCGCGGTTGAGCCGGGGCACGAGGCCGTAGTGGATGGTCAGCTCATCGGAGAGGTAGCGGCCCTCGGCGACCCGGATGGGGTCGACCTCGCCGATGAGGTCGGCGATGGACGTGTCCGGGGTGGCCAGCTTCTCGCCGTACCGGTCGCTGCGGTGCACCCAGGCCACGGGAAGGTCGTCGCCCGCCTCGGCCAGGAGGTCCTTGGCGAAGCGGGAGACCGGGTGGAACGGATCGTCGTTGATCTCGGAGTGGGCGACGACGGGCAGCCACTCGTCGAGCAGGCCCACCAGGGAGCGAACGATGCGGGACTTGGCCTGGCCCCGTTCCCCGAGCAGGATGATGTCGTGACCGGCCAGGACGGCGTTCTCGAGCTGGGGTAGGACGGTGGCCTCGAAGCCGAGCACCCCGGTCACAAGGGGCTCTCCGGCGGCGATGCGGGCCGCGGCGTTGCGTCGGACCTCGTCGGCCACCGCCATCGGGGTCCACCCCGCCTGGCGCAGGCCACCGAGCGTGGTGATGTCCGGCGGCGGGGTCAGCCGGGTCGTCAGGTCGAGCGGCGGGGCGGGGCGGTCGGCGTGCTCGGGCGCGGTCATGTTGCGAGCCTACGCGTGGGGACCACCCGGCGGGACGGCCCCCCGGCGAGACGGCCCCCTGGCGGGACGGGTCGGGCAGCGGTTTCGCACCGGGACGCCGGGGATGGAAAGATGATCCACCGTCAGCGACCTCCGCCACGGGCGCGCGCGCCGGGACGGAGCCCGTCCCGGACGGCGAGCCTCCAGGGGCGGTCGCGTAACCTGACCCGGGAAGGCGCCATGAGGGAGAATGCGCAGTGACGACGACGCAGGACGCAAGCGTGACCCCGGTGGTGCTGGGAGGGGCCCGGGGAGGACCGGACGTCCCGACCCTGCGCACCGACCGCTACTGGGTCCAGCCCCTCGTCACGGTGGCCGTGCTGACCAGCTTCGTGGCCTACGCCAGCTGGGCGGCGTTCGTCAACAAGGACTACTACGTCGGGGCGTCGGTGAACCGCGACCTCATCTCGCCGTTCTACTCGCCGTGCCTCACCGCCAGCTGCGTCCCTGGCAGCCACCCGTCCACCGTCATCACCTGGTGGACGATCTCCCCGGCCCTCCTCATCCTGATCTTCCCGCTGGGCTTCCGGATGACCTGCTACTACTACCGGAAGGCCTACTACCGGTCGTTCTGGTTGGCCCCGCCGGCGTGCGCAGTGGCCGACGCCCACGGCTCCTACTCGGGGGAGACGCGCTTCCCGCTCCTCCTCCAGAACGTGCACCGCTACTTCTTCTACTTCGGCCTCGTCTTCAACGTCATCCTGACCGTCGACGCCGTCGTCGCCTTCCGGCAGCCGGGTCACGGTCTCGGCTTCAGCGTGGGGACGGCGGTCCTCCTCGTCAACGCCACGCTGCTGTGGCTCTACTCGCTCAGTTGTCACGCCTGTCGTCACCTGTGCGGTGGCGGTGCGAAGCTCTTCTCGCAAGCGCCCATCCGCCACCGGCTGTGGAAGGCGTTCAGCCCGCTCAACGGGAAGCACATGCTCTTCGCCTGGATGAGCCTCACCTTCGTCGCCTTCACGGACCTCTACGTCCGCCTGGTGGCCAGCGGCACCATCCACGACTACGGCTTCCACTTCTAGGAGCGGCAGACCCATGACCGAGTACGAGACCCACGACTACGACGTTGTCATCATCGGGGCCGGAGGCGCCGGCCTCCGGGCCGCCATCGAGTCCCGGGCCATGGGCCTGCGGACGGCCCTCGTCTGCAAGTCCCTGCTGGGCAAGGCCCACACGGTCATGGCCGAGGGTGGCGTGGCGGCGGCCCTGGGCAACGTCTACGCCGAGGACAACTGGGAGGTCCACTTCCGCGACACCATGCGCGGCGGCAAGATGCTCAACAACTGGCGCATGGCCCAGCTGCACGCCCAGGAGTCGCCGGACCGGGTGCGCGAGCTCGAGCAGTGGGGTGCCCTCTTCGACCGCACGGCGGACGGCCTCATCCTCCAGCGAGACTTCGGCGGCCACCGCTACGCCCGGCTCGCCCACGTCGGCGACCGGACCGGCCTCGAGATCATCCGCACCCTCCAGCAGAAGGCGGTGGCCGACGGCATCGACGTCTTCATGGAGTGCAAGGTCCTCCGCCTCCTCCACGACCCGGACGGCGCCGTCTCCGGCGTGGTCGGCTACTGGCGGCCGACCGGAGCGTTCGTCGTCTTCCAGGCCAAGTCGGTCGTGCTCGCCACCGGGGGCGTGGGCAAGAGCTGGATGTACACGTCCAACTCCTGGGAGTCGACCGGGGACGGCCACGCCATGGCCCTGTGGGCCGGGGCCGACCTCATCGACATGGAGTGCATCCAGTTCCACCCGACGGGGATGGTGTGGCCCCTGTCGGTGCGGGGTCTCCTCGTCACCGAGGGCGTGCGCGGCGACGGTGGGGTGCTCCGCAACTCCGAGGGCCAGCGGTTCATGTTCGACTACATCCCGCCGATGTTCGCGACCGAGACAGCGGACTCCGAGGACGAGGCGGACAAGTGGTACGACGACCACACCGCGGGGCGCCGCCCGCCGGAGCTCCTTCCCCGAGACGAGGTGGCCCGCTCGATCAACGCCGAAGTGAAGGCCGGCCGGGGCAGCCAGCACGGCGGCGTCTTCCTCGACATCGCCTCCCGGCGCACCCCCGAGGACATCCGTCGGCGCCTGCCCTCGATGTACCACCAGTTCAAGGAGCTGGCCGGGGTCGACATCACCGCCGAGGCCATGGAGGTGGGCCCGACCTGCCACTACATCATGGGCGGCGTGCGGGTCGACGCCGACTCGGCGGCCACCACCGTCGCCGGGCTCTTCGCCGCCGGAGAGGTGGCCGGCGGGATGCACGGCTCCAACCGGCTCGGTGGCAACTCCCTCTCCGACCTCATCGTCTTCGGCCGTCGGGCGGGCATCGGGGCCGGCCAGTTCGCCGCCGGCCGTGCCGGCGCCGTCACGGTGGACCGGGGCCAGGTGGAGGCGGCCATCGACGCGGCCCTCGCCCCCTTCGAGCGTGAGGCCGGAGAGAACCCCTACGACATCCAGTCCGACCTCCAGGAGACCATGCAGAGCCTGGTCGGGATCATCCGGACCGGTTCGGAGCTCGAGGAGGCCCTCGGTCGCATCGAGGAGCTCGAGGACCGGGCGACCAACCTGGCCGTGGGCGGTGACCCCCGATACAACCCGGGCTGGAACCTGGCCACCGACCTGCCCTCCATGCTCACCGTTTCGCGGTGCACGACGCTCGGTGCCCTCGAGCGCAAGGAGAGCCGGGGCGGGCAGACCCGCAACGACTACCCGCAGCCCGACCCCGAGCTCGTGAAGGTCAACTTCGTGGAGCGCATCGCCCATCCCGACGCGGCCGCCCCGGGCACGGGCGGGACGCCCTCCGTCCGGAGCATCTCCGTCACCCCCGAGCCCGTCCCCGTGATGCCCGAGGAGCTCCAGGCCCTGTTCGAGGAGGTCCACTGATGGCAGAGGAAATCGTCCGCGGCACCCAGAGCGGGGAGGTCACCCTGCGCATCTGGCGCGGTGACCAGGACGGCGGCGCCTTCGAGGAGTACGTGATGCCCGCCCAGGAGGGCGAGGTCGTGCTCGACGTCATCCACCGGGTGCAGGCCACGTCCGCCCCCGACCTCGCCTGCCGATGGAACTGCAAGGCCGGCAAGTGCGGATCGTGCTCGGCTGAGATCAACGGCAGGCCGTCGCTCATGTGCATGACCCGCATGGACACCCTTCCGCCCGGGGAGACGGTGACGGTCGCCCCCATGCGGTCCTTCCCGATCATCCGGGACCTGGTGACCGACGTGTCCTTCAACTACGAGATGGCCAAGCGCATCCCCCCTCTCCTCCCGAGGTCGAGGACCGAGGACGAGGAGGCGGCAGGCGGATACCGCATGGCCCAGATGGACGTCGACCGGAGCCAGGAGTTCCGCAAGTGCATCGAGTGCTACCTGTGCCAGAACGTCTGCCACGTCACCCGCGACCACGAGGAGAACAAGACGGCGTACGCCGGGCCGCGCTACTTCATCCGGTCGGCCGAGCTCGAGATGCATCCGCTCGACACCAACGACCGGCGCCAGCTCCTCCAGGAGGAGCAGGGTCTCGGCAAGTGCAACATCACCAAGTGCTGCACCGAGGTCTGTCCCGAGCACATCAAGATCACCGACAACGCCATCATCCCGCTGAAGGAGCGGGTGGTCGACGCCAAGTACGACCCGGTGGCCTGGCTCGGACGCAAGATCCTCAACCGGACCAAGCGGACGGCCGCCGAGGCGGCCGTCTCGGCCCCGGCCCAGGGGCCGGCCGCGGTGCGGCCATCGGAGGAGGTCCGCGGCGTCCCCCTGCCCCATCCCCACGACACCGGGGGGGCGGTGGCCGCCGCCGTGGCGGCACCGCCGGCGACGTTCCCCGGGGACGACGCCCCGCCCGACGCCTGAGCCGGGCGACACGGAGGACGGCGTGCCCCGCTTCCTGACCGAGGCGTGGGCCGAGGCCCTCAACGCCGCCCTCGACGGCGCGTCGCTCCCCCAGCCCGGCCCGGATGCCGGGCTGGCCGCCGCCGACGGGAGCTTCTCCGTCGCCCAGGAGGTCCACGGGGGGCCCGACGGCGACGTGCGCCTGCTGCTGACGGCCGAGGCGGGCACCGCACGTCTGGCCGTGGCGCCGCTCGACGCAACGCCGGCCACACCAGTCGACGTGACCATCGTCCTGGCCTACGAGGTCGCGGTGGCCCTGGCCACCGGCGCACTCACCCCGGCGGAGGCGCTCACCGACGGCCACGTCCGGGTGCGGGGGGACCTCTCGGTCCTGGTGGCCGGCCAGGCGCTGCTGGTGGCGGCCCGGGCCCTCACCCGGGTCGTCGACGCCGACACCACCTACTGAACGCCGGACCGGTGTAGACAGGGTCCCGACCCCGCCACTGGAGGCCCGCCGTGGAGATCCTGACCAGTCGGACCCTCGTCCACCCGTCCGACCTCGAGCGCTCGCTCGCCTTCTACGGCCAGGGCCTCGGTCTGGCCGTGGCCCGGGAGTTCGGCGAGGGGTCCGGGCGCGGCGTCGTCTTCTTCGCCGGTGGGGGCACGGTCGAGGTGGTCGGCCACGCCGGACCTCCCCCAGGCCGTCCCGGCGTGGCCCTCTGGCTCCAGGTCCGCTCCCTGGAGGAGACCGTGGCCGGGCTGACCGCCCGGGGCGTGGCCCTGGCCCGGCCCCCGGTCCTCGAACCCTGGGGTCTCCTCGAGGCCTGGGTGGACGACCCCGACGGCCTCCGCATCCACCTGGTCGAGGTGCCGGAGGACCATCCACTCCGGCGGGACCTGCGCCCCCCGCCCGAAGGCTGAGGTCCGGGACTCGATAGGCTCGCAGACGTGCCGGAGGGGTACCGGGTCGAGGTCCTCGACCACGTGCAGTTGGCCATGCCGGCCGGTGGGGAGGCGGTGGCGACCGCCTTCTACGAGGGCCTGCTCGGCATCCCGCGGGTGCCCAAGCCGCCCGAGCTCGAGGTCCGGGGCGGCTGCTGGTTCGAACGGGGTCCGCTCCGGGTCCACCTCGGCGTGGAGGACGGGTTCCGTCCGGCCCGCAAGGCCCACCCCGCCCTGGCGGTCGTCGGCATCGGAGCGCTGTGCGCCCGGTTGGAGGCCGCCGGTCACGCGCCCCGTCACGTGGTCGAGGTGCCCGGCATGCCCCAGTGGTACGTCGACGACCCCTTCGGCAACCGGATCGAGCTGGTGCCCGCCCGGGCGTAGGGACACCGCACCGGGGCGGCCGGGCCGCGACCGGCCGTCAACGGCCCCGTCGAGCGAGCACACCACGTGGTTCGCCGTCCTCACCGGCGTGGACGCCGAGCCGTCCGTAGCCGGCATCGGCACAGAGCCGGTGCACCGCGGCCACCTGGTCGGTCCCGACCTCGAGCAGGAGCCAGCCCCCGGGGCGGAGCCAGCCGAGACCGGAGGTGACGATGCGGGTCACCACGTCGAGACCGGTCGCTCCCCCCACCAGCGCCGCCAGGGGCTCGTGGACCCGGGCGTCGCCGGGCAGCAGGTGCAGGGCCCCGGCCGGGACGTAGGGCGGGACGGCGACCAGGACGTCCACCCGACGGGCCAACTCGGCGGGGAGGGGTCCGTCCAGGTCGCCCAGGTGGACGGCGACCCCGTTCCGGCGGGCGCAGGCGGCAGCCACCGGATCGATCTCGGTGGCCACCACGGTGGCGCCGGGCCGCACCGACCGGAGCACCAGGGCGATGGCCCCGCTGCCCGTGCACAAGTCGACGGCCACCCCGTCGGCCGGGAGGAGGCGGGCGGCCTGCCGGGCCAGTGCCTGGCTCTGCCAGCGGGGTACGTAGACGCCGGGGTCCACGGCCACGTCGACCCCGCAGAAGCGGGTCGAGCCGGTGACCCAGGCCAGCGGCTCCCCGGCCAGGCGCCGGGAGAGGAGGGCGGCGAGAGCCGTCCGGTCCGCGGCAGCACCTACCAGCTCCGCGGCCTCCTCCTCGGCGGCCACGCACCCGGCCCGGGCCAGCTGGACGGCCAGCGCCGCACGGAGGTCCGGGTCGGTGCCGGCCGGCGGGCCGGGCGCCCGCCCCCCCTCCGGCCGGAGCCTGCCTCCCGGTGCGCCCACTCCGGCAGTCTCGGGCTCCCGCCGACGCCCGTCAAGGGACCGGCGACCGGCCGGGCGCTTCGGGACTTTCGTCCCTGGCGAAGCGCGGGTGGGTTGGCGATGCTCGATGGGGAGGCATGCAGATGGGGGCAGTACGAAGGAACCGAGAGCGGACATGGACGCCGTGGTACCGGACCCACCCGCGCGAGGCGGTGGTGCTGGCTACGGCGCTGTTCGCGCTGGTCACGCTCGGCCGCGTCTTCGCCGACCAGAGCGGTGAGGCCGTCGACATCCTCTACTCGCTCCCCGTGGCCCTCCTGGCCGTGGCCTTCGGCCTCCGGGGCGGCCTGGTGGGAGCGACCGTCGGCCTCGTGCTCTTCGCTGCCGTCGAGATCATGGACGGGGTCGGGGACATCGACGCCACCGGGTGGCTCTCCCGGGCCGCCGGGCTGCTGCTTCTCGGCGTCCTGCTGGGTCGGGCCACCGATCAGATCGAGGAGGCCCAGCGACGCGAGCTGGATGCGCAGGCGCAGCACCAGAGGTTGGAGGAGACGGCCTGCCGCCAGGCCAGCGCCCTCGAGGTCAGCGACTCCATCCTGCAGCACCTCACGGCGGTGAAGTGGATGATCGAACAGGGCCGGGACGAGGAGGCCGTCGCCCTCCTCACCTCCACCATCGCCATCGGCCAGGACATGGTCGGGGAGGTGCTCCCCATGGTCCAGGGGACTCCCACCGACCCCCCGAGCCGCGTCCGGTAGGGAGCGGGTCGCCGGGCCACCTGCCCGGCGGACCTCGGCCTGCCGGGGCCGAGCCGCGGTCAGGCCGAGGCTCCGGTCGGAGGGCAGGGGAAGGACGACCGGGGCCACGATGAGCAGCGCGAGGCCGTGGTCGAGTTCCTCCGCCGGGATGACGTGGCGGGAGAAGCGGTGGATCCCCGGCCTGCGGCCACGACGACGGCGCCCCCGATGGCCAGCGCGGCAGCGAGTGGCGCACGGGAGGAGGCCAAGGCCCCGAGCAGGCAGGCGGTCATGGCGGCGACCTCGGTCGCCGAGCCCGGAGCGTCGGCGCCCGCCCTCCGGTACCCGACGGCCAGGGGCGGGGCCACGCCGACCGGCCGCCGACCGGGGACCCCGGTGCGCGGCCGCCGTGCCGAGGACGGCCAGGAGGGCGAGGGCGCCGAGCCCCGCCGGGGCGTCCTGGCCCTCGTCGTGGCTGCGCTCGCGCTCGAGACCGAGCCGCAGGAGATGGCCGGCGAGGAGACGAAAGGGACGACGTCGGCGGTGGCCACCGGCCGGGGCCCTACCGGCGGGACGCAGCCCCGACGGCTCCGGTCGCCGCCGGCCCCGGGAGACGGCTCCCCGGGTGCGTCCCACCGCCGACGTCTGTCCTCCGTTCGCCGGGATCGGCGCGACGGTCGCTGCCGGTCACCGGGGGGCGCACCCGCCCCCGGTGGAAGTAGAGAAGGGGCCCGACGAAGTTGACGGCGATGACGAGGGCCCACGCCCACTTGGGCCCGCGCACGGCCTGTTTCGTCCGCCGGAGCAGATCGGCCCAGGCCGCGCCGGCCAGGGTCAACTGGACCACCGAGAGCACCACGATGGCCCGCCGCGAGGCCGCGGGGAGCGCAGCCCACCGACGCGTGGGTCGTTGCGGTCGCCGTGCCATGACCCCATGATGCGTCCGTGAGGGCGCGGGCCGGAAGGGGCGAAGGTCATCGCCGTCCCGCCCGCCGCGAGGCCGCGGCCTCCTAGGGAGCGTCCCGTTCGACCTCGGCCTTGATGCGCTCGAGGGTGGTGCGCATGCCCTCGCGGTTGGTCCTGCCCCGGGCCCAGCCCAACAGCGCCCAGTACACCCGCAGTGCCGCCTTGTCGGCGAGGCGGAACGACTCGGTCACCTCGGAGCCGCCGTCGGCGGCCTCCTCGATGGTGTAGCCCCAGGTGTTGAGGGCCTTGTCCGGCGCGCCCACCGTGAAGGCGAACTCGCGGCCGGGTTCGCAGGCCGTGACCCAGCAGGTGGTCCAGTACGTCGGGCCGACGCCGTTGCGCTTCACGTGGCCCCGGAACTTGACCCCGACGGCGGGGCCGGGGGCACCGTCGAGCCACTCGGCCTCGAAGGTCTCGGGGCTGAAACTTCCGATACGGGTCACGTCGCTCACCAGGGCCCACACCGCGTCGGGCGGGGCGTCCATGTGGACGGTCACGGAGTCGTGCATGGCCACAGCCTAGGGCGGGACGGACGGCGAGCGCCCGGTGGGCCCGGTGCCGGGGCCCGGGGTGCCGGTCAGGGCAGCAGGTCGGCCACCTCGGCCCGCTCGCCCTCGAGCTCCTCGGTGGTGATCCGGATGCGGTCGGCGGCGAAGGCGTCGTGGGCCAGGCCCTCGACCACCGTCCACCCCCCGGCGCCGTTGGCCCGCACCGGGAACCCGAACTGCAGTCCGGCCGGGACCCCGTACTCGCCGTTGGACACGACGGCGAGGGAGGTCCAGTCGTCGGCCGGGGTGGCGGTGCGGATGGAGACGACCGAGTCGATGGCGGCGTTGGCCGCCGAGGCG
Organism: Acidimicrobiaceae bacterium; assembly: GCA_027314705.1. GTDB lineage: Bacteria > Actinomycetota > Acidimicrobiia > Acidimicrobiales > RAAP-2 > Bog-756. The sequence continues at coordinate 27,828 of DAHVAJ010000061.1, forward strand.
GCCGACGAGAGACCCCGGGCCTCGATGACGGCCGCTCCTCGCTTCTGCACCGTGGTGAGGAAGTCGCCACGGAGCCACGCCTCGTCACCGACGACCGCGACGGCCGGGTTGCCGTCGATGCGGGCGTTCTGGAAGTCGGGGAACTGGGTGGCCGAGTGGTTGCCCCAGATGGCCAGGTTGGAGACCGAGGAGACGGGCACGCCGGCCTTGTGGGCCAGCTGGGACTTGGCCCGGTTCTCGTCCAGGCGGGTCATGGCGAACCAGCGGTCGCTCGGCACCTCGGGGGCGTTCGAGCGGGCGATCAGGCAGTTGGTGTTGCAGGGGTTGCCCACCACCAGGACCCGCACGTCGGTGGCGGCGTTGTCGGCGATGGCCCGGCCCTGCGGACCGAAGATGCCGCCGTTCACATTGAGCAGGTCGCCGCGCTCCATCCCGGCCTTGCGGGGCACCGAGCCGACCAGGAGGGCCCACGAGGTGCCGTCGAAGGCCGTGTTGAGGTCGGTGGTGGTCTCGATGTCGCGGACCAGGGGGAAGGCGCAGTCCTCGAGCTCCATCACCACGCCCTCGAGGGCCTTCATGCCCGGCTCGATCTCGAGGAGGCGGAGGACGACCGGCTGGTCGGCGCCGAGGAGCTGGCCCGAGGCGATCCGGAAGAGGAGGGCGTAGCCGATCTGGCCGGCGGCCCCGGTGACGGTGACGTGGACGGGGGGATTGGCTGCCATGGGCCGCAGGCTACCGCCGCCGCCACTGCACGGTCGAACCGGCGTCGGACCAGCTCAGGGGGCCCCGAGGCCGAGGGCGGCGTAGATCTCGCGGGTGGCGCTGGAGCGGTTGAGCGTGTAGAAGTGCAGCCCCGGCACCCCGGCCTCGAGGAGCTGCTGGCACAGCTCGGTGGCGCACGCCACCCCCTCGCGGCGGACGGCCTCGGCGCCGCCGCGGGCATCGGCCGCCTCGAGGCGCTCGACCATCCACGGGGGCACCGCCGCGCCCATCCGGGCCATCCCCGGAACCGAGTTCAACCGCTCGACCGGCATGATGCCGGGCAGGACCGGCTTGTCCACACCCCGGTCGCGGAGGTCGGTGACCAGGGAGGCGTACTCGTGCGCCTCGAAGAAGAACTGCGTCACGGCGAAGTCGGCCCGGGCCAGCTTCCCGGCCAGGTGGTCGCGGTCGCTGACCAGGTCGGGCGAGAGCGGGTGCCCCGCCGGATGGGCCGCCACCCCGATCGAGAAGCCCCCGATGGCCCGGGCCAGGTCGACGAGTTCGCCGGCGTGGGTGAGCTCACCGAGCCCCTCGGCCGGTTCCGCCGGCGGGTCCCCGCCCAGGGCCATGAGGTTCTCCACCCCGGCCTTGCGGTAGGCGACCAGGATGTCGGCCAGCTCCAGCCGGGTGTGGGCCACGCAGACGAGGTGGGCCATCGGCACCAGGCTGGTGGTACGGAGCATGCCGGTGACGAGGTCGAACGTCCGCTGGCGGGACGCCGCTCCGCCGCGGTAGGTGACCGAGACGAACGACGGGCCGAGGGGTTCGAGCTCCCGCAGGGTGGCCACCAGGCGGGCCTGCTCGGCGTCGGTCTTGGGCGGGAAGAACTCGAAGGAGTAGGTCCGCCCCTTGGCCAGGAGGTCGCCGATGCGGGTCATGGTCGGATCAGCCTACTGCCCGCATTGCCGCAGGCCACGGTGGTCGCGCCCGGCCCCGTCAGCGGCCCCGGCGGGCCGGCGCCACGTGGGCGGCCACCCCGGTGAGGGCCCGCTGCAGCTCGGCGTCGCGGGCCCGACGGGCCTCGTCGGCCTGGGCCAGCTGGATGCCGGTGGGGGCACGCTCCCCCTGACGGAGGAGCCGGTCGGCCTCGATGGCGAAGGCCAGGCCGCGCAGGGCTCCGGCCGCGGTGGTGGCCGACGTGCCGGCGACCGGGTCCGGCGCGCTGCGGCCGGCCTGCTCGAGGGCGGTCGCCGCCCTCTCGACCTGCGCGGCCACCGCGCCCCGCAGCTCGGCGTCCTCGGAGACGGCCGAGGCCGACAGCAGCGACTCGCGGGCCAGTCGGGCGTCGGAGAGGGCCGGCACGGCCCGGCGCCGCCAGACGTCGGAGGCGGCACGGCGGGCGCGGGCCCGGTACAGGAGCGCCACGAGCAGGACCAGCAGGGCGAGCACGACCACGAGGGCGACGAGACCCCAGGGCGTCGACGACGAGGTCGTGGTGGTCGGGTGGGTGGTCGTGGTGGTCGACGACGAGGTGGTGGTGGTGGTCGGGTGGGTGGTCGTGGTGGTCGACGACGAGGTCGTGGTGGTCGGGGCCACCGTGGTCGTGGTGGTCGACGACGAGGTCGTGGTGGTCGGGGCCACCGTGGTCGTCGAGACGTCGGGCGTCACCAGCGCGCCGGCCGGTCCGGCCAGGGCCGCGAGGAGGAGGCCCGTGCCCAGCCATCCGGTGGCGAGCCGGACCGCGGCGGCCCGGTGCGTCATGCGTCGCTCCGCCCGTAGTCGTCCTCCAGACGGACGATGTCGTCCTCGCCGAAGTACTCGCCGTGCTGGACCTCGACGAACACCACCGGGGCGTCGCCGACGTTCTCGATGCGGTGGTCCGTGCCCACCGGGATGTCGACGGCCTGGCCCACCGCCACCTCGTGGCGCTCACCGTCGAGGGTGACGACGGCCACTCCGGCGACGATGAACCAGTGTTCGGAGCGGCGGGCGTGACGCTGGTAGCTGAGGCGCCGGCCCGGCGCCACCTCGATGCGCTTCACCTTGAAGGTGGGCCGGTCGTCGAGCACGGTGTAGCTCCCCCAGGGCCGGACGTCCGTCTCGGGGCCGGTGCTCATGCGGACCGCTCCGCCGCCCGCACCGCGTTGCGCAGCAGCTGGGCCCGGGTCATGGGCCCCACGCCGCCCAGGCGCGGGGTGATCCATCCGGCGACCTCGGCCACGCCCTCGTCCACGTCGGACAGGACCTTCCTGCCCTCCCACGAGGTGCCCGCCCCGACCACGGCCGCGCCCGGCTTGACCATGTCGGCCGTCACCAGACCGGCCCGGCCGGCCGCGGCCACCACGACGTCCCCGAGGCGCACCAGTCCGGCGAGGTCGTCGACCCCGGTGTGGACCACGGTGACCGCGGCGTTGCACCCCGTCCGTTTCAAGGCCAGCAGCAGGGCGAGCGGCCGGCCGATGGTGAGGCCCCGGCCGATGACGACCGCGTGCTTGCCCTCGACCGGGACGTCGTTGGCGTGCAGGAGCTCCACGATGCCGGCCGGCGTGCACGGCAGCGGGCCCGGCGCGCCCATGACCAGACGCCCCAGGTTGACCGGGTGGAGACCGTCCACGTCCTTGTCCGGGTCGACGGCCAGCAGGGTCCGCTCCTCGTCGAGCCCGGCGGGCAGGGGCAGCTGGACCAGGTAGGCGTGGACGCCGGGGTCGGCGTTGAACCGGGCCACCACGGCGTCGAGCTCCTCCTGGCTGGCGTCGGCCGGCAGGTGTTCGTGGACCGAACGGATGCCCACCTCGGCGCAGTCCTCGTGCTTCATGGCCACGTACCGGGCGCTCGGCCCGTCGTCGCCCACCAGGACGGTGCCGAGGCCCACGGTGATCCCGGCACTGCGCAACCGCGCCACCCGGTCGGTCACCTCGGCCCGGATGCGGGCGGCGAGGAGCTCTCCGTCGAGCAGTCTCGCCATCATCGCTCCCTCCTCCGCGACCGCCCGGCCGCCCACCCGCCGGGTGGCGGCACCGGTCCGGATCCACCGGCCATCCCGGGCGTGCTCAATGCCGGAAGTGGCGCTCGCCGCCCGCCATGACCATAGCGATCCCTGCCTCGTCGGCTGCGGCAATCACCTCACCGTCCCGGATCGAGCCGCCGGGCTGGACGACGGCGGCCACCCCGGCCCGGGCCAGGACGAAGAGGCCGTCGGGGAAGGGGAAGAAGGCGTCGCTGGCCGCAGCCCCGCCCCGGGCCCGCTCCCCCGCCTTCGAGACGGCGATCTCGGCCGCCACCACCCGGGACTGCTGCCCGGCCCCGACGCCGACGGCCTGGGCCGCGGCGACCACGGCGATGGCATTGGACGTGGTCCGGGCACAGACCTTCCAGGCCATGGCCAGGTCGCGCCACTGTTCGTCGGTCGGCCGGGCCACGGTGACCACCTCCCAGGTCGAGCGGTCGGCGAGGAACCGGTCGGCGTCCTGGACCAGGACGCTCGAGCCCAGCCCCCGGAGCTGGCGGACGATGGGCTCGGGCGCGGGCGCCGACAGGAGCCGGGTGGCCTTCCGCTTGGAGGACAGCTGCTCGAGGGCCTCCGGGTCGTAGGAGGGGGCGATGATGACGTCGGCCTGCGGGCCGGCGGCGATGGCCGCGGCCACGGCTGGGCCGACCGGCCCGCCGACGGCCACGATGCCGCCGAAGGCGGACTGCGGATCGCAGGCCAGGGCCCGCTCGTAGGCCACGGCCAGATCGGCATCGAGGGCCGCCCCACAGGGGTTGGCGTGCTTGATGATGGCCACCGCCTGCTCGGAGGGGACCCCCGGCAGCTCGTGGACGAGCCGCCACGCCGCGTCGGCGTCGAAGATGTTGAGGTAGGAGAGCTCCTTGCCGCCGTGCTGGACGACCGCGTCCCACCAGGTCGGCTCCCCCGCCACCCGGTAGCGGGCGCCGTGCTGGTGAGGGTTCTCCCCGTACCGCAGGGAGCCGGCCCGTTCCAGGGTCAGGTGGAGGGTCGGGGGCAGGACGGCCGCCTCCTCGAGCACCTCGGCCGCGTCGGCTGCCTCGGCCGCCCGGACCTCGGCCTCGCGCTCGTCGAGCCAGGCCACGATGGCCGCGTCGTATCCGGCCGTGTGGGCGAAGGCGTGGCGGGCCAGCCGGCGCCTCGTGGCCCCGGAGACGGCGCCGTCGCGCCGGAGCTCGTCGAGGACCGGCCCGTAGTCGGCCGGGTCGACCACCACGGCCACGTGCTCGTGGTTCTTCGCCGCGGCCCGCACCATGGTCGGCCCGCCCACGTCGATGAGCTCGATCGAGGGGTCGGAGGTGAACGGGTAGAGGTTGCAGACCACCAGGTCGATGAGGCCGATGCCCAGATCGTCGAGGGTGGACAGGTGCTCGGGCTTCGACCGGTCGGCCAGGATGCCGCCGTGGATGATCGGGTGGAGGGTCTTCACCCGGCCGCCCAGCATCTCGGGGGCGCCGGTGAGCTCGGCCACCTCGGTGTGGGCGATGCCGGCCGCGGTGAGGGCGGCCGAGGTGCCCCCGCTCGAGACCAGCTCCCAGCCCAGGTCGGCGAGACCTCGGGCGAACTCCTCGAGACCGGTCTTGTCGTAGACGGACAGCAGTGCCTTCATTCGGTGATCTCCTGGGGGGTGTGGGCGGCGGTGCGCGAACGGGCGGTCTCCCGGGCGAGCCCGTCGACGAAGGTCCGGATGGTGGCCGGGTAGAGCGTGCGTTCGACGGCCTTGATGCGTTCGTGGAGGCGTTCCTCGGTGTCGTCGGGGCGGACCTCGACGCGTTGCTGGGCGAGGATGGGCCCGGCATCCATCTCGAGGGTGGCCACGTGCACGGTGGTGCCCGTCTCCGTCACCCCGGCTTCGAGAGCGTCGCGCACGGCGTGCCAGCCGGGGAAGGCGGGCAGGAGGGCCGGGTGGGTGTTGAGGATGCGACCCGGGTAGGCGTCATGGACGGGCCGGTCGAGGACGGTGCCGAACCCGGCCATGACCACGACGTCGACACCGGCTCCGGTGAGGACCCCGGTGACCGCAGCGGTGTACCCCCGCCGGTCGAAGCCCGGACCGAACCCGCCGTAGCCCGACCGGTCCACCAGCACGTGGCGGACGGCCGAGGCGTCCGCCACGTCCAGGGCCCGGCACGGCCGGTCGGCCACCACCAGGACGACCGGCAGGTCGGCGGCGAGGACGGCCTCGAGGATGGTGCCGCTGCCCGAGGCCAGGACCCCGATGCGCACGGGGGGCGATCCGGCCTCCGTGTCCCTGTCGGCGCCCACGGGCCGCACGCTACCAGCGCGTCCGCGGGCCGACGCCGGGCCGGCCGCACGACCCGGGCCGCCCGGAGGGCGGACGCACCTCCGGTGGACGGACGCACCTCCGGAGGACGGACGCACCTCCGGTGAACGGACGCACCTCCGGTGGACGGACGCACCTCCGGAGTGCGGACGCGAGGCCACCGGCCGCTCGGAAGCGGCCGGTGGAGCGTTCCTCGCACACGAGAGGCCCGGGCGGTGGGCCCGACCGGCCTGCCTCCGGTCCGGGCGCTCCACCGCCCGGTCCCCCTGCCCAGGGATGTCCCCTCGTGTCCTAGGTATCGGCAGGGCGGTGCCCTAACCGAAGGGGAAGTTGGTGCCGGCCGCACCCCCGAGCGCGGCCAGCACCGTCTCGTCGAACTCGGTGAGCGACGCGAGGACCGCGTCACAGAAGCCCCACCGGGCCGAGTCCCGCGCCGCGTTCTCGGGCACGGCCACCACCCGCATCCGGGCCGCCTTGGCCGAGATGGCCCCGTTGAACGAGTCCTCCACGGCCACGCAGCCGGTCGGGTCGACGCCCAGCTCGGCCGCGGTGGTCAGGTAGGCCCCGGGGTGGGGCTTGCCGAGCGGCTCCCACTCGGCCGAGTGCCAGACGGCCACGTCGGCAGCGATCCCCAGGCGGGCCAGGGCGGCCTCGATCACCACGGCGTAGGAGCCCGAGCAGACGGCCACGGGCAGGTCGAGCCGCCGGCACAGCGCCACGGCGTCGAGAGCACCGGGCAGGGGGGCGCCCTCGGCTTCGACCAGTTCGGCCACGCGGGCCGTCACGGCCTGCTCGACCGCGGCCGGCGAGGTGCCGGTCCACGGGTGCCGCACGTACCAGTGGCGGACGGCGTCGTCGATGCGCAGGCCCATCGTCTGGCGCACGTCGGCCTCGTCGAGGTGGAGCCCCACGGTGGCGAAGACCTCGATCTCGGCCCGGCGCCAGAACGGCTCCGAGTCGATGAGGAGGCCGTCGAGGTCGAAGACGACCGCCTCGACCGGCCGTCCGACGAGGGCGTCGGCCGAAGGGACCGAGGCGCCGCCCCGCGTGCTCAGCCCAGTGCCCGGACGACGTCGACCATGGCCTCGCCGGCCTCGGTCGGGTTGAGGGCGACGGTCACTCCCGCCGCCGAGAGGGCCTCCATCTTGGCCTGGGCGGTCCCCTTCGAGCCCGAGATGATGGCGCCGGCATGGCCCATCTTGCGACCCGGGGGGGCGGTGACCCCGGCCACGTAGGAGACCACCGGTTTGGTCACCGAGCCGGTGATGAACTCGGCGGCCTCCTCCTCGGCCGAGCCGCCGATCTCCCCGATCATCATGATGGCCCGGGTGTCGGGGTCGGCCTCGAACGCGGCCAGGCAGTCGATGAAGCTGGTGCCCGGCACCGGATCGCCGCCGATGCCCACGCAGGAGGTCTGGCCCACGCCCTGCTGGCTCAGCTCGTGAAGGGCCTGGTAGGTGAGGGTCCCCGAGCGGCTCACGATGCCCACCGGACCGCCGGCCAGGGCGATGTCGCCGGAGGTGATCCCGATGTTGCACTTGCCCGGGGAGATGATGCCCGGGCAGTTGGGCCCCAGCAGGCGGGTGCCGGGGAACTCGCGCACCAGGCGGTTGTAGGTCACGGCCTCGTCCTGGGCGGGGATGCCCTCGGTGATGCAGACCACGAAGGGCACGCCGGCGGCGGCAGCCTCGACGATGGCGTCGGCGGCGAACTTGGGCGGCACCGAGATGAACGAGGCGTTGGCCCCGGTGGCCTCGACGGCCTCGGCCACCGTGGCGAAGACGGGGATGCCCTCGATCTCCTCGCCTCCCCGTTTCGGGTTGGTGCCGGCCACGACCCGGGTGCCGTAGGCCCGGTTGCGCAGACCGTGGTAGAGGCCCTGGCTGGTGGGGCTGATGCCCTGGATGACGACGTTGGTGCGCTCGTCCACGAAGATGCTCATGACTGGCCTCCGGCAAGGGCGACCGCCCGGCGGGCGGCGTCGAGCATGGTCGGCTCGGCGACCAGGCGATCGGACAGGTGGGGGGCCAGGATCTGGCGGCCGGCCTCGGCGTTGGTCCCGTCGAGGCGGAGCACGATGGGTGAGGAGATGTCGACCCGGTCGAGGGCCTCGAGCACTCCCTTGGCCACCTCGTCGACCCGGGTGATGCCGCCGAAGATGTTGACCAGGATGGACAGGACGGCGGGGTCGGAGTTGATGACCTCCAGAGCGGCGGCCATGACGTCGGCGTTGGCACCGCCCCCGATGTCGAGGAAGTTGGCGGCCGACCCGCCCACCTGGTTGACCACGTCGAGCGTGCTCATGGCCAGCCCGGCGCCGTTGGCGATGATGCCCACCGATCCGGACAACCCGATGTAGTTGAGGCCGCGTGCCCTGGCCCGCGCCTCACGCTCGTCCTCCACGTCGGTGCCGGCGAACTCCTCCCACTCGGGATGGCGGAAAGCGGCGTTGTCGTCCAGGGTGACCTTGGCGTCGAGGGCGTGGACGCGGCCCTCGGGTGTGAGGATGAGGGGGTTGACCTCGGCCAGGTCGCAGTCTCCCTCGGTGAAGCATGCGTAGAGTCGCACGAGGAGCTCGGCCGCCTGCTCGCGGGCCGCCGGGTCGAGGGTGGCCCGGGCCACCCACTCGCGGGCGGCCTCCAGCGAGAGCCCGTCGACCGGATCGACGTGCAGGAGGGCGATGGCGTCGGGGTTGGTGGCCGCCACCTCCTCGATCTCGACGCCGCCCTCGGCCGAGAGCATGCCCAGGTGCTTCTTGGCGCTGCGGTCGAGGGTGAAGCTGGCGTAGTACTCCTTGGCGATGTCCGAAGCGTGCTCGATCCAGAGGCGCTTCACCACGTGGCCCTTGATGTCGAGGCCGAGGATGGCACCGGCGTGCGTCCGGACCTCGGCGGCATCGGCGGCCAGCTTGACGCCCCCGGCCTTGCCGCGTCCGCCCACCTTGACCTGGGCCTTCACCACGACCGGGTAGCCCGCATCCTCGGCGCGGGCCACGGCCTCGTCCACGGTGTCGGCCACCCCGCCCTTGGAGATGGGGATGCCGAACCGGGCGAAGTACTGCTTCCCCTGGTACTCGAAGAGATCCACCGGATCCGATTCCTCTCTGTCTGGCTGCTGTCGATTCGCTGTTCTGGTGCTCGGAGGTGGCCGAGCACCACCGGGGGTCCGGGCGCGGGCGGCGGAGCCGCCTCGGGCGCCCCGGGGATGCGGCCGGGGCCGGGGCCCCGCGCCGGGGTCAGGCCACGCCGTCCCCCCGCTCGTCGAGGGCGTCGCCCAGCCACGAGCCGATGGCCGGCAGGGGTGCCCCGGGCGTGAAGACGGCGGCCACCCCCATCTCCTCGAGGACCGGGATGTCGGCCTCGGGGATGATGCCGCCGACCATGACGAGGACGTCGTCCCGCCCCTGCTCGCGCAGGCCCTCGATGACGCGGGGCACGAGGGTGAGGTGTGCTCCCGAGAGCATCGAGAGCCCGACGGCGTCGGCGTCCTCCTGCACGACGGCCTGGACCACCTGGTCGGCCGTCTGGTGGAGGCCGGTGTAGATGACCTCGAACCCGGCGTCTCGGAGGGCCCGGGCAATGACCTTGGCCCCGCGATCGTGCCCGTCCAGACCCGGCTTGGCCACGACCACTCGATAGGGGCGCTTCACGGCCGCTGATCCTAGGCGCGGCCGCCCCGGCGCGTCCCATCCGGGGCCGGCGCCGGGTGCCTGACGACCGCTCGTTCCCCGGGGCCGGTGCCCAGGCCCTAGCCTTGGGGGGAGCCCCGCCGCGCCCGACGCGACCGCAGGCGGGCCCGACCACCCAGAGGGACGAGTGACGACACCGGCCGAGGCTGTGGACAGACCCGACGAGCAAGCCGAAGCCACGGAACCACCTCCCTCCGAGTCGCTCGGACACGGCCTCGTCCGGCTGGCCCGTCCCAAGCAGTGGGTCAAGAACCTCCTGGTCTTCGTGGCCCCCGGGGCCGCCGGGGTCCTGCTCCACGCCACCGTGCTGGCCCACGCCGCCGGCGCCTTCGGGATCTTCTGCCTGGCCGCCTCGGGCACGTACTGCCTCAACGACGCCCGCGACGCCGAGGCCGACCGCCGCCATCCCACCAAGCATCTCCGTCCGGTGGCCGCCGGGGTCGTGCCCGTCTCCCTCGCCATCGCCCTCGGGACGGCCATGCTGGTCGGGGCGGTGGCCCTCGCCGTCCTGCTCGCCGGATGGCACCTCGGCGTGGTCATGGGCGCCTACCTGGCCGTGCAGTTCGGCTACTCGTTCGGCCTGAAGAACGAGCCCATCCTGGACCTGTCCTGCGTGAGCGCCGGATTCATCCTCCGGGCCATCGCCGGGGGCGTCGCCACCTCCGTCTCCCTCTCCAACTGGTTCCTCATCGTGGTCTCCTTCGGGTCGTTGCTGGTGGTCACGGGCAAGCGCTCCGGTGAGCAGCAGCTGCTCGCCTCCGAGGCTGCCGACCACGGGGCCATCCGCCAGACGCTGGGTCTCTACTCGGCCTCCTTCCTCCGCACCGTGCGGACGCTGTCGGCCGCCGTGACCGTGACCGCCTACTGCCTGTGGGCCTTCGAGCGGGCCGGCCAGGTCCACCGGGGCCACGACCCCGTCTGGTTCCAGCTGACCATCATCCCCTTCGTCATCGCCCTGCTGCACGTGCTGCGCCTCCTCGACTCCGGAGAAGGCGCGGCCCCCGAGGAGCTCGCCCTCCACGACCACCGGCTCCAGATCTACGGGATCTGCTGGGTGGCCCTCTTCGCCGTCGGGGCCTACGCCGGATGAGCGCCCCCGCGGCCCCCCGCAGCCGGAGGGCGCTCCTCACCGGCTGGGGCCGCACCGCGCCCACCGCGGCCCGGGTCGTCCACGCCGTCCACCCTGACGTGGTCGACGCCGCCGTGGCCGCGGCCGTGGCCGGCGGCGCACCGGGACGGGGCCTCGTGGCCCGGGGGCTCGGCCGCAGCTACGGCGACGCGGCCCAGAATGCCGGCGGCACGGTCCTCGACGGCACCTGGCTGGACGCCGTCCACGCTGCCGACCTCGAGCGCGGCATCGTCACCGTGGGCGGGGGGATCAGCCTGCAGACCCTCATGGAGCGATTCGTGCCGCTCGGGTGGTTCGTCCCGGTGACGCCGGGGACGAGGCTCGTCACCGTGGGTGGCGCCATCGCCGCCGACATCCACGGAAAGAATCACCACGTGGACGGCAGCTTCTGCTCGCACGTGCTCGCCGTCACCCTCGTGACCCCGACCGGCACCCGCACGGTCACCCCGGGGGACGACCCCGCCCTCTTCTGGGCGACGGCCGGGGGCATGGGCCTCACCGGCGTCGTGACCGAGGCCACCCTGCAGATGCTCCCGGTCGAGACCAGCTGGATGCTCGTGGACACCGAGCGGGCGGACGACCTCGACGACGCCATGGGCCGGATGCACTCGGGAGACGCCGCCTACCGGTACTCGGTGGCCTGGATCGACTGCCAGTCGACCGGGAGCCGGCTCGGCCGCTCGGTCCTCACCCGCGGAGACCATGCCCGGCTCGGGGACCTCCCCGTCCGCCTCCGGTCGGACCCCGACCGGGCCCGGTCCTTCGTCCCCCGCACCCTGGCCCGGGTGCCCCTCACCCCACCGGGTGGACTCCTCAACCCCCTGACCGTGGCGGCATTCAACGAGTTCTGGTTCCGCAAGGCCCCCCGCCACCAGGTGGGCAGGCCCCACCACATGACCGGCTTCTTCCACCCCCTCGACGGGGTGGCCGAGTGGAACCGTCTCTACGGCAGTCGCGGCTTCCTGCAGTACCAGTTCGTGGTGGGCGACGCGCACGGCGAGACGGTCCGGCGGGTCATCGAGCGCCTGACCGAGGTCCGGCTGGCCTCCTTCCTGGCCGTCCTCAAGCGGTTCGGGCCGGGTGACCCGGGGCCGCTCTCCTTCCCCATGCCCGGGTGGACGCTCGCCCTCGACCTTCCCGTCGGCCACCCCGGCCTCGACCGCCTCCTCGACGAGCTCGACCGCCAGGTGGTCGAGGCCGGCGGCCGCGTCTACCTGGCGAAGGACTCCCGGTTGGCCCCGGACACCTTCCGGGCCATGTACCCGCGGGTGGACGAGTTCCTCGAGGAGCGCCGCCGGGTCGACCCTGCGGGCGTCCTCCGCTCCGACCTCGGGCGCCGCCTCGGGTTGTGCCCGACCGGCCCGACGGACCGGCCGGCCGGCCCCGGCCGGAAGGGGCGCCCGGCCCGGAAGGGGCGCCCGGGTCGGACCGCCAAGGAGGCTGCCTCCGCCGCCCCCGCCAGACCGGCGGCCGCCACCAAGGCAGCCGCGCCCACCAAGGCCACCAAGGCAGCCGCGACGCCAGCGGCATCCCGGCCGGCCTCGAAGAAGGCGACGGCAGCCCCAGCCCCCAGAGCCACCCACGACCCGGATCGGACAGAACCATGATCGACGCCATCGGACGCCCCCAGTCGCTGCTCGTCCTCGGAGGCTCCTCCGAGATCGCCCAGGCCGTCGTGGACGGCCTGGTGCCGGCCCGGTGCCGGACGGTGCTGCTGGCCGGCCGGCCCGGCCCGCGCCTCGACGCGGCCGCCGAACGGGCCCGGGCCGCCGGGGCCGCCGTGGTGGAGACGGTCCCCTACGACACGACCGACGTGGCCGACCACGCCAAGCTGGTCGACGAGCTCTTCGACCGTTACGGCGACATCGACCTGGTGCTGGCCGCGGCCGGGGCGCTCGGCACCCAGGCCGTCCTGGAACGCGACCCGGGCGCGGCGGCCGACCTGGTGACCACCAATTTCACCGGGCTCGTCTCCTCGCTGCTGGCCGTGGCCGGGCGCATGCGCCAGCAGGGCCACGGCCGCATCGTCGTGCTCTCCTCGGTGGCCGGCATCCGGACCCGCAAGGCCAATTTCGTCTACGGCTCCACCAAGGCCGGCCTCGACGCCTTCGCCCAGGGGCTGGGCGACGCCCTGGTGGGCACCGGGGTGGGCGTCACCGTGGTCCGCCCCGGCTTCGTGCACGGCCGCATGACCGAGGGCATGGAGCCCGCCCCGTTCGCCACCACCCCCGAGGCCGTGGCCGCCGCCGTAGTCCGCGGCATCGAGACCGGCGCCGAGGTGGTCTGGGTGCCGCCGGTGCTGCGGTGGGTCTTCGCGGCCCTGCGGGTGCTGCCCCGGCCCCTCTGGCGTCACCTGCCTGGCTGAGCCGGACAGGCTCCCCGGGGCCCGGGACGGTCGCGGCCCGACGGGCCCGGCGCCAAACCCGGGGCCGGGCGGTCGGCGCCTAGTCGAGCAGGGTGGCCGCGTAGTCGGGAACGTAGTGGTACAGGTCCAGGGGGGGACGCCGGTAGCCGTCACCCTCCACCCGCTTGGGCAGCTTGAGGCGGGTCTGGTCGACCGGCTGGTAGGGCACCTGGTCGAGCAGGTGGGCCATGCAGTTGAGCCTGGCCCGGCGCTTGTCCTCGGCGTCGACCACGAACCAGGGGGACTCCGGGGTGTCGGTGTGGAGGAACATGACGTCCTTGGCCCGGGAGTAGTCCGACCACCGCTGGCGGGCCTCGAGGTCGATGAAGCTGAGCTTCCACCGCCGCAGGGGGTCGTCGAGCCGGCTCTGGAAGCGGCGCTCCTGCTCGGCGTCGCTCACCGAGAACCAGTACTTGACCAGGATGATCCCGTCGTCGATGAGCAGGTGCTCGAAGGTCGGGCACTGCTGGAGGAAGCGGTGGTACTCCTCCGAGGTGCAGAAGCCCATGACGTGCTCGACGCCCGCCCGGTTGTACCAGCTGCGGTCGAAGAGGGCGAGCTCACCGGCCGCGGGCAGGTGGACCGCATAGCGCTGGAAGTACCACTCCGAACGCTCCCGCTCGGTGGGGGCCGGCAGGGCGACGATGCGGCAGACTCGGGGGCTCAGGTACTCGGCGACGCGCTTGATGACCCCGCCCTTGCCCGCCGCGTCCCGGCCCTCGAAGACGACCACCACCCGGGCGCCCGACTCCCTGATCCACTCGGCCATCGCGGTGAGTTCGGCCTGGAGGTCGAGGAGGGCCTTCTCGTAGGTGCGCCGGGGCAGTTGGCGGGACACGGCGCCTCCTCCTCCCTCGGGGCGGCCCACGGGCCGCCCCGGCTCAGTGGACCCTGGGCGGGATCGACGCAGCTGCGCTCGACCGGACCGACATCGTAATGAAGTCCCGGGAGAGGGTGCTGAAGTACCGGCTCGGGGAGGTCGCCTCGTCGTAGGTGAGGAGGGTGCCGTTGGCCGCCGAGGCCGGCTGGCCCGGTGCCGGGGCGAAGCTGGTGAAGTTGACCCAGTCCGTGTTGATGTCCATCTCCATGGCCCGCACCGCGCCGGCCCGAGCCAGCAGGTTGGCCAGGTCCACGATGGACAGGCCGGAGCCGCCGACGTAGACGAGTGCCCCGTCCGAGGTGACGCCGAGGCCCGACCGCCATACCTGGACCCGGCCACCGAGGGTGGCGCCCCACTTGATGTTGTCGTTCACCGGGAGGCCGGGCACCGGGGCCCCGTTGTCGACGATGAGGTCGAGGTTCTGGCGGACGGCCACGACCGACGGCGACATCGAGACCTGGGAGCCCCACGCACCGATCTGGACGTTTCCGTTCGAGTTGATGACCAGCGAGGCGCGCCCGGGCACGAGCGGGTACCCGGCGGAGGTGACCCCGTCGAGGTAGAAGCCGCCGTGCGAGTCCTGCATGCGGAAGCCCGAGTTGAAGGCCGCGGCCAGGGTGTTGAGGGCCGCCCCCTGGAGGGGGGCCATGTTGGCGAAGGTCTGGCCGGTGCCCGGGATGGACGTGCCGGCGTACAAGGTGGCCGACAGCAGCTTCGTGTCCATCCAGGCCACGCCGGTCACCAGACTGGTGTTGACGGCGTTCGGCCGGAGATATGCGGCGTACATGGTGGGGATGCCGTCGACCGTCCGGCCGATCGGGTGCCACTGGCCCTCGCCCGGGGTCGGATTTGAGACGAAGGGGACGATGGCGGGCGGGGGCGGGAGGTGGGCCGGACCCGAGGACGTGGCGGTCGGAGCCGCCGCCGGCGCGGGGATGGCGCCCTTGGCCGGCTTGCCGCCCTTGGGCGGCGCGTTCCACGTGTAGTAGGCGTTCTCGACCCAGGTCACGAACGAGGCGCCGCCGTGGCCCCGCACCCACTCGGCCACCCGGCCGGTCACCGAGACGCCGAGGGCCGGGTTCGTGGCGGCCGAGCCCAGCGACACCCACACGGGCGTCAGCAGGATCACCAGGGCGAGGGCGACGGCCGTCTTCGGATGGCGCCCGACCACCGTCCTGCGGCGGGCGATCTGCTCCTTGCGGATGGCCTTGCGCTCCTTGCGCGTGCCCCGGGCCCGGCTGTGGGCCCGGCTGTGGGCATGGCGGACGCCGGTGGGCGTCGACCCGCCGCCCCGGGAGGTCGCGGCCACCGAGGGCAGCGACGTGGCCGTCCGCGTCGGCCGGGCGGACCCGCCCGCGTGCCGGTCCCACTCGTCGTCCTGGCCGGTGTCCGGCCCGCCGCCATGGGCGGGCGCGTCGGGGTAGGTGGTGCGGGAGGGTTCGGTCATCGCCGGGGAGTCTGACGGTCTGACCTGACGGCCCGATGACGCCGCCGAGGTCGCCGGGGGCCGACCCGGGCCCATCGGGCGCCCGGTCGGCGCGGTCCGGCTTCCCGACGGGCGGCGGGGGGAACGCACCTGGTCGACGGGCGGACCGGGGCGGCGGGTGTCCCTCCCGCCGGCAGTCGGCGCCTCGTCCTGGTCGTAGATGATCCTGCCTGCCACGGTCTCCCTGCGTCCTCGCTGCCTGTCCTGGGCCGGCCCCGGCCCGGCGCCCCGGGCCGACCACCCCGCTCGTCGCCCGTACCGGGCGCGGCGCGGCGAGGGCTCCCGGGCCGGCACGAGCCGGGCCCGGCACCCGGGCGATGCTCCGTCGGGCGGCGCTCCCCACCAGTCTCGCATGCCCGGCGGGGCCGCGGGCAGCATCACCCGGGCCAACGTCGCGGCCCGGATCCGGGGCGCGGTTCGCTCAGGCCCGGGTCAGCGGAGCCATCCGGAGCAGGAGTCGCTTGCGGCCGACCGAGGCGAAGACCACGACGGCCTCGGACTCCTCGCCGGTGCCCGCCGTCTCCACGACGGTGCCCGGTCCCCAGGTGGCGTGCACGACCGTGTCGCGGGGGGCCAGTCCGAGCTGGTGCGCCCCGGTCGACGGCGGGGACGTGCGTTGCCCGGGAGCGCCCGGCGAGGGAGCGGGCGCCCGGCCACTGCCGAACACCGACCGTCCCGGGGTGCCGGTAGGGCCCTCGTCCTGGGAGCCCCACCACGGGCCGGTGCGCCCGGCCCCTCGGCCCGTGGCCCGGGCCCCCTCCACGTCCCGGACGAGCTCGGCCGGCAACTCACCGAGGAAGCGGCTCGGGAGGTTGGTGCTGGTGTTTCCCCACAACATGCGGCTCCACGCGTGCGAGACGTAGAGGCGGCGCTCGGCCCGGGTGATCCCGACGTAGCAGAGGCGGCGCTCCTCCTCCAGCTCGACCGGGTCACCGAGGGCCCGCAGGTGGGGGAAGACCCCGTCCTCCATGCCCACGAGGAAGACCGCAGGGAACTCGAGCCCCTTGGCGATGTGCATGGTCATGAGGGAGACCCGGCTGCCGTCGCCCCCGAGGTCGTCCGAATCGGCCACCAGGGAGGCCGCCTCCAGGAACTCCGCCAGGGTCGGGTACTCGTCGGCCACGCCGGCGAGCTCGTCGACGTTCTCGACCCGGCCCAGGGCCTCGATGGATCCCTCGGCCAGCAGCTCGCTGCGGTAACCGGTGCGCTCGACCACGGCGGCCACCAGGTCGCCGGGGCCGAGGCGGGCCACCCGGTCGGTGGGTGCCGCCTCGCCGGGCACGATCGCCCCGGTGGCGGACGGTGGCGGGAGCGCCTCGTGCCCCGGCGCTCGGTCGGGGCCCTCGGGGCCTTCGGGCCCGAACCCGTCGTCGCCGCCGGGACCGGCGGCGGGCACGGCCATCCGCTCCCGCAGCTCGTCGAGGAGGGCGGCCAGCTCCACCAGGGCCCGCCCGGCCTTGCCGCCGACACCGGCGTCGGCGGCGCGGGCCACCGCCTCCCCGAACGAGGACCCCTCGCGCCCGGCCCAACCGGCCAGTTTGGCCACCGAGGTCTCGCCGACCCCGCGCCGCGGCACGTTGACGACGCGCCGCCAGCTCACCTCGTCGTCGGGGTTGACCAGCACCCGCAGGTAGGCGAGGACGTCTTTCACCTCGCGACGGTCGTAGAACTTGGTGCCGCCGACGACCTTGTAGGGGACCTCTGCCCGGACCAGGGCCTCCTCCAGGGCCCGGCTCTGGGCGTTGGTGCGGTAGAAGACGGCGACGTCGCCCCAGCGTGCGTCCTCGGTGGCATGGAGGCGCCGGATCTCGTGGGCCACCCACTCGGCCTCGTCGTGCTCGTCCTCGGCCCGGTAGCGGACGATCTGGTCGCCGGGCCCCCGGTCGGTCCAGAGGGTCTTCGGCTTGCGCGACACGTTGTTGGCGATGACGGCGTTGGCCGCGTCGAGGATGGTCTGGGTCGAGCGGAAGTTCTGGTCGAGGGTGACGGCCGTGGCGTCGGGGAAGGCGCCCTCGAAGTCGAGGATGTTCGAGATGTCGGCGCCCCGGAACCGGTAGACGGACTGGTCGCTGTCGCCCACCACGACGATGTTTCGGTGCTCGCCGGCCAGCAGGACGGCGAGGGCGTTCTGGACGGCGTTGGTGTCCTGGTACTCGTCGATGAGGACGTGGGCGAACCGGGCCCGGTAGTGCTCGAGGACGTCGCCGTGCTCCCGGAAGAGACGGACGGTGTTGAGCAGCAGGTCGTCGAAGTCCATGGCGTTGGCCGCCCGCATCCGCTCCTGGTAGCGGTCGTAGACGTCGGCCACCCGACGGTCGAAGATGGTCATGGCCGCGGCGCGGAATTCGACCGGGCCCTGCTGGCGGGACTTGGCCTGGCTGATCTGGCCCAGGACGGAACGGGGCGACAGCTTCTTCGTGTCGATGTCGAGCTCGCGGCTCACCAGCTCGACCAGCCGACGCGAGTCGGCGTCGTCGTAGATGGTGAAGCTTCCCTTGTAGCCCAGCCGGTCGCCGTGGGACCGCAGGATCCGAACGCAGGCCGAGTGGAACGTCGAGACCCACATGCGCTCGGCCCGCGGCCCGACCAGGTCGGCCACCCGCCGGCGCATCTCGTCGGCCGCCTTGTTGGTGAAGGTGATGGCCAGGACCTGCCAGGGGGCGGCGTCGCCGGTGGCGATCAGGTGGGCGATGCGGCGGGTGAGCACCCGGGTCTTGCCGGAGCCGGCCCCGGCCACCACCAGCAGCGGCCCGCCCCGATGGACGACCGAGGCCGCCTGGGTCGGGGTCAGGCCCTCCAGGAGCGCGTCCGGACCTCCGGGTCCGAGGTGCTGGTCGCCGCCCCGGAGGGTCATTCCCACTCGATGGTGCCCGGCGGCTTCGACGTGATGTCGAGGGCCACCCGGTTGACGCCCCCGACCTCGTTGATGATGCGGGACGAGAGCCGCTCCAGCAGGTCGTAGGGGAGGCGTGCCCAGTCGGCCGTCATGGCGTCGTCACTGGTGACGGCCCGGATGACGACGGGGTAGGCGTAGGTCCGGCCGTCGCCCATCACCCCCACGGTGCGCACGGCGGGAAGGACGGCGAAGCTCTGCCACAGCTCCCGGTAGAGGCCGGCCCTGCGGACCTCCTCGACCACGATGGCATCGGCGGCCCGGAGGATCTCGGCCCGCTCGGGCGTCACCTCCCCCACGATGCGCACGGCCAGTCCGGGCCCGGGGAAGGGCTGGCGCCAGACGATCTCGTGGGGCAGCCCCAGTTCCTCGCCCACGGCGCGGACCTCGTCCTTGAAGAGGAGACGGAGGGGTTCGACGAGGTCGAAGGCCAGGTCGTCGGGGAGCCCCCCCACGTTGTGGTGGGACTTGATGGTGGCGGCCGAGTCGGAGCCCGACTCGATGACGTCGGGGTAGAGGGTGCCCTGGACCAGGTAGCCGGCCGCCTCGCGTCCCCCTCCCTCGTCCAGGTGGCCCTTCTCGACGACCAGGTCGCGGGCGACCTCCTCGAAGATGCGGATGAAGAGACCGCCGATGATCTTGCGCTTGTCCTCGGGCTCGGTGACCCCGGCCAGGGCCTCGAAGAACCGGTCGGCCGCCTTCACGTGGACGAGGTCGATGTGGAACTGGCGCCGGAAGGTCTCTTCGACCTGTTCGCTCTCGCCGGACCGCATGAGGCCGGTGTCGACGTAGACGCAGGTCAGCTGGGTGCCGACGGCCTTGTGCACCAGCGCCGCGGCCACCGCCGAGTCGACACCGCCCGAGAGGGCGCACAGGACGGGCGAGGTGCCGACCTGGGCCCGGACCGCGGCGACCTGGCTCTCGATGATCGAGGTGTGGGTCCAGTGCGGCGGACAGCCGCAGACGTCGTAGAGGAAGCGCTCGAGGAGGTCGCGTCCCCGCTCGGTGTGGACCACTTCGGGGTGGAATTGGACGCCGTAGAGGGCGCGCTCGGCGTCGTGGAAGGCGGCGACCGGCGCGTCGGGACAGGAGGCCGTGGCCACGAACCCCGCCGGCACCTCGGCGATGGCGTCGCCGTGGCTCATCCAGACCTCAGCGGCCTCCGGCCAGTCGACGAAGAGGGGCGAGTGGCCGGTGACGGTCATCGGGGTCCGCCCGTACTCGCCGCGCCCGGTCCGGGCCACCTCACCCCCGAGCTGGCGGGCGAGGAGCTGGGCGCCGTAACAGATGCCGAGGATGGGGACGCCCAGCCCGTAGACGGCCGGGTCGATCAGGGGGGCGGGCGAGTCGTTGACCGACTTCGGCCCGCCCGAGAGGATGATGCCCGCCGGGCGGCGGGCCGCCAGCTCGGCGGCCGTGGCCTGGTGGGGGACGATCTCCGAGTAGACGTGGGCCTCGCGCACCCGCCGGGCGATGAGCTGGGCGTACTGGGCGCCGAAGTCGACGACCAGGACGGGCCCCTCGCGGGGGTCCTCGGCGCCCGGGGCGGACGGGGTCAATGG
Organism: Acidimicrobiaceae bacterium; assembly: GCA_027314705.1. Classification (GTDB taxonomy): domain Bacteria; phylum Actinomycetota; class Acidimicrobiia; order Acidimicrobiales; family RAAP-2; genus Bog-756. The sequence continues at coordinate 47,863 of DAHVAJ010000061.1, forward strand.
CCCATGCCGACACCCTGCGAGCGCTGCAGGTCCTTGCCCTCGGTCTGGAGGGCCGGGGCCACCATGACCTCGGCCTTCTGGAACTCCTTCACCGTCTGGTACCCGCAGGTGGCCATGGCCGTGCGCAGGGCGCCGAAGAGGTTCATCCGGCCGTCGTTCTCGTGGGCGGGGCCGAGCAGGATCTCCTGGAGGGTGCCGCGGGTGGTGGTCCGGACCCGGGCGCCCCGGGGCAGGGTCGGATGGAAGGTGGCCATGCCCCAGTGGTAGCCGCGTGCCGGGGCCTCGACGGCGGACGAGAGGGGCGATCCGAGCATGACCGCGTCCGCCCCGCAGGCGATGGCCTTGGCGATGTCACCGCCCTTGGACATGCCGCCGTCGGCGATCACGTGGCAGTAGACGCCCGTCTCGTCGAGGTGGCGCATGCGCGCCCCGGCCACGTCGGCGATGGCCGTGGCCTGGGGCACGCCGATGCCCAGCACGCCCCGGGTGGTGCAGGCGTTGCCCGGGCCGACGCCCACGAGCACACCGACCGCGCCGGTGCGCATGAGGTGGAGCCCGGCCTGGTAGGAGGCGCAGCCGCCGACGATGACGGGGATCTCGAACTCGCGGATGAACCGTTTGAGGTTGAGGGGCTCGGCCGACTTGGACACGTGCTCGGCCGAGACGACCGTGCCCTGGATGACCAGGATGTCGAGCTCGGCGGCGAGCAGGGCCGGGGCGAACTGCTCGGTCCGTTGCGGGGTGACCGAGGCGGCCGTGGTGATGCCGGCGGCCTTCATCTCTCGGATGCGTTGGGTGACGAGGTCGAGCTGCACCGGCTCGGCGTACATCTGCTGCATCCGGGCGGTGGCCTTCTCGGCCGGGAGCTCGCGGATCTCGTCGAAGAGGGTGGTGGGGTCCTCGTAGCGGGTCCAGAGACCTTCGAGGTTGAGGACGCCGAGGCCCCCGAGGCGCCCGATCTCGATGGCCGTGGTGGGACTGACCACACCGTCCATCGCCGAGGCCATGAGGGGGAGGAGGAACCGGTAGGCGTCGATCTCCCAACTGATGTCGACGTCCTCGGGGTCGCGGGTGCGCCGGCTCGGCACGATGGCGATGTCGTCGAAGCCGTACGCCCTCCGTCCGGACTTGAAGATGCCGATCTCTAGCTCAGCCACGTGGTCGTCCTCCGCACCAAGGTTGTCGTCCGTACCCCCTGGCCGGCGGCTGCCCCGACACTGCGACGACCGGCCATCCCCCACGATACCGCCTGGGCCGGCGGGCCCGGGCCCGGCGCGGGCGTCTCAGGGGATCCGGCGGGTCGGGCCCGAGCCGGGGCCGGGAAGACCGAGGACGAGGCAGAGGAGCTCGGTGAGGACCCGGGCCGTGGCCCCCCAGATCGTCTCGCCCGCCGCCGCGAAGAACCACACCGGGAACTCCGTGCCCGGGCGGCCGTCGCTGCCGGTCCGCCCGGGAACGGACCACAGCTCCTCCGCGAAGACCCCGTCGGCCAGGAGCTCGGCCAGGGCCACGTCGAAGACCCGGGCCACCTCGTCGGGGGCCGGGTCGGTGGCCGGGCGACCGGGCAGGATGGCCACCACCGGGGTCATGAAGGTGTTCGAGGAGACGGTCGCCATGGCCGTGAGCCGACCGAGGACGGCCGCCCCGGCGGGGTCGAGGCCCACCTCCTCGCGAGCCTCCCGGAAGGCCGCCTCGACGATCGTCTCGCCCGCGTCGAGCTTCCCTCCGGGGAAGGCCACCTCGCCCTGGTGGGCGCGGAGGTGGCTCGAGCGCACGGTGAGGAGGACCCGGGCCTGGCCCGCCTCCTCGAAGAGGGGGACGAGGACGGCCGCCGGGGCGGTGGCGGCCCCGGCCACTTCCGGACCGACGGCGGCGACCGGGCCAGGACGGTCGGGCCGGGCCAGGGCGGCGGCCACCCGGGCCAGGGGCACGGAGGACCGCTCCTCGGCCCCGAGGTCGACCCAGGGCGCCGGGCGGCCCGGTCGGTGGCCCGGGGGCCGGGGGATGGCCTGGGGGCCGGCGCGGTGTCGGGGGACGGCGATCATCGTGGTCCGAGGATACGGGGGCCGATCGCCGGTCGGCCCGCCCATCCCGTCTCGGTCGGAGGGCCGCTCGGTACGCTGCAGGTGCCGGGCCGGTGGACCGCCGGTCCCGGCGGGAGAGGAGCGCCATGACCGAGGCCACCGGGACCCAGGGGACCGAGAGCCAGTTCCCCATCACGACCGCCCTCGAGTTCCCCGAGTGGCACATCGAGCGCAGCGTCGGCATGGTCTTCGGCCTCGTGGTCCGCTCCATGGGGGCCGCCAAGGGCATCACCGCCGGGTTCCGGGCCCTGGCCGGCGGCGAGGTCAAGCAGTACACCAAGCTGCTCGAGGACAGCCGCCGCCACGCCCTCGACCGCATGATCGAGAACGCCCGCGTGCTCGGAGCCAACGCCGTCGTCCAGTTCCGGTTCGACTCGTCCGAGATGGGCCAGTCGCTCACCGAGATCGTCGCCTACGGCACGGGCGTGATCGTCGGTCCGCGGTCGTGACGGTACCGGCCGGCCCCCGGCGGGACCGGTGGTGATCGTCCTCGCCTTCGTCGCCGCGGCCGTGGTGGTGGCGGTGGCCGTCTCGCTCTTCGTGCGGCGTCACGGCGAGTCCGACCGGCCCGAGGCCGGGTGGTCCCCGACCGACGAGGTCTTCCGCGACCCCGGCACCGACCGGACCATGCGGGTGTGGCTCGACCGGGTCGGCGGGCGCCACTACGTGCCCGACCGGTAGGGCGTCGGGGCCGGGACGGCACGACGGCCGGGCCCCGGGGCCCGGCCGTCGCCGCTGCCTGCACCTCGGCCGGTGGGCCGGGGGGATGGCTACATCATGCCGCCCATGCCGCCCATCCCGCCGCCCATGGCGGCGGCAGCGGCTGCGGCGGCGGCCGGGTCGGCCTTCTCGGGCTTGTCGGCCACCAGGGCCTCGGTGGTGAGCAGGAGACCGGCGATCGACGCCGCGTTCTGGAGCGCCGAGCGGGTCACCTTGGCCGGATCGATGACCCCGGCCTTGACCAGGTCCTCGAGCTCTCCGGTGGCCGCGTTGAGGCCGGTGCTCCCCTTCTTCGCCTCCACCTCGCGCACGAACACCATGCCCTCGAGGCCGGCGTTGTTGGCAATGGCCTCGAGCGGCGCGGCGAGCGACCGGTAGACGATGTCGGCGCCGGTGGACTCGTCACCCTCGAGGGCGTCGACCACGCTCTTCACGGCGGCACGGGACCGGACGAGGGCGGTGCCGCCGCCGGCCACAATGCCCTCTTCGACGGCGGCCCGCGTGGCGGAGAGTGCGTCCTCGATGCGGTGCTTCTTCTCCTTCAACTCCACCTCGGTGGCCGCGCCGACCTTGACCACGGCCACCCCGCCGGCCAGCTTGGCCAGCCGCTCCTGGAGCTTCTCGCGGTCCCAGTCGGAGTCCGTCTCGTCGATCTCGCGCTTGAGCTGGGCGATGCGACCCTTCACCTCGTCCTCGGCGCCGCCGCCTTCGACGATCGTGGTGTCGTCCTTGGTGACGATGACCCGGCGGGCCTTGCCCAGCAGGTCGACGGTCGTGGTGTCGAGCTTGAGGCCGATCTCTTCGGAGATGACCTGGGCGCCCGTCAGGACGGCCATGTCCTGGAGCATGGCCTTGCGGCGCTCACCGAACCCGGGTGCCTTCACGGCCACCGAGGTGAACGTGCCCCGGATCTTGTTGACCACGAGCGTGGCCAGGGCCTCGCCCTCGACGTCCTCGGCCACGATGAGGAGGGGCTTACCCGTCTGCATGACCTTCTCGAGCACGGGCACCAGGTCGTGAACGGCACTGACCTTCGAGTTGACGAAGAGGATGAGCGGGTCGTCGAGGACGGCCTCCTGGCGCTCGGCGTCGGTCACGAAGTACGGCGAGAGGTAGCCCTTGTCGAACTGCATGCCTTCGGTGAACTCGAGCTCGATGCCGAAGGTGTTCGACTCCTCGACGGTGACGGTGCCGTCCTTGCCCACCTTGTCGATGGCGTCGGCCAGGACCTCGCCGATGGCGGTGTCGGCGGCCGAGATGGAGGCGACCTGGGCGATCTCCGTCTTGGAGTCGATCTCCTTGGCCTGCTTGCGGATCGACTCCACGGCGGCGGCCACAGCCCTGTCGATGCCCTTGCGCAGCCCCAGCGGGCTGGCCCCGGCGGCCACGTTGCGCAGCCCCTGGCGGATGAGGGCCTGGGCCAGCACGGTGGCCGTGGTGGTGCCGTCGCCGGCCACGTCGTTGGTCTTGGTGGCCACCTCCTTCACCAGCTGGGCGCCCATGTTCTCGAAGACGTCCTCGAGCTCCACCTCACGGGCGATCGAAACGCCGTCGTTGGTGATGGTGGGCGCGCCGAACTTCTTCTCGATGACGACGTTGCGACCCTTGGGGCCCAGGGTCACCTTGACCACGTCGGCCAGCTTGTTGACGCCGGCCTCGAGCCCGCGGCGGGCGGACTCGTCGAACTTGAGGATCTTCGGCATTACTTGGTCACCTTGGCCAGGACGTCGCGGCCGGAGAGGATCAGCAGGTCCTCGCCGTCGGCCGAGATCTCGGTGCCGCCGTACTTGGAGTAGACGACGGTGTCGCCCACCGCGATGTCCATGGGGACGAGCTCGCCGCTGTCGGCGCGTCGGCCCGGGCCGACGGCCAGGACTTCGCCCTGCGGGGGCGTCTCCTTGGCGGTGTCGGGGATGACCAGGCCGGAGGCGGTGGTCTCCTCGGACTCGCCGGGGCGGACGACGATGCGATCGTCGAGGGGGTGCAGGCTCATGGGATTCAGCCCTCCTGTGGCTCCGTTAGCAGTCGACGGTTTCGAGTGCTAACGATACAGGTCGTCGACCCGGTTGGCAAACGGGGCGGGCGAGTGCCAGACGAGGGGCCCGGCCCGGCGGACGGGCCCTCAGGCCGTCGGGGCGAGCCGGAGGTTGGGATCGGCGCCGAGGGTGAGGGGGCTGGTGTCGCCCGCCTCGAGGTGCCAGTAGCCGGCAGCGGCGACCATGGCCGCGTTGTCCGTGCACAGGGCCCGGCTGGGCAGGAACGCGCCGATCCCGTCCTCGGCGCACGCCTCCTCGACCCGGTCCCGCAGCAGCGAATTGGCCGCCACCCCGCCGGCCAGGCAGAGGGCCCGGGCCCCGATCTCCCGGGCGGCCCGGCGGGCCCGGGTGACGAGCACGTCGACCACGGCCTCCTGGAAGGACGCGGCCACGTCGGCCGTCGGGGCCCCGGGCTCCTTGCGGACCCGGTTGACCACCGAGGTCTTCAGCCCGCTGAAGGAGAAGTCGTGACCGTCGCCCGGATAGGAGCGGGGGAAGGCGAAGGCCGCCGGGTCCCCCTCCCTCGCCACCCGGTCGATTTCCGGGCCACCCGGGTAGCCGAGGCCGAGGAACCGGGCCACCTTGTCGAAGGCCTCGCCGGCCGCATCGTCGATGGTGCCTCCGAGGAGACGGTAGCGACCCGGACCGGTGACCTCGAGCAGGAGGGTGTGGCCACCCGAGACGAGCAGGACGCACAGGGGCCAGCCCAGGTCGGGCTGCTCGAGGAGGGACGCGAAGAGGTGGGCCTCGAGGTGGTTGACCCCGACCAGGGGCACGTCCCACACCATGGCCAGGGCCTTGGCCTCGGCCACGCCGACCAGGAGAGCGCCGACGAGGCCCGGCCCGTGGGTCACGGCCACGGCGTCGATGCCGGCCCCGTCCGGTCCGGAGCCGGCGCCGGCCAGGGCGTCGGCCAGCACGGGGGTCAGCAGCTCGACATGGGCCCGGCTGGCCAGCTCGGGCACGACGCCGCCGTAGCGGGCGTGGAGGTCGACCTGGCTCGAGACGATCGAGGAGACGATGACCGTGCCGCCGTCGACCACGGCGGCAGCCGTCTCGTCGCAGGAGGTCTCGATGCCGAGGACCCGGGTGCCGGGGCCGCGGCCGGCGGTCGCGGACGTCACGGCGGGCACCGGCGCAGGATACCGGCCCCGGACCGAGGACCGCCCTTCCGCACCCGGTCAGTCCCGTCGCTCGATCTCGAGGGCGGGGGCCAGGTCGGACTCGAGGCCGCCGAGCCGGACGGCGTACTCGGGGCCGTCGATGTCCCGGGCCCACATGACGAGGGCGTCCGCCCCGTGTCCGTAGTAGTCCCGGCGCACGCCCACCGGAGCCAGACCGAAGCGGGAGTAGAGGCCGAGGGCGGCTTCGTTGCCCACCCGCACCTCGAGGGTGAGGTGACGGGCCCGCCGGTCGAGGGCGGTGTGCACCAGGTCGGCGAGGAGCGCCGAGCCGAGTCCCCGTCCCTGGTCGTCGGGGGAGACGGCCAGGGTGTTCACGTGGGCCTCGTCGTCGACGAGCATGAGGCCGGCGTACCCGACGAGGCGCCGGCCGACCCACGCCGCCCGGTAGACGCGGCTGGTGCGCTGGGCCAGCTCCTCCTCGAAGAGCCGGCGCGACCACGGTTCCTCGGCGAAGACGGCCTCCTCGATGCGGACCACCGCCCGCAGGTCGGTCACCCGGAGGGGCGCCACCACCACCCGCACCGGGCCGTCCGACGGGCGGGCGTCCCGGCTCACGGGGGGGCGCCGGACCCGGACCGCCGCGGCGTCCGCTCCTCCCAGTGGATGCGGGCGTCGGCGTGGCGTCGGTAGTCGGGCACGACGTCGGCGGCCGGGACGGGACGGGCGCCGGCGGCGAGGCGACGGGCGGCCAGGCGGGCCAGGACCGCCGGCGGAGGGGCGGTCAGTTCGGCCGCCAGCCCGAGGTCGGCACCGGGCCGGGCCACCAGCAGGTCGAGGTGGCGCACGGCGCCGTCCCCCACCACCAGCACCGGGCCGGCCGCCCCCAGCTCCTCCACCCAGGCGGCGAGCTCGGCGGGGGCCACCGCCTCGGGACGATCGTCCCTGCCCGCCGCCGGGTCGGCGGCGGGGCCGGCCCGGCCGCCGAAGCGGTAGGCGGCGCAGAACACCTCGCCCCGGCGGGCGTCGACCACGGACACGACGGTGGCCGCCCGCTCCGGGCCGCCCACCTCGCCGGCGGCGGCGGCCAGCACGTCGAGGCTGGTCACGGTCACCACCCCGAGGCCGAGGGCCTGGCCCAGGGCCTTGGCCGTGGCCACCCCCACCCGGAGGCCGGTGAACAGGCCCGGCCCGACGTCGACGGCCAGGGCGGTGACGTCGGCCAGCGTGCAGCCCGAGAGGGCGCAGACCTCGGCGACGGCCGGGGCCAGCAGCTCGCCGTGGGCCCGGCCGCCGGGGTGGGAGCGCTCGACCACGGTCCCGCCCTCGTCGACCACGGCGGCGCCCACGAGGTCGGTGGCCGTCTCGAGGGCGAGGAGCCTCACGTGGCCCGCCACGGGGCCAGCCCGGCGGCGAGGGCCGCCCACCGCCCGGCCCACGACCCACCGGAGGCCGAGAGGACGAACGAGCGGTCGTCGTCGCCGGCACCGGCCGTCACGGCCACGGTGAGGGCGTCGCGCCCGAGCACCGGCTCGGCGGCGTCGCCCCACTCCACGAGGGCCACCGCCCCGTCCTCCACGAGCTCTCCGAGGCCGAGGTCGGCGACCTCCTGGAGGTGTCCGAGCCGGTAGACGTCGGCGTGGAGGAGGGTGCGCACGCCACCGTGCCCGTCCCCCACCTCGTACTGGCGGACCAGGGTGAAGGTGGGACTGGTCACCGGCTCGATGATCCCGAGGGCCCGGCCCACGCCCTGGGCGAAGGTGGTCTTGCCGGCGCCGAGCCCACCGGCCAGCAGGACCACGTCCCCGGGCCGGCAGCACGACGCCACCGCGGCGGCCAGGGCGCGGGTGGCCTCGGCCGAACCGGTGGCGGCGAGGAGCGGGGTCGGGACGCCGTCACTCACGGGGCGACCGGAGGAGCTGCTTGGCCCGGACGAGGTCGGCCCGCATCTCGGCCACGACCGTGCCCCCCGACCGCAGGGCGGCGGCCGGGTGGTAGGTGGGGACGAGGTGGGCCCGGCCGAACGGGTAGGACCTCCCGCGCACGTTGGTGATGCCCCGGTCGGTGGCCAGGAGGCGTCTGGTGGCGAAGTTGCCGAGGGTCACGACGACCCTCGGGTCGATCAGCTCGATCTGGTGCTCGAGGAAGTGGCCGCATGCGGCGATCTCCTCGGGGCGGGGGTCGCGGTTGTCGGGCGGCCGGCACTTGACCACGTTGGCGATGTAGCACTGCGAGCGGTCCATGCCGAGCTCCTCGGCCAGGAGCCGGTCGAGCAGTCGCCCGGAGCGCCCGACGAACGGCTCGCCCCGGAGGTCCTCCTCGCGGCCCGGACCCTCGCCCACGAAGAGCAGGTCGGCCGCGGGGTCGCCCACGCCGAAGACGACCTGGGTCCGGGTGGCCGCCAGCGGGCAGGCCGTGCAGCCCGCCGCCTCGGCGGCCAGCTCGGCGAGTGTGGTGCCGGTGGCCACGGCCGCATGGTACCGCCCGACCCGCCGGGCCCGGTCGGGGCGGGTGGCGGCGGGAGCGGCGGGGCGGCGGCGGGGGTGCTCAGGCCGGCCGGTCCCCGTGGGCCAGCCGGGGCACACGGGGTCCGATGGCGCACAGCACCTCGTAGCTGATCGTGCCGAGCAGCCGGGCCCACTCGTCGGCCGTGATCTGCTCGTCCCCCTGGGCCCCGAGGAGCACCACCTCGTCGCCGACGGCCACCGGCGCCGATCCGGCCGGGCCGCAGTCGATCATGATCTGGTCCATGGTCACCACGCCGGCCAGCGGCCGGCGCACGCCACCCACGAGCACCTCGCCGCCCGCGTCGAAGAGCCGACGGGCCACGCCGTCCGCATACCCGATGGGGGCGGTGGCCACGGTGGCGCGGGTGGGGAGCGGACGGCGGCGGCCGTAGGAGGGGCGCTCGCCGGCCTCGAGGTCGCGCACGTAGGTGACCCGGGTGCGCAGCGAGAGCACCGGCTCGAGCCGCCGACCCCCGGAGGCCGCGGCCACCAGCTCGGCCAGGGCCGGGGTCGGGGCCACTCCGTAGAGGCCCAGGCCGCACCGCACGAGCGAGCGCCGGGCGTCCGGCCAGGCGATGGCTCCGGCCGAGTTGGCCACGTGCAGGAGGGGCGGCCGGTGGCCGACGGCGGCCAGCAGGGCCGCGGCCTCGTCGAACCGGGTCACCTGGGCGGCCGTGAACTGGCGCTCCTCGGCCGAGGTGCCGTCGGCCACGGCCAGGTGGGTCCACAGGGCGGCCAGGCGGAGGGCCGGGTCGGCGGCCACCCGGTCGGCCAGGCTCACGAGCTCGGAGACGTCGGCTCCGACCCGGTGCATGCCGGTGTCGACCTTGAGGTGCACCTCGACCGCGCCGGCCCCGGCGGCGGCGGCCACCCGGCCGAGGGCCTCGATGCCGGCGTGGGTGTAGACGGTGGGCACCAGTCGGCGGGCCACGGCCTCGGCCAGGGCCTCGACCGGCGGCTCGGAGAGGAGGAGGACGGGCGCCACGATGCCGGCGTCACGCAGGGCCACGCCCTCCTCCACCAGGGCCACGGCCAGCCACGTGGCCCCGCCGGCCAGGGCGGCCCGGGCAACGGGCACGCTGCCGTGACCGTAGCCGTCGGCCTTGACCACGGCGCAGAGGGCGGCCGGGGCGGCCAGGGCGGCCAGCAGGGCGGCGTTGGCCGCTACCGCGTCGAGGTCGATGTCGGCCCAGGCCGGACGCCAGCCCTCAGCCACGACCGTCCCCCGGCGGCGTGGGGGGCGGGCCGGCCAGCACCCGGGCCACGAGGGCCGGGAGGTCGGAGGCGAGCGTGGCCGCCCCCGGGCCGAGGGCCCCGGCCCGGCCGTGCACGTGGGCACCGAGCGCGGCTGCCTCCTGGGCGGCCACACCGCGGGCCAGCAGGGCCCCGATGACCCCGGAGAGGACGTCGCCGGTGCCGGCCGTGGCCAGGGCGGTGGTGCCGGTGCGGCCGAGCAGGACCCGGCCGTCCGGGACGGCCACCGCAGTGGTCGGCCCCTTGAGCAGCGCGGTCACCCCGCCGACGGTGGCCAGGCGGCGGGCGGCGGCGATGCGGTCCGGGCCGGGGGGGGCACCGAGGAGCGAGCGGTACTCACCGTCGTGGGGCGTGAGGACCACCGGGCCGCCGGACCGCAGCGGGCCGGAGGCCCCGAGGTCGCCGAGCACGGCGAGCCCGTCGGCGTCGACCAGGACCGGGACGCCCGAGCCGGCCAGCAGGCGGCGCACCTCCTCGCCGGTCCCCGGGGCCCGCCCGAGCCCAGGGCCCACGACCACGGCCCGGCACCGGCCGGCGACCTCCAGGGCGGCCGCCGCCCAGCCGGTGGCGGGCAGGGCCACCCCCACCGCCTCGGAGGCGGGGAGCGCGGAGAGGTCGGCACCGGGCACACCGAGGAGGACCATCCCGGCGCCGGCCCGGTAGGCGGCCCGGGCGCAGAGGGCGGCGGCCCCGGTCATCCCCGGCGATCCGGCCACCACCAGCACCGCCGTCGACCACTTGTTTCCCGCCGGGTCGCGCCGCGGCACGAGGGTGGTGACGTCGGCGTCCTCGACCACGGCGACGGCCGGCTCGCCCGGTGCGAGGCCGATGTCGGCGACCACGAGCTCGCCGGCCAGGCGGGCCCCGTCGCCCTGGACGTGCCCGGGCTTCAGGGCCACGAAGGTGACCGTGCGGGTGGCGGCCAGGGCCCGGCCGTCCACGGCTCCGGTGTCGCCCTCCACCCCCGAGGGGATGTCGACGGCCAGCACGGGCACGCCCGGCGCCACGTCGGGGGCCTCGTAGCTGCCGCGGAAGCCGGTGCCGAAGGCGGCATCGACCACCAGGTCGAGCGGGGGGCCGGCAGTGCCCAGGGACGCCGCCTCGCCGGGGGCCACGACTCGCACCCGGGCGCCGCGCCGGGCGAGCAGACCGGCCGCCACCCGGCCGTCCGCCCCGTTGTTGCCCTTGCCGGCGATGACCGCCACCCGGCGGCCGTAGGCCCCGCCGATCAGGTCGAGTGCCGATCGGGCCACCGCCGTGCCGGCCCGGGACACGAGCTCGTCGAGCGACGTGGTCGCCGCGGCGCGTTCGTCGACCGCGCGCATCTCGGTGGTGGTGAGGACCGGCTGCATCGCCTCCGACGCTACGACCCCGGCGAGCGCGCCGGGTGGCTCCCGGCGTCGCGAGCGGCCGCGGCCACGGCCACGGCCAGGGCCACGAGGTCGGTGTGGGTGAGGGAGAGGTGCCAGGTGCCCGCTCCCGCGGCCCGGGCCCGGGCGGCGGCCGCACCGTGCAGGACGAGGACGGGGCCGTCGAGGCCGTCCCGCACCACCTCGACGTCCCGGAACGGGAAGGCCCCGAGGCCGGCCCCGAGGGCCTTCAAGACGGCCTCCTTGGCCGCGAACCGCGTGGCCAGGCGGGGAAGGGGGTCGGGTGCGCGGGCGGCGTAGGTCCGCTCGCCGGCGGTGAAGAGGCGATCGGCCACGGCCGGGCGCCGGGCCAGCACGGCCCGGAAGCGTCCGAGGTCGACCGCGTCGATCCCCACGCCCACCACCGCTCCCCCGAGCGCGGCGGCGGCGGCTCCCCCGAGCGCGGCAGCGGCCTCACGACTGGTGCTCACCCGACGGTGACCACCCTCACTCGACGGTGACCACCTTGGCCAGATTGCGGGGTCGGTCCACGTCGAGGCCGTGGAGGCGGGCCAGCGAGTAGGCGAACAGCTGGAGGGGGACCACGTCCACCACCGGGCTGAAGAGGTGTTCGGTGGCCGGGACCCACAGGACGTGGTCGGCCAGGCCGGCCGTCTCCTGGTCGTCCTCCTCGACCACCAGGACGACCGTCGCCCCCCGGCTCTTGACCTCGGCGACGTTGGCCACCAGCTTCTCCCACACCGGCGTCCGGGTGGCGACCGCCACCACCACGGTGCCCGGCTCGACCAGGGCGATGGGACCGTGCTTGAGCTCGCCCGCCGGGAAGCCCTCGGCCCGCAGGTAGGAGAGCTCCTTGAGCTTGAGGGCGCCCTCGAGGGCCACCGGATAGCCCACGTGGCGGCCGAGGAAGATGAACGACGGCGAATCCCGGCAGGCCCCGGCCACCTCGGCCACCTCGTCGGCCCGGGCCAGGACCGCCTCCACCTTGGCCGGTAGGCGGCCCATGGCCGCCAGCAGCCCCCGCGCCGCGGCCACCGACAGCGTCCCCCGGGCCTGGGCCAGGTAGAGGGCGAGGACCTCGAGGGCGGTGATCTGGGCCAGGTGGGTCTTGGTGGCCGCCACCCCGATCTCCGGGCCGGCCCGCGTGTAGAGCACGGCGTCGGACTCGCGGGCCATCGACGAGTCGACCACATTGGTGATGACGAGGACCTTGGCCCCGAGGCGGTCGGCCTCGCGGACGGCCTGGAAGGTGTCGACCGTTTCCCCCGACTGGCTCACCCCGATGACCAGGGTTTGCCCGTCGAGGACGGGCTGGCGGTAGCGGAATTCGCTGGCGATGTCGATCTCCACGGGCAAGCGGGCCCACTGCTCGATGGCGTACTTGGCCATGAGCCCGGCGTGGTAGCTCGAGCCGCACGCCACCACGAAGACCTTGGTCACCGCCCGGAACTCGGCGTTGGTGATGCGCACCTCGTCGAGGACGAGCGTGCCGTCGGGCAGGAGCCGGTCGAGGAGCGTGTCGGCCACGGCCTTGGGCTGCTCGTGCATCTCCTTCGACATGAAGTCGTCGTAGCCGTCCTTGCGGGCGGCGTCGAGGTCCCACTCGACGTGGAGGGGGACCGGCTCGACCGGCGATCCGTCGGCCAGGGAGACCACCGAGACGGACCCGGGCCGCAGCTCGGCCACCTGGTCGTCGTCCAGGACGAAGAAATCGTGGGTGAGGCCGAGGATGGCGGGGATGTCCGAGGCCAGGAAGGCGGCCCCGTCGGTCACCCCGAGGAGGAGGGGGGAGACCCGGCGGGCGGCCACCACCACCTCCGGGTCGTCGGCGTGCACGGCGGCGAGGGCGAAGGCGCCGCGGACCCGCCCCAGGGCGGCGCGCACGGCCCCGACCAGTCCCCCGTCCGGGTGGCCGGCCAACTCGGTTTCGATCAGGTGGGCGAGGACCTCGGTGTCCGTCTCCGACGTGAACCGGTGGCCGTCGGCCAGGAGCGCGTCGGCCAGCTCGACGTGGTTCTCGATGATGCCGTTGTGGACGAGGGCGAGCCGGCCGGAGCAGTCGACGTGGGGGTGGGCGTTGCCCTCCGTGGGCCGGCCGTGCGTGGCCCACCGGGTGTGCCCGATGCCGGCCACGGCGCCGTCGGGCCCGTGTTCGGCCCGTTTGGCGAGGTCCTCGAGGGAACGGGTGCCGTCGGCCGCCCGGGCCCGCCACAGCCCCCCGGGTCCGGTCAGGGCCAGACCGGCCGAGTCGTACCCGCGGTACTCGAGGCGGGCCAGACCCTCGAGGAGGGTGGGCAGCACTCCGGGGGTGGTCCCGCCGGGTGGCTCCCCGCCCGCGACGGCCGCACCCGCCGTGATGCCGATGATCCCGCACATGGACGTCCACGCTACCGGGGTCCGGGGTCGGTGCGGCCCCCCGGCCGGCCGGGGCCCTACCCCGGCGTGGCCGCCGCCGCCCGCAGCTCGTGGTCGACCAGGGCGGCCAGGCGGCCGGCCACGGCCTCGGCCACGCCCTCGCCGGTGGCCTCGACCATGACCCGCACGACCGGCTCGGTGCCGCTGGCACGGAGCACGACCCGGCCGGTCCCGTCGAGGCCGGCCTGCTCCTCGTCCACGGCATCCCACACGGCCCGCGCCCCGTCGAGGAGCTCCGTGCTGGGCACCTGCACGTTGACCAGTACCTGGGGCACGTGGGCCACGAGGCCGTGGAGGAGCTCACCGAGCGGGCGGCCGCTGCGGGCCACCACGTCGGCGAGGAGGAGGCCGGTGAGGAGACCGTCCCCGGTGGTGGCCAGGCGGCGGAAGATGAGGTGGCCCGACTGCTCGCCCCCGAGGGCCAGGCCCTCCTTGTCCAGCGCGGCCAGCACGTGGCGGTCGCCCACCGGCGTCTCCTTCACCACGATGCCCTGTGCGTCCATGGCCAGCCGGAAGCCGAGGTTGGTCATCACGGTGACCACCACCGTGTTGCCGGCCAGCTGGCCCCGCTTGGCCAGGTCGAGGGCGAAGAGGGCGAGCAGCTCGTCACCGTCGACGAGCTGGCCGGCCGCGTCCACGGCCAGCAGGCGGTCGGCGTCGCCGTCGAGGGCGAGGCCGAGGTCGGCGCCGTGCTCGACCACGGCCCGGGCCAGGACGGCCGTGTCGGTCGAGCCGCAGCCCTCATTGATGTTGGTGCCGTCGGGCTCGCACCCGATGGCCACCACGTCGGCGCCCAGTCGCTCGTAGACCGCACCGGCCAGGGCCGAGGCGGCGCCGTTGGCGCTGTCGACCACGAGGCGCAGTCCCTCCAATCTGCGCCCGTCGAGGACCGAGGTCAGCCAGCTCACGTACTCGGCGGCGAGGCCGTCCTCGACGCGGATGGTGCCGACGCCGTGGCCGTCGAGGGCGCGGGGTCCCCTGACCTCCGGGTCGAGGACGCGGGCCAACTCCTCCTCGACCGCGGCCTCGGCCTTCTCGCCGAGCTTGGTGCCGCCGGCGGCGAACACCTTCACACCGTTGTCGGCGAAGGGGTTGTGGGAGGCCGAGATGACGATGGCCGGCAGGTCGCGGCGGGCCGACAGCCAGGCCAGGGCCGGGGTGGGGAGGACGCCCACGTCGACCACGTCCGCCCCCTCGCTGGCCAGACCGGCGGCCACGGCCGCCTCCAGCAGGGGTCCGGACCGCCGCGTGTCGCGTCCGACCAGGAACGTGGTGGCGGTGATGGTCCGGGCCACGGCCCGCCCGAGGGCGAGGACCAGCTCGGGGGTCAGCTCGACGTTGGCGATGCCCCGGACGCCGTCGGTGCCGAACCGGGTGCGGGCCACCGGCCTACCGCTTGGAGTACTGCGGCGCCTTGCGGGCCTTCTTCAGGCCGTACTTCTTCGATTCCTTCTCGCGGGCGTCGCGGGTGAGGAAGCCGGCCTTCTTGAGGGCGGGACGCAGGTCGGGGTCGAGCTCGCAGAGGGCCCGGGCGATGCCGAGGCGGAAGGCGCCGGCCTGGCCCGAGACGCCGCCCCCGTCGATGGTGACGTCGATGTCCCAGGACTCGACGGTGTCGGTCAGTCGGAGCGGCTCGGTCACGATCATGCGGTGGGTGGCCGAGGTGAAGTACTCCTCGAAGGGGCGGCGGTTGACCTTGATGGCGCCCTGGCCGGGACGGACGCGGACCCGGGCGACAGCCTGCTTGCGGCGGCCGGTGGTCTGGCAGATGGGGGGGGCGGTGGCCACGGTGGGTTCCTCGTGTCTCTTCGGTGCGTGCGGGTCGCCCGGTTAGGCGCCGCTCCGGGCGGACGGCATCCGCCGGGCCCCGGGGATCTCCAGGGGCTCGGGCGACTGGGCGGCGTGCGGGTGGTCGGGGCCACGGTAGACCTTGAGCTTGGTGGCCATCTGGCGCCCCAGGCGGTTCTTCGGGAGCATGCCCACCACCGCCTTGCGCACCACCTGGTCGGCCCGGTCGGCGAGCAGGTCGGCGTAGCGGGTGGCGGTGAGACCGCCCGGGTAGCCGCTGTGCCGGTAGGCGATCTTGGCGTCGGCCTTGTTGGAGGTCAGCACGACCTTGTCGGCGTTGACCACCACGACGTGGTCGCCGGTGTCGACGTGGGGGGCGAAGCCCGGCTTGTGCTTGCCCCGCAGCAGGACGGCCACCTCGGTGGCCAGACGGCCGAGCACCAGGCCATCGGCGTCGACGACGTGCCAGGCACGGGTGATGTCCGCCGGGGTGGGAGTGTACGTGCGCACGGGTGTCCTTGGGGTTGGTTCGGTGCCGGGCGACCGCATCGGGCCTCGGGCGGGGGTGGCCGGGACCGGGCGGGAGCCCGGGAACTGGTCGAGGCGACCGTGGTCCCGAAGGCGCTGCCCTACCGGCCGGGGCCCGTCCCGGCGACCTACTACAGTACGCCGCCGCGGGGCCCGACGGCAAGCCGGCCGGGTCCCGGTCACTCCCGGTAGCGCACGGCCATGAGGGTGAGCCCGTGGGGCGGGGCGGGCTGGGCGGCCCGGGCCCGGTCGGCCGACACCAGGATGGCGGGAACGTCGGCCGGTCGCAGTCGGCCGCGACCCACGGCGACCAGGGTGCCGACCAGGGCCCGCACCATCTGGTGGCAGAAGGCGTTGGCCTCGATCTCGAACGCGTAGAGGCGGCCCTCCGCGGGAAGCAGTCCCGGGCCACGCTCCTCGCCGACGGGGGCGGGTCCAACGGTGCCCGCCGCGACCGGACGAACGGGCCGGCGCTCGAGAAGCGTCCACCGGGCGTCGGTCACCCGCCGGTGGATGGGCACCTCGGGCCCGGTCCCCGGCACGCGTCGGCAGAAGGCCCGGAAGTCGTGCTCGCCGACGAGAGCGTCGGCCCCCGCCCGCAGCGAACGCAGGTCGAGCGGGTCGGCCACGTGCCAGGCCAGGGGGGCGAGGAGGGGATCGGGGACCGGGGCGTTGACCACCAGGTAGCGGTAGCGGCGGGCCACCGCCGACCTGCGAGCGTCGAAACCGTCCGGGGCCGGGCCGGCCTCGCGCACGACCACCTCCGGGCCCAGCAGGCGGTTGAGCGACCGGACCAGGGTCGCCGGGTCGAGGGCGGCGGACCGGTCGGTCGGGAGGTCGACGTGGACCACCTGGTCGAGGGCGTGGACCCCGGCGTCGGTGCGGCCGGCGCAGGTGATCGCCACCGGGGTGCGGGACACCCGCTCGAGGGCGGCGGCCAGGACCCCGGCCACGGTGGTCTGGCCCTCCTGGGCGGCGAAGCCCCGGAACGGGGCGCCGTCGTAGGCGACCCGCAGGCGCCAGCGGACCGTCCCCGTGTCGCTCCCCCCGGGCTCGGGGGGCGGGCTCACACCAGTTCGATGCGGGCCATCGGGGCGTTGTCGCCCGGACGGGGGCCCAGCTTGAGGATGCGCGTGTACCCGCCGGGACGCTCGGCGTAGCGGGGGCCGATCTCGTCGAAGAGCTTGCGGGACATGTCACGGTCACGGATGAAGGCGACCACGTGGCGCTGCCGGGCCACGCCGCCCTTGGCCGCCGCGGTGATGACCTTCTCGGCCACGGGGCGCAGGGCCTTGGCTTTGGCCTCGGTGGTGACCACGTACTCGGCGGCGATCAGGGAGGCCACCAGGTTGCCCATCATCGCCTTCTGGTGCGAGGCGCTGCCGCCGAACCGGCGACCCTTCTTCGGGGTACCGAGCATCGGTCCTCAGTCCTTCACCCGCAGGGACAGGCCCCGCTCGTCGAGCTTCTGGAGCACCTCGTCGAGCGACTTCTGCCCGAAGTTGGTGATGTTGAGCAGGTCGTCGAGGGTGCGGTCGACCAGCTCGCCGATGGTGTTGATCTGGGCCCGCTTGAGGCAGTTGCGAGGGCGCTCGGTGAGGTCGAGGTCCTCGATGCGCAGGTCGAGATCGGGTGAGCCGCTGGTGGTCGTGCCCACCTCACCGAGCTCGAGGCCCATGGGCTCGTCCTCGAGGTCGGCCACCAGGCTGACCAGGGTGCGCAGGGTGTCACCGGCCGAGGCGAGGGCCTCCCGGGGCGTGAGCGAACCGTCCGTCTCGATGTCGAGCACCAGGCGATCGAAGTCGGTCGACTGCTCGACCCGCACCGGCTCGACCGTGAAGGCCACCCGCCGGACCGGGGAGAAGATGGCGTCCACCGGGATCACGCCGATGGCGCCCGAGCGCTTGGTCTTGTCCGAGGAGAGGTAGCCACGGCCCCGCTCGACGGTGAGATCGACGGCCAGGCGGCCCTTGGCGTTGAGGGTGGCGATCGGCTGGTCGGGGTTGAGCACCTCGACGTCGGCCGTGACCTGGAGGTCGCCGGCGGTGGTCTCGCCCGGACCGCGCTTGTCCAGGCGCACGGTCACCGGCTCG
This sequence comes from Acidimicrobiaceae bacterium, assembly GCA_027314705.1. Classification (GTDB taxonomy): domain Bacteria; phylum Actinomycetota; class Acidimicrobiia; order Acidimicrobiales; family RAAP-2; genus Bog-756. The sequence continues at coordinate 65,779 of DAHVAJ010000061.1, forward strand.
TCGGTGTGGACCCGGAGCAGGACGTCCTTCAGGTTGAGGATGAGGTCGGTGACGTCCTCCTTCACGCCGGGCAGGGTCGTGAACTCGTGGAGGGCCTCGTCGAAGCGGACCTGGGTGACGGCGGCGCCGGGGATGGAGGAGAGCAGGGTCCGCCGCAGCGAGTTGCCGAGCGTGTGGCCGAAACCCGGGTCGAGCGGGCCGATGGCGAAGCGCTGGCGGTTGTCCTCCTCCTCGCCGAGGGCTTCGACGGTGGGGCGCTGGATGATGAGCATGCTTGTCGCTCCTCTGCGGTGTGGTGCGCAGGTTGTGGTCGGATCGGTTCGGTCGTGCGCCGGCGCTGCGGCGGCGCCGGGCTACTTCGAGTAGAGCTCCACGATGAGCTGCTCCTGCACCGGCTCGTCGATGTGCTCGCGCAGGGGCAGCGAGAAGACGCGGACCTCGAAGCGGTCCCCCGCCGTCTCGAGCCAGGGCGGGAGGGCCCGGTCCAGTGTGTCGAGGTTTCGCCGCACGTGGAACAGCTCACGCGACGACGGCTTCAGCGCCACGGTGTCGCCCTGGCGGACTCGGTACGAGGGAATGGTCACCCGTTTGCCGTTGACCAGCACGTGGCCGTGGCGGACGAACTGGCGGGCCTGGGACCGGCTGGCGCCCCACCCGGCTCGGAAGGCCAGGTTGTCGAGCCGGAGCTCGAGCATGCGCAGCAGGTTCTCACCGGTGATGCCCGGGGCCCGGCTGGCCTCGACGTAGAGATTGTGGAACTGGCGCTCGAGGAGGCCGTAGATGCGCCGGGCCTTCTGCTTCTCGCGCAGCTGACCGAGGTACTCCGAGCCCTGGCGCATGCGGTCGCGACCGTGCTCGCCGGGCGGGTAGGCGCGGCTGTGCCGGTCGGAGACCGCCTCGGAGACGGGGCACTTCATCGAGTAGCAGCGCTCACCCTTCAGGAAGAGCTTGGTGCGCTCCCGGCGGCAAAGCCGACAGACGGGTCCGGTGTATCGAGCCATGCGTGGTTCCCTTGGTTCCCTTCGGCCCCGGCCCTACACCCGCCGCCGCTTCTTGGGGCGGCAGCCGTTGTGGGGGATGGGGGTGACGTCCTTGATCCCGGCCACCTCGATGCCGGCGGCGGCCAGCGAGCGGATGGCGGTCTCCCGACCGGAGCCGGGGCCCCGCACCAGGACGTCGACACGACGGACCCCGTGCTCCATGGCCCGCTTGGCGCACTGCTCGGCAGCCAGCTGGGCGGCGAACGGGGTCGACTTGCGCGAACCCTTGAAGCCGACGTTGCCGGCCGAGGCCCAGGCCAGGACGTTCCCCTCGGGATCGGCGATGGAGACGATGGTGTTGTTGAACGAGCTCTTGATGTGGGCGACGCCGAAGGTGACGTTCTTGCGCTCGCGCTTGCGGGGGCGGCGGGCGGCCCCGGGCTTGGACTGCTTGGCCATTACTTGCGCACCTTCTTCTTTCCGGCGACGGTCTTCTTCGGGCCCTTGCGGGTCCGGGCGTTGGTGTGGGTCCGCTGGCCGTGTACGGGAAGGCCCTTGCGGTGCCGGATGCCCTGGTAGCAGCCGATCTCCATCTTGCGTTTGATGTCCTGGGAGACGTCCCGGCGGAGGTCGCCCTCCACCTGGAGGTTGGTGTCGATGTGGTTGCGGAGCCGGGTGACCTCCTCGTCGGTCAGATCGCGGACCCGGGTGTCGGGGCTGGTGTCGGTGGCGGCGCAGATCTGTTGCGCGGTCGTCCGGCCGATGCCGAAGATGTAGGTCAGGGAGATCTCCAACCGCTTCTCGCGGGGGATGTCCACGCCGGAAATACGGGCCACTCGCTCTTCCCTCTCGTCGTACGCCTACAGGTGCGTCAACCCTGCCGCTGCTTGTGGCGGGGGTTGTCGCAGATCACCAGGACCCGCCGGTGTCGGCGGATCACCTTGCACTTCTCACACATCGGCTTGACACTCGGTCGGACCTTCACGCTCTCGTCCTCGTCCTCGTCCTCGAACCTGCACTGCCCTGCTGCTGGCCCAACCCGCCCGCCGTCGCCCGGCGCCGGACCGCACCGCTACTTGTACCGGTAGGTGATCCGTCCCCGGCTGAGGTCGTAGGGCGTGATCTCCACCTGGACCTTGTCCCCGGGGAGGATGCGGATGCGGTGCATCCGCATCTTGCCGGAGCTGTGGGCGAGCACGCTGTGGCCGTTCTCCAACTCCACCCGGAACATGGCGTTGGGCAGCGGCTCGACGACCGTCCCTTCCAGCACGATGGCATCTTCTTTGGGCTTGGGCAGGTGAATCTCCTCGGTACTCTCTCGAACATCCCTCGCCGACCGCAGCGCCGGCGAGCGCCCGCGCCACGGCGCCGTGGTCTGGACTTCCGCTCCGAGGGCACGCCCGAGGGGCGCCTCCGGCGTGCGGGGGTGGCCGGCCACGGCACAGCCACGGACAGCCGAAGGAACAGTCTAGCCCCCTGTCAGGGAATTGCCAGTCCGGCCCGGTCAGGACCCCGGCGGCGTCCCGGGGCCGGGGGGTGGGGTGGGCTCGGGCTCACGGGAGGGTGAAGACCTCGGGACCGTCGTCGGTCACGGCGATGGTGTGCTCGAAGTGGGCCGACAGGCGCCCGTCGGCGGTCACCACGCTCCAGCCGTCGTCCAGGAGGACCGTCCCCGGGCCCCCGGCGTTGACCATGGGCTCCACCGCGAACACCATCCCCGACTTGAGGGTCGGCCCCGGCGTGCCGGGCCAGTAGTTGGGGACCTGGGGCTCCTCGTGCATGGCCGTCCCGATGGCGTGGCCCACGTACTCCCGGACCACCGAGAACCCGGCCGCCTCGGCCACCTGCTGGACGGCCCGGCCCACCTCATGGAGGCGGTGGCCCGGCCGGAGCAGCTCGATCCCCGCGTGCAGGCTGGCCTCGGTCACCTCCATGAGCCGGGCCGCCTCGACGCTCACCTGGCCGATACCGGCCGTGTAGGCGGCGTCGCCGTGGTAGCCCTCGACGATGGCACCGCAGTCGACCGAGATGATGTCCCCCTCCTCGAGGACGACCGCCTCGGAGGGGATGCCGTGCACGATCATGGCGTTGGGGGAGGTGCACACCACGGCCGGGAAGCCGTGGTAGCCGAGGAAGTTCGACCCCGCACCCCGCGTCTCGAGCACGCTGCGGGCGGCCCGGTCGATGTCGGCCGTGGTGACCCCGGGGCGAAGGACGGCCCGGGTGGCCTCATGGATCTCGGCCACGACCTTCCCGGCCCGGCGCATCTTGGCCAGCTCGGCGGCGTTGCGCCTCATGTGAATCGCCCGCCCTTGCGGTTGCGCCGGTCCTCGATGGCCCGGACCATGCGCCGGGTCACGGCGTCGGGAGCGCCGGTGCCCGCGACCGAGGCCAGCAGGTCCCGCTCCCGATACCACTCGATGAGCGGGGCCGTCTGGCGCTCGTAGAGCTCGAGTCGGCGCTGGATGGCCTCCTCCTTGTCGTCCTCCCGCTGGATGACGTCGCCCCCGCAGACGTCGCACGTCCAGTTGATGAGCGGCGGCTGCGAGAGCGAGTAGTTGGTGCCGCAGTCCACGCACACCCGACGGGAGGCGAGCCGGCGGAGCACCTGCCCGGTGGCGATTTCGATGTCGATGACGAGGTCCAGGTCGGAGGGGGCGAGGATGTCGGCCAGCAGCTCGGCCTGGGTCACCGTCCGGGGGCAGCCGTCGAGCACGAAGCCCCGGTCGCGGACGTCGCGCTCACCCAGGCGCTCAGTGACCAATTCCATGATCAGCCCGTCGGAGAGGAGGTCGCCTCGGTCCATGAGCTCCTTGGCCTTGCGACCGAGGGGGGTCCCCTGCTTGACCGCGGCCCGCAGCATGTCCCCCGTGGAGACGTGCGGGATGACGTAGTGGTGGGAGAGCCGCACGCATTGCGTCCCCTTCCCCGCCCCCTGCTTGCCGAGGACCACGAGCCTGGCGCCGGGTACCACCTACTTGAGGAAGCCCTCGTAGTTCCGCATCATGAGCTGGCTGTCGATCTGCCGCATGGTCTCGAGGGCCACGCCCACGGCGATGAGCAGGGTCGTGCCGTAGAAGGGATAGCTCGTGATGTTCCAGGCGGACATGAGGAGCGAAGGGGTCACCGCCACCGCGCCCAGGAAGAGCGCCCCCGGCCAGGTGATGCGGTTGAGGATGTGGGCCAGGTACCGCTCGGTGGGCTGGCCGGGGCGGATGCCGGGGATGTAGCCGCCCTGCTTGCGGATCTGGTCCGCCTGCTGGTGGGGGTCGAAGGCCACGTAGACGTAGAAGAAGGTGAAGAGGAGGATGAAGAGGAAGTAGGTGAGGATGTAGAAGACGCTGGTCGGGGTGATGTTGTGGTTCACCCAGGTCCGGAAGGCCTGCGAGGGGACGATGTTCGACAGCAGGACGGGGATGTAGAGCACCGAGCTGGCGAAGATGATCGGGATGACGCCGGCCTGGTTGACCTTGAGGGGGATGTAGGTGTTGGAGCCGCCGTACATCTTCCGACCCACCACCCGCTTGGCGAACGTGACCGGGATGCGTCGCTGGCCCTGGTCGACGAAGACGATGAGGACCAGCAGGCCCAGGGAGACCAGCAGGATCACCGAGAACTTGAGCCGGCCCCCCTCCTGGAGGACGGTGTTCAGGCCCGAGGGGATGCCGGCCACCACGTTGGCGAAGATGAGGATCGACATGCCCTGGCCGATGCCCCGCTGGGTGATGAGCTCGGCCAGCCACATGACGAAGGCGGTGCCGGCCGTCAGGGTGAGGACGATGAAGGCGGCCCTCCAGACCGAATAGTTGAGGATGAGGTCGATGTTCTGGGTCGAGCCGAAGAGACCCCCGCCGCCCTTGTGGAAGAGGTAGACGAGACCGGTCGACTGCATGAGGGCCAGCGCCACGGTGAGGTACCGGGTGGTCTGGGTCAGCTTCTTCTGGCCCACCGCACCCTGGTCGCGCCACTGCTCCAGCTTGGGGATGACCGTCGAGAGCAGCTGGATGATGATGCTCGAGGTGATGTAGGGCATGATGCCCAGCCCGAAGACGGCCAGCCGGGTGAGCGCCCCGCCGCTGAACAGGTTGATGAAGCCGAGGACGCCGGAGTTCTTGGCCGCCGCCTCCAGCTGGGCGACCTTCGAGAAGTTGACGAAGGGCACCGGCACGTTCGCCCCGAACTGGTACAGGGCGATGATCGTGAGCGTGAAGAGGACCTTCTTCCGGAGGTCGGGGATGCGGAAGATGTTGGCCAGACTGGCGAGCATGGGTCTCCTCGAGGCCGGGGTGGCCCGATGCTACCGGTTGGTGAGCGCGTTGCCCTTGGCCGGCGGGCGGCCGTGGCCGAAGGGGAGCGGGACGACCGTGACCGTGCCGCCGGCGGCCCTGATGGCCGCGTCGGCCGAGCGCGAGAACGCGTGGGCCTCGACCCGGAGGGACCGGGCGAGCTCACCCCCGCCCAGGATCTTGACGAGGGCGCCCTTCTTGGCCAGGCCCGCGGCCACGATGGCCGGGAGGTCGGCCACGTCGCCCCCTACGGCGTCCAGGGCCGACAGGTTGACCGGCGTGTACTCGACCCGGAAGGGGTTGGTGAAGCCGCGCAGCTTGGGGATGCGCTGCAGGAGAGGGAGCTGGCCGCCCTCGAAGCCCATGGGGATGGTGTCACGTGCACCCTGGCCCTTGGTGCCGCGTCCGGCGGTCTTGCCACCCTTGCCTGCAATGCCCCGGCCGACGCGCCTGCGCTGGCGGTTGGCTCCCTTCGGGGGTCGGAGGTCGTGGACCTTCATGGTCAGCCTTTCTCGTCTTCGGTGGCCGGCGTGACGTCCACCAGGTGGGGAACCCTGGCCAGCATCCCACGGATCTCCGGACGGTCGGGCAGCACGTTGGAGCGCCCGATGCCCCGGAGCCCCAGGGCGCGCAGGGTGCCCCGGTGCTTGGGCTTGGTGCCGATGGCAGAGCGCACCTGGGTCACGCGCAGCCAGCCGGTCCGGTCGGCCTCGGCCGCGGCCATCTCAGTTCACCTCCGTGAACAGGTCGGCCTCGCGCCGCCGCTCGCGGTAGGCCCGGAGCAGGGCGGCGGGCACGACCTCTTCGACCGGTTTGCCCCGGAGGGCGGCGATCTCGTCGGGTCGCTTGAGGTCCTGCAGGCCGGCGATGGTGGCGTGGGCCACGTTGATGCCGTTGGACGAACCGAGGGACTTGGCCAGGATGTCGCGGATCCCGGCCATCTCAAGGATGGCCCGGGCGGCGCCGCCGGCGATGACGCCGGTCCCCGGTGCGGCCGGCTTGAGCAGGACCCGGCCCGCGCCACTCTCACCGATCACCGGATGGGTGATGGTCGAGCCGGCCAGCGGGACATCGAACATGTTCTTGCGGGCCTCTTCGATGCCCTTCTGAACGGCCAGTCCGGCCTCCTTGGCCTTGCCGTAGCCGAGGCCGACGCGCCCGTTGCCGTCGCCGACCACCATGAGGGCGGCGAAGGAGAACCGTCGGCCGCCCTTGACCACCTTGGACACCCGGTTGACGCGGATGGTCCGCTCTTCGAACTGCAGGTCGTTGCTGGCCATCTCAGAACTCCAGTCCTTCGGCCCGGGCGGCGTCGGCCAGGGCCGCCACACGCCCGTGGTAGGCGAATCCACCGCGGTCGAAGACGACGGTGGTGATCCCGGCGTCCTTGGCCCGCGAGGCCACGAGGGCCCCGACGGACTTGGCCGCCTCGACGTTGCCGCCCCCCACGTCCCGAAGGACGGGCTCGGTCGTCGACGCGGCGGCAAGCGTGCGGCCGGTGCTGTCGTCGATGACCTGGGCGGAGATGTGCCTGCTCGACCGGAAGACGGCCAGGCGGGGCCGCTCGGCGGTCCCCGTCACGCGCCGGCGTACCCGCCCGTGACGGCGGCGACGCAGCTCCAACTTGTGATCGGTACGTGCCATTACTTGGCTGCCTTCCCGGCCTTGCGGACCACGCGTTCGCCGGCGTAGCGGATGCCCTTGCCCTTGTAGGGCTCGGGCTTGCGCAACTTGCGGATGTCGGCGGCCACCTGTCCGACCTTCTCCTTGTCGATTCCCCTCACGATGATGCGGGTGGCCGTCGGCACCTCGAAGGTGACACCTTCGGGGGCGGCCACATGCACCGGGTGCGAGAAGCCGAGCGCCAACTCCAGGGCGGCAGGACCCTTGGGCAGGGCCCGGTAGCCGACACCCACGATCTCGAGCTCCTTGGTGAACCCCTCGGTGACTCCGGTCACCATGTTGGCCACGAGCGACCGGGTCAGGCCGTGGAGGGCCCGGTTCTGGCGCTGGTCGTCGGGGCGCTCCACCACCAGGGCGTCCCCGTCCTGGCGGACGGTGATGCCGGCCGGCACCGTGCGGGCCAACTCACCCTGGGGGCCCCTCACGGTGACGCTGTGGTCGGCGCCGACGGCCACCGAGACCCCGGAGGGGACGGTGATCGGGGCGCGTCCGATGCGGGACATCAGCAGCTCCTCCCCGTGGTGCGGTCCCTGGACTCACCACACATAGCAGAGCACCTCGCCCCCGATTCGGCGCTTGCGAGCCTCGCGGTCGGTCATCAGGCCCTTCGAGGTCGAGACCACGGCCACGCCAAGACCGCCGAGCACCCGGGGCAGCTTGTCGGCCTGGGTGTAGATGCGCAGCCCGGGCTTGGAGACGCGCTTGATCCCCGAAATCGTGCGGGCGCGGTCGGGCGCGTACTTCATGGTGATCTCGAGCGTCTTACCCGGCTTGTCCGGCACCTCCTCGATGCGGTAGCCGCCGATGTAGCCCTCGTCGGCCAGGATGGCGGCCAGCGACTCCTTGAGCTTCGAGCCGGGCATGGACACGGTGTCGAAGTGGGCGGTGTTGGCGTTCCGGATGCGGGTCAGCATGTCGGCGATCGGATCGGTCATCGTCATCGTTCGTCGCCTCCTCTCACCAACTGGCCTTCGTCACGCCCGGGATCTCCCCGGCGTGGGCCATTTCGCGCAGGCAGATGCGGCACAGGCCGAACTTTCGGTACACCGACTTGGGTCGGCCGCAACGCCGACACCGGGTGTATCCGCGCACCTTGAACTTGGGCGTGCGTTGCTGCTTCTCGATCAGAGCCTTCTTCGCCATGGGGTTACTGGTTCTCCTGTCGGAACGGGAAGCCGAAGGCGGCGAGCAGAGCCCGCCCCCCCTCGTCGGTGCGTGCGGTGGTGGCGATGGTGATGTCCATGCCCCGGGTGGTGTCGATGCGGTCGTAGTCGATCTCCGGGAAGATCAGCTGCTCGGTCACGCCGAACGTGTAGTTGCCGTGGCCGTCGAACGAACGGGGCGAGAGCCCGCGGAAGTCCCGGATGCGCGGGATGGCCATGGAGATCAGCCGGTCGAAGAACTCCCAGGCCCGGTCGCCTCGCAGGGTGACCTTGGCGCCGATCTCCTGGCCCTCGCGCAGCTTGAAGGAGGCGATCGACTTGCGGGCCCGGGTCACCACCGGCTTCTGCCCGGCGATGATCTCGAGGTCCCGCAGGGCGCCCTCGATGAGGGAGCGTTGCTGGGTGGCCCGGCCCACACCCATGTTGATCACGACCTTCGAGAGCCGGGGCACCTCCATGATGTTGCCGAGGCCCAGGGTCTCCTTGAGCTGGGCCCGGATGGTGTCGTCATAGCGTTGCTTGAGGCGCGGGCGGGCGGGGGCTGCGGTCGAGGTCATCACAGGTCCGTCCCGCACTTTCGGCAGACGCGCAGCTTGCGCCCCTGTTCGTCGATGCGCATCCCGATGCGGGTGGGCCCGCACGAGTCGCACACGATGGCCACCGAGGACACCGCCACCGGCATGAACTTGTCGATCACGCCGCCTTGCATGGTGGCACGCGTGGGCTTGGCGTGGCGCTTGGCCACGTGCACGCCCTCCACGATGACACGGCCCTCGGTGGGCAGGGCGCGGACCACGTGGGCCTGCTTCCCCTTGTCCTTGCCCGAGAGCACCTGGACCTTGTCGCCCTTCTTGATCCGCATCTACAGCACCTCCGGCGCCAGCGAGATGATCCGCATGAACCGCTTGTCGCGCAGCTCGCGGCCGACCGGGCCGAAGATGCGGGTGCCTCGCGGCTGCTGCTGGTCGTTGATGAGCACGGCCGCGTTCTCGTCGAAGCGGATGTAGCTGCCGTCTGGCCGGCGCTTCTCCTTCTTCGTGCGGACGACGACGCACTTGACGACGTCGCCCTTCTTCACCGCCGCGCCCGGGATGGCGTCCTTCACGGTGGCCACGAACACGTCCCCGATCGAGGCGTACCGGCGGCGCGAGCCGCCGAGCACCTTGATGCAGAGGACCTCCTTGGCCCCCGAGTTGTCGGCCACCCGGAGTCGGGATTCCTGTTGGATCATCGGGCGCGCTCCAGCACCTCGGCCAAGCGCCACCGCTTCAGCTTGGACAGGGGGCGGGTCTCGACGACGCGCACCCGGTCCCCCACTTTGGCGCTGTTGTCCCCGTCGTGGACGTACAGGCGCTTCGTCCGCTGCACGGTCTTGCCGTAGCGGGGGTGACGAACCCGTTCGATGACGGCCACGACCACGGTCGCCTCCATGGCGTCGGACACCACCAGGCCCTCGCGGACCTTGCGGGTGGCCACCCTCGGCCCGGTCTGCTGCTCGTCGGCCATCACTCGCTCTCCTCTGCGTCCTCGTCGACCTCGTCGTCCCCGGCGACCCCGTCGACCTCGTCGACCTCGGCGTCGCCGTCGACCTCTGCGTCCCCGGCGACCTCGTCGTCCCCGGCGACCTCGTCGACCTCGTCGTCCCCGGCGGACAGCGCATCCCCGGCCTCGTCGGTCCCGGCCCCGCGTTCGGCGTCGGCCGCCGCCTCGGCCTCGGCCTTCGCCGCGGCGCGGCGCTCCGACGCGGTCGTCTGCGACCGGCCCAGGGCCTCGTCCTCGCTGCGCCTCCGGGCGGCGGCCTTGTGGGCCGGGAGCTCCTCGAGGGCCAGGCCTTCGGCTTCTGCGATCTCGCGGTTGCGCAGCTCGGTGAGCATTCGGGCCACGTCCTTTTTGACCTGTCCCAGTCGGGCCGAGTTGTCCAACTGGCCGGTCGCCATCTGGAACCGGAGATTGAACAGCTCGCGGCGGGTCTCGCCGAGCTGGCGCTCCAGCTCCTCGGTGTCGTACTCGGAGATCTCGGCGGTGGTGGCCATCAGACCTGCACCTCCGGCGTGCCGTGGGTGCCCGGACGGACCACGAACCGGGCCTTGAACGGGAGCTTCTGGATGGCCCGGTCCATGGCTTCCCGGGCCAGGTCCTGGTCGACGCCGGCCAGTTCGAAGAGGATTCGGCCGGGCTTGACGACGGCCACCCAGAGCTCCGGATTGCCTTTGCCCGACCCCATGCGGGTCTCCGCCGGCTTCTTGGTCACCGGGCGGTCCGGGAACACCCGGATCCAGATCTTGCCGCCACGTCGGACGTGGCGGGTCATGGCGACACGGGCCGCCTCGATCTGGCGAGCCGTCATCCAGGCCGGCTCGAGGGCCTGGATGCCGAAGTCGCCGAAGGTGACCTCGCTTCCGCCCTTGGCCTGACCGGTCATCCGCCCCCGCTGCTGCTTGCGGTGCTTGACCTTCCGGGGCATGAGCACGTCAGTCCACCTCCTTGCGGAAGTGCGGAGTCTCATGGTGCTCGCGGGTGCGACGCTCCATCTCCTCGTCCTCAGTCAGAATGCGCTCGAGCTCGTCGGGTTCGGACGGGCTGGCCACGATGTCGGCGGTCGGGCGGTCCAGGTCGTCGGGGCCCTCGGCCTCCGACTCGTCCGGCGGGATGGCGACCACGCTCCCCGGAGCGCCCTGCTCGGCCCGGCGGCGACCGCCACCGGCCGTGATGAGGCGGCGGGGTGCGGCCTCGCCGGACTGGCCGGACGTCTCGCCCACGGCCATGGCCGCCTCGCGGGTGATCTTCTCGTCGGTGGAGACCTTGTAGGGCAGGATGTCGCCCTTGTAGATCCAGACCTTGACACCGATGCGGCCGTAGGTGGTGCGGGCCTCGCGGAAGCCGTAATCGATGTCGGCCCGCAGTGTGTGGAGCGGCACCCGGCCCTCGCGATAGGACTCCTTGCGCGACATCTCGGACCCGCCCAGGCGGCCCGAGCACTGCACGCGCACGCCCAGGGCGCCGGCCTTCAGTACCGTCTGCATCGACCGCTTCATGGCCCGGCGGAAGGCAACCCGGCGGGCCAGCTGGTCACAGATGCCCTGGGCGATGAGGGCGGCGTCGAGCTCGGGCTGCTTGATCTCCTGGATGTTGAGCTGGATCCGGTTGTTGAGACCGGTGATCTCCTCGATCTTCTTCTTGAGACGGTCGGCCTCCGCGCCGCGGCGGCCGATGACGATGCCCGGCCGGGCGGTGTGGATGTCGACCCGCAGACGGTCACGGGTGCGCTCGATTTCGATGCGGCTGACCGCCGCCGACTCGAGTTGCGACATGAGATAGTCGCGGATCTCCCAATCCTCGATCACGCAGTTCTGGTAGTTGCGCTCCTCGAACCAGCGCGACTTCCAGTCGGTCGTGACGCCGAGTCGGAACCCGTACGGGTTTACCTTCTGGCCCATCTACTCGCCCTTCTCCTCGGCGTGCCCGCCGTCCGTGCCGTCGATCTCGCCGTCGGCGGTCTCGACCTGGCCACCGCCGGTGGCCTCGGCTGCGTCTTCGGATCCCCCGGCCTCCGTGGTCTCGAACTCGTCCGCTCCGGCGTCCACGGCCTCGGCCTCGTCGGGCTCGGCGGTCGTCAGCTCCTCGTCGACGGCCTGCTCCCTGACCCTGGCCGCGGTCGCGGCCTGCTGGCGCCGGCGCGAGCCGGCCACCCGGCGCGAGCGCTGGCCGGAGGCAGCTGACTGCTTGACCCGGCGACGGGCGATCCGCTCATCGGGCATCCGGCTCACGATGATGGTGACGTGCGAGGTCCGCTTGCGGATCCGGGTGGCTCGGCCGCGGGCCCGGGGACGCCAGCGCTTGAGTGTGGCGCCCTCGTCTGCGAAACAGGCCGACACGAAGAGATCCTCGGCGTCGAGTCCGTCGTTGTGGACGGCGTTGGCCACGGCCGAGGCCAGAACCTTCCCGATGGTGGCCGAGGCCTCGCGCTCGCCGTTGGCCAGGATCTCCGCGGCAAGGGTGACGTCCTGGCCCCGGATGAGGTCGAGGACCTGTCGGGCCTTGCTGGCCGACATCCGGCTGTGGCGGAGCACGGCCCGGGTGCCCTGGCGCTCGTTGGTCTTCACCCCGGGCACGTCAGCGCCTCCCCGCCCGCTCTTGGCCGGCGTGGTACTTGAAGGTCCGGGTGGGGGCGAACTCGCCCAGCTTGTGGCCGACCATCGATTCGGTCACGTAGACCGGTATGTGCTTGCGACCGTCGTGGACGGCGACGGTGTGACCGACCATGTCGGGGATGATGGTCGAGCGGCGCGACCAGGTCTTGATGACCTTCTTGTCGCCGGCCGCGTTGAGGGCGTCCACCTTCTTCAGGAGGTGGTCGTCAACGAACGGGCCCTTCTTGAGGCTGCGGGGCATGTGTCGTTCCTCTGTCTTCCCTACCGCCGGGCACCGCGTGTGCGGCGCCGGCGGACGATCATCTTGTCGGAGGCCTTGTCGCGGGCCCGGGTACGTCCCTCCGGCTTGCCCCACGGCGACACCGGATGCCGGCCTCCGGAGGTCTTGCCTTCGCCGCCGCCCAGCGGGTGGTCGACCGGGTTCATGGCCACGCCGCGGGTCTGCGGTCGGACGCCCTTCCAGCGGTTTCGGCCGGCCTTGCCCAACTTGACGAGCTCGGCCTCGGCGTTGCCCACGACCCCGAGGGTGGCCCGGCAGTCGATGGAGACCCGTCGCATCTCGGTCGACGGGAGGCGCAGGGTGGCGAACGCCCCCTCCTTGGCCACCAACTGGATGCTCATCCCCGCACCCCGGGCCAGCTTGCCGCCGCCACCGGCACGCAACTCGACGTTGTGCACGGTCGAGCCCACCGGGATGTAGCGCAGGGGCAGGGCGTTGCCCGGCCGGATCTCGGCGCCGTGGCCCGATTGGAGGCGGTCGCCCACCTGGACCTGGGCCGGGGCCAGGATGTAGCGCTTCTCGCCGTCGAGATAGTGGAGCAGGGCGATCCGAGCGTTGCGGTTGGGGTCGTACTCGATCGAGGCGACCTTGGCCGGGACGCCGTCCTTGTCGCGCCTGAAGTCGATGATGCGGTACTGCTGCTTGTGGCCGCCACCGCGGTGCCGAGCCGTCTTGCGGCCGTGGCTGTTGCGACCGCCGGTCGACGGCTTGGGGGCGAGCAGCGACTTCTCGGGGCGGTCGGTCGTGATCTCGGCGAAGTCCGAGACGGTCTGGAACCGCCGGCCGGCGCTGGTGGGTTTGCGGGAACGCAGTGCCATGGTGGGTCCTCGTCCCTCAGCTCTCGAAGAGGTCGATCGAGTCACCCGGGGCGAGGGTGACGATGGCCCGCTTGGTGTCGGGACGGTGGCCCATGCCGCCGCCCTTGCGGTTGCGCTTGGACTTGCCCTTGCGGTTGAGCGTGTTGACGTTGGTCACGTGGACGCCGAAGGCCCGCTCGACGGCGTGGCGGACGTCGACCTTGGTGGCCTGCGGATCGATGACGAAGACGTAGACGTTGTCGTCCATGAGCCGGTAGGACTTCTCGGACACCACCGGACGGATGAGGACGCTGTGGGGGTCCCTCACGCCTCGCTCCCTTCTGTGCCGCCGTCGGCCTCGCCGTCGCCGGTCTCCTCGGCGGGTTCCTCGCCGGGTTCCTCGCCGGTCTCTTCGGCGAGTTCCTCGCCGGCCTCCCTGGCAGGGGCCGGGGCCTCGGTGGCCTCGCCCGGCAGGGTGGCGTCGGTGAAGACCACCCAGTCGTTGACCAGCACGTCGTAGGCGTTGAGCTCCCCATTCACCAGGACCTGGACGTCGGAGAGGTTGGCGAACGAGCGACCGGCCGCCCAGTCGTCCGGGGCCACGACGACGAGCACCTTGCCGGTCAGCTCGAGTGCCTCGAGGGCGGACACGGCCGCCTTGGTCTTCGGCTCGTCGAACGCCCACCCGTCGACCAGGGCCACCCGCCCGTCGGCCGCCCGGTCGGAAAGGGCGGAACGGAGGGCCAGCTGGACCATCTTCTTCGGGGTCCGCTGGGCGTACGACCGCGGCTTGGGACCGAGGGCGACACCCCCGCCGATCCACACCGGCGAGCGGCTGGAGCCGGCCCGGGCCCGACCGGTGCCCTTCTGTCGGAAGGGCTTGACCCCGCCGCCCCGGACCTCGGCCCGGGTCTTGGTCGACTGGGTGCCGGATCGGGCGGCGGCCAGCTGGGCCGTGACCACCTGATGGAGGACGGCCTGGTTCGGCTCGATGCCGAAGATGGACGGGTCGAGCGCGACGTGGCCCAGGACGTCCCCCTGCGGGGAACGGCGGGGGACCGTGCGCTCCACCGGCGCCGGGCGTAGGGCCCGACGGAGTTCGGCCGGCGACGTCTCGAGGGTCGTGGGGCGCACGGTCAGGCACCTCCCTTCGCCGCCGGGGCCTTCACCGCGTCACGGAGCACGACCACGCCGCCACGGGGGCCGGGGACGGCGCCCTTCACCAGTACCAGCTCGCGCTCGGGGTCGGCCTGGACGATCTCGAGATTGAGCGTCGTCACCTGCTGACCGCCCATCCGGCCGGCCATGCGGGTGCCCTTGAACACGCGGGAAGGAGTGGCGCAGGCGCCGATCGACCCCGGTGCCCGGTGGTGCTTGTGGTTGCCGTGGCTGGCGCCCTGGCCCTTGAAGTTGTGGCGCTTCATGCCCCCGGCGAAGCCCTTGCCCTTGGAGACGGCCGTGGCATCCACCAGCTCGCCGGGCCGGAGGAGGTCGGCGGTCAGCTGCTGACCGACCTCGTACCCAGAGGCGTCGTCGATGCGGAGCTCGACCAGCCGGCGACCCGGGTCGACGCCGGCCTTGCCGTAGTGGCCCTGCTCGGGCTTGGTCAGCGTGGTGGCCCGCCGGTGGCCCCAGGTCACCTGCAGCGCCGAATAGCCCTCGTGCTCAGGAGTCTTCACCTGGACCACCCGGACCGGCGAGACGCGCAGCACCGTCACCGGGATCGCCCGGTGCTGCTCATCCCAGATCTGGGTCATGCCGACCTTTTCGCCCACGATCGCCTTGGTGGCCACTGGAGCTCTCCGTCTCGACTCTTCGTTCTCGCCCGACGCCGGCCGGCGTCGATCCGCTGTTGCAGTCCTGCTCGTTCCGCCGGGTCCCGGCCCGACGGCGGTCGCCCCGGGGCACCGCCGCCCACCGGGCGCCGTCCGTGATCGCCCCGGGCCGGACCGTCCGGCACGGGCGCCCACCGGCACCCGCCGGCTCGCACGCAGACGCTCCGCTCGGAGTCCTCCGAGCGGAGCGCTCGCCTGGTTCGGCCCGAGGTCCCCACCGCCTGCGGCGGGCGCTCGAACACGTCGTCTCGTCCTTCCGGCCCGGAAGTGGGCCGACTGGTCACACTACACCATCCCGCTCCGCCCGGCGAGGGCGACCCCGACCCGGTGGCGGGGTGGGCCCGCGGGACCGGTCAGACCGTCTGGATGGTGATTCAAGAAGTGCCGAGTCTGCACGCCCGGTCTGACCTGCGGTCATGCCGCGCTCCGTTCCAGAGGTACGTGGCCACTGCGCCCGGCGTCGGGGCCTGTGAGCATCCCGCACGGCCCGGGACCGGAGCCGACGGCCGGGGGATTGGCGGGCCGCAGGCCCAGCGGAGGATCCCCCTGTCTACGGAGCCCTCGACCCGAGGCCCCAGGCAGTCCCCCGTCCGAGCCGATACCTGGGCTCGACGGGCCCCGGCTCCGGCGGCGAGCACGCCCTGTCACCAGGTTCGGAGCCATGCCTGACCTCGGGACAGCGGACGCCCGACGGCGGTCTCCGGCGGCCCGGTCCCGGGCCGAGCGCAGGCACGGCGAGCGAGGCCCGGAGGCCGGAGGATCGGATTCGAAAAGAAGGCTGCAATTCCCGTGGGTGTCCATTGGTGTCCACCGCTGGCCGTTGGTGACCGTGCGTCACCGTTGGGACCCGTTGTCGCAGCTCAAACGGCCATTCGCGCGTCACATCCGACCGTGAAGGTCGGACCATGGACATCGACCCGGGATCACGCGATGACCAGAGCGGCCGCCGCCACGTGGGCGTGGCCACGCCGGGCGGCATGAAGCTCACGTCCCACTGGCAAGGGAAGTGGCCGCCCGACGGTGGGCGGGTCGGGCGCCCGACCGGGCGGTCCACCAGTCCGGTCACGACGGTCACCCCCAAGGCGAGGCCACGGATGCGCTGGACAGGGAACGCCCTGCCGTGGGACGAGTTGGACCGTCTCACCCTACTGACCCTGACCTACCCGGCCGACTGGCACAGGTGGTGCCCCGACGGAACGACCTTCAAGAGGCATCTTCGGGCGTTCCGGGAGCGCTGGTGTCGCCGATGGGGGGTGCCCCCGGGCGCACGGGTGCTCGAGTTCCAACCGAGGGCGCTCCGGCCAGCCCAGGAGAGGTTCGCCTCCCACTCCCACCTCTACGTCGATCTCCCCGAGGACCCCGAGCTCTGCCACGACGGGAACACAGGCGGTGAGGTCTGGGACTGGGCCCGCCAGGCCTGGTGGGAGATCGTGACGTCCGACGGCAGCGACCACCGATCCCGCAGCGTCCACGCCCGCCCCTGCTTCGACGGCACCTACGAGAGCCGCTCGACCACGACCAAGCGGGTGGGCGACGGCTTCTGGCGTGAGTCGGACGAGCTCAGCCAGAAGGCCGCCCCGGACGGGTTCGAAGGCGTCATGCGACGGGGCGTCTGGGGCATGGCCCCCGTCGAGGGCCTCCAGGAGGTCGACGAGGACGAGTTCGTGAAGGTGCGTCGGATGCTCCGACGGTAGCGGGACGAGGTGGCCGGCGTGAAGGTCAGGATCCGGGATCAGAACGGGCGGCTCGTGTCCCACCGGCGGGAGCTGTCTCTCGACGGGATGACGGTCACCAACCTGACCGACGGTCTCCTGTTCTCTGAGAAGCTCCTCAGGTGGGTCCAGGTCGACGCCGCACGGACACCTCGCAGTTCAGCCGGGCGCCTGCGCCGCGACGAAAAGGTGGCTCGCGGCGGCCAGGGCCGAGGGTTCGGATTCCATGAGCCTCGCGGCGGCCAAGATCGCCTCCCTCCGCTGCGGATCGGCCCACCTGCTCTCGAAGTCGCTCACCAGGAACCCCGGACCCTCCACGCTGAAGATCCTCGGGTTCTGGAATCCCGCGTCGGCCACCTCGTCCACCAGGTCCTGGGGAAGGTGAAAATAGGCCGTGGTGAACATGGGTGCGTCCTCCAACACACCGGTGGCGACAGCGTCCTCCACAGCGCGCAACACCTCGGGTTCGTGCAGCCGATCCAGACGGACGAGGAGGTCCATCACGGCGGCAAACCTGGCTATCCCCGCCGCGAACACCCACCCGCCGGATCGGAGGATGCGCAGCGCCTCATGCAACGCCTGGCCACGGCCGTCCCGATCGACGAGGTGGTACAGCGGACCCATCAACAGGACGACATCGAAACTGTCCGAGGGCTGGTCGAGGGCCCGAGCATCACCCACCGTCGCACGGACGCCAGGGTGATCGGCCGTGGCCTGCTCGACATGGAGAGGAACCGGATCCACCAGCTGCACGCTGTGGCCTAGTCCGGCCAGCCACCCGGCGTAGATTCCAGCGGCACCGCCTATGTCGGCGATCCGCAGGGGACCGGGAGGCAGGAACCTCAGGATCAACTCCTGCGTGCGAGCGAACTCGAGCGGACCAGAAGGGACGTCTCCCCGGAGGCGCCCCGCTTCGCGTCCCTGTCCGTAGAACGCCAGGATTCTCGGATCCAATTCTGGCATTCCCGAACCTCTCACGAGACAGCGAACTGCCGCACCCACGAGCTGGAATCGATCAGATCGGCAGAGCCGGGAGTACGACGTACAGGATCCCCCGATGGCACGTCGACGCCGGAGATGCTCAACCGGCTCGACGCCGCTCCATCTTCGTTACGCCGTCGAGGATTCGCTTGCGCTGTCGGAGCAGTGTCCATGCCATCACTCCGGAGGCCAGCACCCACAGGACTGAAGTCCAGCGAAACGCACCGTGTCCGAACACGGCAGAACACAGCCAAAGCAAAGAGACGGCAGCAAAGACGAGCGCCAACGGCCCGGACCAGCGAATCTGGGCCAGAACCCGGCGAACCGTGTCGTAGTCCTCACTTGGGACGAGCTCGCCCTTGTAAAGAGCTACCCTGATCCGCTGACGCTCACGCCGGTCCGCCGTCCCCGCCACAGTGACATGGTATCGCTCCGCCGCCGTCGAGGCCCTTACCCCCGACCACGTGGCAGTCGCCCGTTGGCGCTCCAATCAGCGCTGGCTGCTAGAAGCCCGTCAGTCGAGCGCACCGGCGGTCCGGAAGAGGTCGCCCAGCTCGGCCAGGCACCGGTGGCAGGTCTCGGGGTTGGGGTACCGCTCGGAGAACTCCGAGATCAGACCACACGGAGTGGCGGCCGGCTGAGGGCCACCACCTTGCGTGTCACACGGTCTGGATCTTGATCTCGATGTCCACGCCGGCCGGGAGGTCGAGCCGCTGGAGCGAGTCGACCGTCTTCGGCGTGTGCTCGACGATGTCCACCAGGCGCTTGTGGACCCGCATCTCGAAGTGCTCCCGGCTGTCCTTGTACTTGTGGGGCGACCGGATGACCGTGTAGCGGTGCTTCTCGGTCGGCAGGGGCACCGGTCCCAGCACCTTGGCCTGGGTGCGCAGCACGGTCTGCACGATCTTCTCGGTCGACTGGTCGAGGATCTCGTGGTCGTACGCCTTCAGGCGGATGCGGATCTTCTGGCGGGGGCCGTCAGCGGCCATGGGTGCGGTCGTCCTCTCGTGGGTGGGTGCGGCCGGGTCCGGTCACTCGATGATCTTCGTGACCCGGCCGGAGGCCACCGTGCGACCACCCTCGCGGATGGCGAACCGCAGGCCCTCGTCCATGGCGATCGGCTTGCCCAGCTCCACCGTCATGTCGGTGTTGTCGCCGGGCATGACCATCTCGGTGCCCTCGGGGAGGGCGATGGTCCCGGTGACGTCCGTCGTCCGGAAGTAGAACTGCGGCCGGTAGTTCGTGAAGAACGGCTTGTGCCGACCGCCCTCGTCCTTGTTCAGGACGTACACGGTCGCCTCGAACTTGGTGTGCGGGGTGATCGAGCCGGGCTTGCACAGCACCTGGCCGCGCTCGACCTCCTCCTTCTTCGTGCCCCGGAGCAGGGCGCCGATGTTGTCGCCGGCCCGACCCTCGTCGAGGAGCTTGCGAAACATCTCGATACCGGTGACGGTGGTCTTCTGGGTGTCGCGCAGGCCGACGATCTCGACCTCCTCGCCCACCTTCAGCACACCCTGCTCGATCTTGCCGGTCACCACCGTGCCCCGCCCGGTGATGGACATCACGTCCTCGACCGACATGAGGAAGGGCTTCTCGACGTCGCGCTTGGGCTCGGGGATGTAGGAGTCCACCGCCTCCATGAGCTCGGTGATCTTGGCGGCCCATTCTGGGTCGCCCTCGAGGGCCTTGAGGGCGCTGACCCGGACGATGGGAGTGTCGTCGCCGGGGAATTCGTACTCGTTGAGCAGCTCGCGGACCTCCAGCTCGACCAGGTCGAGGAGTTCCTCGTCGTCGACCGTGTCGGCCTTGTTGAGGGCGACCACGATGTAGGGCACGCCCACCTGGCGGGCGAGCAGCACGTGTTCACGGGTCTGGGGCATCGGGCCGTCGGCAGCGGACACCACCAGGATGGCCCCGTCGACCTGGGCGGCACCGGTGATCATGTTCTTGATGTAGTCGGCGTGACCCGGCATGTCGACGTGGGCGTAGTGCCGGTTGGGCGTCTCGTACTCGACGTGGGCGATCGAGATGGTGATGCCGCGTTGCTTCTCCTCGGGCGCCTTGTCGATCTGGTCGAACGGCGTGAACGAGGTGGTGGGGTCGTTGTCGTGGAGGACCTTGGTGATGGCCGCGGTGAGCGTGGTCTTCCCGTGGTCGATGTGTCCCATCGTGCCCACGTTCACGTGGGGCTTCGTGCGCTCGAACTTCTGCTTGGCCATGGCTGGGGTGGTGCTCCCTGATCTCGGGCGGTACCCCCTCGGGCCCGCCACGACGGCGGCGGATGCCGCCGTCTCCTCGTGTTCGGTGGTACTGCGTGCTGCGGTGCTGTCCTGTCTGGTGCTGCTGGTGCGGAACGACTGCGTACGGCCGACCCGACCGGCCCGGCCCCCGGTGCGACCCGGTGGCGGACCGCCTACTCGCCGCGGGCCTTGGCGATGATCTCCTTGGCGATCGACTCGGGGACCTCGTTGTACGCGGCGAACTGCATCGAGTACGTCGCCCGTCCCTGGGTACGCGAGCGCAGGTCGGTAGCGTAGCCGAACATGTCGCTCAGCGGTACCTGGGCCCGGACGATGTGGCTGTTCCCCCGCTGTTCCATCCCCTCGACCTTGCCCCGGCGGGCGGACAGATCGCCGATGACGTCGCCCATGTACTCCTCGGGGGTGGTCACCTCGACGGCCATGACCGGCTCGAGCAGCACCGGGCTGGCCATGGCCGCGGCCTTCTTGATGGCCATGGAGCCGGCGATCTTGAAGGCCATCTCGGAGGAGTCCACGTCGTGGTACGAGCCGTACGTGAGGTGGACCCGCAGGTCGACCGTGGGGTAGCCGGCCAGGACGCCCGAGGTGAGGGCTTCCTGGATGCCCTGGTCGACCGAGGGGATGTACTCCTTCGGGATCACCCCGCCGGTGATGTCGTCGTCGAACTCGTAGCCCCCGCCCGGCCCCGTGGGCTCGACGGAGATGACCACATGGCCGTACTGACCCTTGCCGCCGGTCTGGCGGATGTGCCGGTACTCGACCTTCTCGACCGGTTTGCGGATGGTCTCGCGGTAGGCGACCTGGGGCTTGCCCACGTTGGCGTCGACGTTGAACTCCCGCAGCATGCGGTCGACCAGGACCTCGAGGTGGAGCTCACCCATGCCGGAGATGACGGTCTGGCCGGTCTCCTCGTCGGTCTGGACCCGGAACGTCGGGTCCTCCTCGGACAGGGCGTAGAGGGCCCTCGACAGCTTGTCCTGGTCGGCCTTGGTCTTCGGCTCCACGGCCACGTGGATGACCGGCTCCGGGAAGGTGAGCGACTCGAGGACCACCGGGTTGTCGGGGTCGCAGAGGGTGTCGCCGGTGGTGGTCTGCTTGAGGCCGACGGCGGCCACGATGTCGCCGGCGAAGACGGCGTCGAGGTCCTCGCGGGAGTTGGCGTGCATCTGGAGGATGCGGCCCACCCGCTCCTTGCGGTCCTTGGTGGAGTTGAGGACGGCCGATCCCTTGGTCAGGGTGCCCGAGTAGACCCGCATGTAAGTGAGCTTTCCCACGTAGGGGTCGGTCATGATCTTGAACGCCAGCGCGGCGAACGGGGCCGAGTCGTCGGCCGGCCGCTCCACGTGCTCGTCCTCCTTGCGCGGGAGGGTGCCGGGGGTGGGCGGGATGTCGAGAGGGCTGGGCAGGTAGTCGACGACCGCGTCGAGCATCGGCTGGACGCCCTTGTTCTTGAAGGCCGAGCCGCACAGGATGGGTACGGCGTGGCTGCCCAAGGTGGCGGCGCGCAGGGCCCGCTGCAGGTCCTCGGGCAGGATCTCCTCCTCGCTCAGGTACTTCTCCATGATGGTGTCGTCGTGGTTGGAGAGCACGTCGATGAGGTCGTGGTGGGCGGCCTCGGCGGCGGCCTTGAGGTCGGCCGGGATCTCCTCCTCCTGCCAGTCCTCGCCCATGCCCTCGGCCCAGACCAGCGACCGCATGTGCACGAGGTCGACCACGCCCCGGAAGTCACCCTCGACGCCGATGGGGAGCTGGACGACCGCCGTCGTGCAGTCGAGCCGGTCGTGGATCATCTCCACGCAGCGCTCGAAGTCGGCACCGGTCCGGTCCATCTTGTTGACGAAGCAGATGCGGGGGACGCCGTACTTGTTGGCCTGGCGCCAGACCGTCTCGGTCTGGGGCTCGACGCCGGCCACCGCGTCGAAGACGGCCACGGCACCGTCCAGCACGCGCAGGGAGCGTTCGACCTCGACGGTGAAGTCCACGTGGCCGGGGGTGTCGATGATGTTGATGGTGGTGTCACGCCACCGGCACGTCGTGGCGGCGGACGTGATGGTGATGCCGCGCTCTTGCTCCTGGACCATCCAGTCCATGGTGGCCGCGCCCTCGTGGACCTCGCCGATCTTGTAGTTCTTGCCCGTGTAGTAGAGGATCCGCTCGGTCGTCGTGGTCTTGCCCGCGTCGATGTGGGCCATGATGCCGATGTTGCGGGTCTCGGCAAGGGGGTGGGTGCGGGTCGGGGTATCAGCCATGCTCGTTCAGCTCTCAGGTCGGTCTCGTGCGGGTGCGCGGCGTCTGCAGGGCGGTGCGACCGCCCCTGCTACCAGCGGTAGTGGGCGAAGGCGCGGTTGGACTCGGCCATCTTGTGGAGGTCCTCCCGCCGCTTGGCGGCGGCGCCGATGCCGTTGGCCGCGTCGCGGATCTCGTTGGAGAGGCGCTCGGCCATCGTCTTCTCCCGGCGCTGCTGGGAGAAGCCGACCAACCACCGGATGGAGAGCGTGGTGGCCCGACGGGGGCGGACCTCGACGGGCACCTGGTAGGTCGCGCCACCGACCCGCCGGCTGCGGACCTCGAGCTCCGGTCGGGTGTTCTCGACGGCCTTCTTCAGGACGGCGACGGGGTCGTTGCCGGACTTCTCGGCCACGTCGGCCAGGGCGTCGTAGACGATCCGCTCGGCCAGGGTCCGCTTGCCCCGGGAGAGGACCCGGTTGACCACCTGGGTCACGAGGACGGAGTGGTAGACGGGGTCCGGTACGAGCTCGCGGCGGGGGGCCGGTCCTTTGCGGGGCACGTCAGCTCTCCTTCTTAGCGCCGTAGCGGCTGCGGGCCTGGTTGCGCTCGCGCACTCCGGAGGCGTCGAGGGTGCCCCGGATGACCTTGTAACGGACCCCCGGCAGGTCCTTCACCCGGCCGCCGCGCACCAGGACGATGGAGTGCTCCTGGAGGTTGTGGCCCTCGCCGGGTATGTAGGCCGTGACCTCCATCCCGCTCGTCAGGCGCACGCGGGCCACCTTGCGGAGGGCCGAGTTGGGCTTCTTCGGGGTGTGGGTGTAGACGCGAGTGCACACGCCCCGGCGCTGGGGGGCGCCCTTGAGGGCCGGGGTCTTCGACTTGGTCGGCTTGGTGGCCCGTCCCTTGCGGACGAGCTGGGAAATCGTGGGCACGCGTGACCTCTAGGTTGTGGACTGCGGGGATGCTTCAGGGCGCCTTCGCACTGCCGGACGACCTGCTCGGGCGGGCCGTTCCGGCTTGCCTGCACAGGCAGGGCGCACCGGACGGCGCACGGCCGTGAATGACCCATGGTACGGCATGGCCCCGGGCTGGGCAAGCGCGCCCCTCGGCCCCGGCGGCCAGGTCCGAGGACCCGCGGTCCTGCTGAGGGCCGTTCTGCGGACGCCCGGCACCGTCGTCGGTCCCCGCGGCCCGGACCCAGGCCGGCGCCGGGCCGCCACCCCGCCGGGGCGGCTCAGGCCCCGGCCTCGAGGGACCCGCCGGCGCCGGGGGCCGGCTCGTCGGGGCTCGGCACCGCCCCGAGCCAACTGGCGTCGATGTCCGAGCCGAAGGAGCCGAGGCCGCCGTCGCCCCCGGTGTCCCGCAACCAGGCGGCCAGGTCCTCGGTTCCGGTGTCGCCCTCGGCCCCGAGCGCCCAGAACGGCATGGCCTCGGCCCCGGGCATCTCGAGTCGGATGTCGCGGTACCGCTCCATTCCGGTGCCGGCCGGGATGAGCTTGCCGATGATGATGTTCTCCTTCAGGCCGAAGAGCTGGTCGGACTTGCCCTCGATGGCAGCCTCGGTGAGCACCCGGGTCGTCTCCTGGAACGACGCCGCCGAGAGCCAGCTGTCGGTGGCGAGCGACGCCTTGGTGATGCCCATGAGCTCGGGCCGGCCCTCGGCCGGGCGCTTGCCGTCCTGGACGAGCTGGCGGTTGACCTCGGCGTAGGCCCGGCTGTCCACCCGCTCGCCGGGCAGGAAGGAGGCGTCGCCCGGCTCGGCCACGAGGACCCGCCGCAGCATCTGGCGGACGATGAGCTCGATGTGCTTGTCGTGGATGGAGACGCCCTGGTCGCGGTAGACCTTCTGGACCTCCTCGACCAGGTACTGCTGCGTCTCCCGGATGCCCTTGACCTCGAGGAGCTCCTTGGGGTCCTTCGGGCCCTCGACGAGGGCGTCGCCAGCGGCCACCTCCTGGCCGTCGCCCACCTCGAGGTGGGCCCGCTGGCCCACGAGCACCGTGTGCTCCTCGCCGTCGTCGGCCACCACGGTGATGTGCCGCCCGGCCTCGTCCTCTTCCACCCGGACCACGCCCGAGTGGCGGGCCAGCACGGCCGCGCCCTTCGGCGTGCGCGCCTCGAAGAGCTCGACGACGCGGGGCAGGCCGTGGGTGATGTCCTCGCCGACGATGCCGCCGGTGTGGAAGGTCCGCATGGTCAGCTGGGTGCCGGGCTCGCCGATCGACTGGGCGGCGATGACGCCGACCGCCTCGCCGAGCTCGATCATCTCGCCGGTGGCCAGCGAGAGGCCGTAGCAGGCCGCGCAGATGCCCTGCTCAGCCTCGCAGGTGAGGACCGACCGCACCCGCACCCGATCGGCGCCCCCGTCGTCGCGCAGGCGGGCGACGAGTTCGTCGGTGAGCACGGTGCCGGCCTCGAGCTTCGTCCTGTCCGAGAGGGAGACCTGCTCCGAGACGATCCGGCCGGTCAGGCGGGTCTCGAGGTAGGAGCGGGTCCCGGCCGAATCGGGCACCACGCCCTCGATCCAGATGCCCCGGGTCGAGCCGCAGTCCTCCTCGCGGACGATGAGTTCCTGGGCCACGTCGACGAGCCGCCGGGTCAGGTAGCCGGAGTCGGCGGTCCGCAGCGCGGTGTCGGCCAGGCCCTTCCGGGCGCCGTGGGTCGAGATGAAGTACTCGAGCACCGAGAGACCCTCACGGAAGGAGGACTTGATCGGGCGGGGGATCATCTCACCGCGGGGGTTGGACACCAGGCCCTTCATGCCGGCGATCTGGCGGATCTGCTGGCTGTTCCCTCGGGCGCCCGAGTCGACCATCATGTCGATCGGGTTGAACTTGATGCCGGCGAGCGACTTCTCCATGGCCTTGCCGACCTCGGAGTTGGCCGACGTCCAGATCTCGATCTCCTTCTGGCGCCGCTCGTCGTCGGTGATGATGCCCCGTTTGAACTGGGCCTCGGCCTTCTCCGCCTCCTTCTCGTAGCGGTCGAGGATCGACTGCTTGTCCGGGGGCGTGACGACGTCGTTGATGGAGATGGTGAGGCCGGACTGGGCGCCATACCGGAAGCCGAGGTCCTTGATCCGGTCGAGGCTGGCCGCCACCTCCCGCTTGGGGTAGTTGGCGGCGACCTCCTCGACGATCGATCCGATGGCCGTGTTCCGCTTGCCGACGATGTCGTTGACGTAGCGGTAGCCGTCGGGCAGGGCCGAGTTGAAGAAGAGCCGTCCCGCCGTCGTCTCGATCTCCGTCCGAACGCCCTCGTCGAGGCCGACCGGGCTGCCGTCGCCGTCGAGCTCGGCACCGTTGGCCAGGGCGATGGACGTGGCCAGGTGGGATCCGACCTCGGGACGGAGGACGATCTTGGCCTGAAGGTCGATGTCGCCGGCGTCGAAGGCCCGCTCGACCTCGTAGGCGTGGCGGAAGATCCTTCCCTCGCCCTTGCCGCCGTCGACCACCAGGGTCAGGTAGTAGATGCCGAAGACCATGTCCTGGGTGGGAACGGTGATCGGGCGGCCGGTGGCCGGCGAGAGGATGTTGTTCGACGACAGCATCAGCACCCGGGCCTCGGCCTGGGCTTCGGCCGACAGGGGCAGGTGCACGGCCATCTGGTCGCCATCGAAGTCGGCATTGAAGGCGGTGCAAACCAGCGGGTGGACCTGGATGGCCTTCCCCTCGACCAGCACCGGCTCGAAGGCCTGGATGCCGAGACGGTGCAGGGTCGGGGCCCGGTTGAGGAGCACCGGGTGCTCCTTGATGACGCCCTCGAGCACGTCCCACACCTGGGGGCGCCGGCGCTCGACCATCCGCTTGGCCGACTTGATGTTCTGGGCGTACTCGGCGTCGACCAGCCGCTTCATGACGAAGGGCTTGAAGAGCTCCAGGGCCATGAGCTTGGGAAGGCCGCACTGGTGGAGCTGGAGGGTCGGACCGATGACGATGACCGAACGGCCCGAGTAGTCGACCCGCTTGCCCAGCAGGTTCTGGCGGAACCGGCCCTGCTTGCCCTTCAGCATGTCGGAGAGGCTCTTCAGAGGCCGATTGCCCGGACCCGTGACGGGCCGGCCACGCCGGCCGTTGTCGAAGAGGGCGTCGACGGCCTCCTGGAGCATGCGCTTCTCGTTGTTGATGATGATCTCGGGTGCACCGAGGTCGAGCAGGCGCTTGAGGCGGTTGTTCCGGTTGATGACCCGGCGGTAGAGGTCGTTCAGGTCGGAGGTGGCGAACCGGCCGCCGTCGAGCTGGACCATCGGGCGCAGGTCCGGCGGAATGACCGGCACGGCGTCGAGGATCATGGCCCGCGGGTCATTGATGCGCCGACCGTGCTCGTCCCGGCGGTTGAAGGCGGTGACGATCTTGAGCCGCTTGATGACCTTCTGGCGGCGCTGGGCCGACAGGGGCTTGCGGCCGTCGGCCGCCTCGATCATCTCGCGGAGCTTGATCTCCTCGGCGTCGAGGTCGATTCGGTCGATCAGCCGGGAGATGGTCTCCGCGCCCATGCCGCCCTCGAAGTAGTCCTCGTAGCGGATGCGCAGCTCCCGCCAGAGCAGCTCGTCCTCGAGGATCTTGCGGGAGTGGAGGCTCTTGAACTCGTCGAAGGCCCGCTGGGCCAGGGCGATCTCGTCGTCGTAGCGCTCGCGCACCCCGCCGATCTCCTTGTCGGCCAGGCGCTGGCGGGCCTTGATCTCGGTCTCCTTGGCCCCCGACTTCTCGAGCTCGGCCAGCTCCTTCTCGAGGTCCTTGAACCGTCGGTCGATGTCGAGGTCGCGCTTCTTCTCGATGTCGGTGATCTCGGTCCGCAGCTCGGCCTCGAGCTCGGGCAGGTCCTCGTGGCGCTTGGCCTCGTCCACCCAGGTGACCAGGTTGGCCGCGAAGTAGATGACCTTCTCGAGCTGCTTGGCCTTCAGCTCCTCACGGGCCTCGGTGCCCATGAGCAGGTAGGCCAGCCAGCTGCGGGTGCCGCGCAGGTACCAGATGTGCACGACCGGTGCGGCCAGCTCGATGTGGCCCATTCGTTCACGGCGCACCTTCGAGCGCGTGACCTCGACGCCGCATCGCTCGCAGATGATGCCGCGGAACCGGACCCGCTTGTACTTGCCGCAGTAGCACTCCCAGTCCTTGGTCGGGCCGAAGATCTTCTCGCAGAAGAGGCCGTCCTTCTCCGGGCGGAGCGTGCGGTAGTTGATGGTCTCGGGCTTCTTGACCTCGCCGTTGGACCACCCCCGGATCGAGTCGGCGGTGGCCAGACCGATGCGCAGCTGGTCGAAATCGTTGACGTCCAACATCAGAAACCCCTCTCCGCGGCACGCCGGGCATCTTCCTCGTCCGACCCGCGCTCGGGTCGGCTGATGTCGATCCCGAGCTCCTCGGCCGTGCGGAACACGTCCTCGTCCAACTCTCGCATCTCGATCTCCTCCCCACCGGGTGCCAGCACCTCGACGTCGAGGCAGAGGGACTGCATCTCCTTGATGAGCACCTTGAAGCTCTCGGGGATCCCGGGTTCGGGGATGTTCTCCCCCTTCACGATGGCCTCGTAGACCTTGACGCGGCCGAGCACGTCGTCCGACTTGATGGTGAGCAGCTCCTGGAGGGCGTAGGCGGCGCCGAAGGCCTCGAGGGCCCACACCTCCATCTCCCCGAAGCGCTGGCCGCCGAACTGGGCCTTGCCGCCGAGCGGCTGCTGCGTGATCATCGAGTACGGGCCGGTCGAACGGGCGTGGATCTTGTCGTCCACCAGGTGGTGGAGCTTCAGGATGTACACGTACCCGACCGAGACGGTGTTGTCGTAGGGGTCGCCGGTCCGGCCGTTGTAGAGCTGGGCCTTGCCGTCGTCGGTGACCTGCACGGCGCCGTCCACCCCGTCGGGGTTGAGCCGGCCGAAGATCTGCTTGATCGTCGGGTGGCGGCCGGCGTCGGCCTCCTCGTCCCAGTGGGCACCGTCGAAGACCGGGGTCGAGACCCACACGGCCGGCTCGGTGCGCGGCCGCGTCTTCGTTTCGGTGCCCCGCACCGGGGCCCGGGCGACGTCGCCGGCGCCCTCCCAGCCCCAGCGGGCGGCGTAGCCGAGATGGGACTCGAGGACCTGTCCGACGTTCATCCGGCTCGGGACGCCGAGCGGGTTGAGGATGATGTCGACCGGGGTGCCGTCGGCCAGGAACGGCATGTCCTCCACGGGGAGGATCTTCGAGATCACGCCCTTGTTGCCGTGCCGGCCGGCCAGCTTGTCGCCCTCGGAGATCTTGCGCTTCTGGGCCACGTACACCCGGACCAGCTGCTCGACGCCGGGGGGCAGCTCGTGGGCGTCGTCCCGGGAGAAGACACGGACGTCGATGACCGTGCCCTGCTCTCCGTGGGGCACCTTGAGGGAGGTGTCTCGGACTTCGCGGGCCTTCTCGCCGAAGATGGCCCGCAGCAGGCGCTCCTCGGGGGTCTGCTCCGTCTCGCCCTTCGGGGTGACCTTGCCCACCAGGACGTCACCCGGCCCGACCTCGGCCCCGATGCGGATGATGCCCCGCTCGTCGAGGTCGGCCAGGATCTCCTCGGAGAGGTTGGGGATGTCCCGGGTGATCTCCTCGGCGCCCAGC
This sequence comes from Acidimicrobiaceae bacterium, assembly GCA_027314705.1. GTDB lineage: Bacteria > Actinomycetota > Acidimicrobiia > Acidimicrobiales > RAAP-2 > Bog-756. The sequence goes on from DAHVAJ010000061.1 coordinate 94,717, forward strand.
TTGGTGTCGCGGGCGTCGACCTCGTGCTCCTCGATGTGGATCGACGTGAGGACGTCGTCCTTCACCAGGCGCTCCGAGAGGATGATGGCGTCCTCGTAGTTGTAGCCCTCCCAGGGCATGAAGGCCACCAGCAGGTTCTTTCCCAGGGCCAGCTCCCCGTTGTGGGTGGCCGGGCCGTCGGCCAGGACGTCACCGCCCGACACCTTCTGGCCCTCGTCGACGAGGACCTTCTGGTTGATGGCGGTGTTCTGATTGGAGCGGCGGAACTTGGCCAGCCGGTAGGTCTTCTTGCCCAGGGTCGCGCCGTAGCGGTCCTTGGCCCCACCCTTGTAGTCGACGGTGATCTGGTTGCCGGACACCTCGGTGACGGTGCCGTCGGCCTCGGCCATGACCACGTCGCCGGCGTCGCGGGCGGCCCGGGCCTCCACACCGGTGCCGATGTAGGGCGCCTCGGGCACCACCAGGGGCACGGCCTGCTTCTGCATGTTGGCGCCCATCAGCGCGCGGTTGGCGTCGTCGTGCTCGACGAAGGGGATGAGGGCGGTGGAGACCGAGACGATCTGCTTGGGCGAGACGTCCATCAGGTCCACCTCGCTCGGGGAGACGAAGTCGATCTCCGAGGTGGTGCCGTACGAGGTGGTGGCCACGCCCACACGGACGCCGGTGCCCTGCGGACCGCGGCGGACGAGCACCTTCTCCTCGGTGAAGTGCCCCTTGGCGTCGACCGAGGCCGACGCCTGGGCGATGACGTGCTCCTCCTCCTCGTCGGCGGCGAGGTAGACGATCTCGTCGGTCACCCGGCCGTCGACGACCCGGCGGTAGGGCGTCTCGATGAAGCCGTACTCGTTCACCCGGGCGTAGGTGGCCAGCGAGCCGATGAGGCCGATGTTCGGCCCCTCCGGCGTCTCGATCGGGCACATCCGGCCGTAGTGGGAGGTGTGGACGTCACGGACCTCGAAGCCGGCCCGCTCACGCGAGAGGCCGCCGGGGCCGAGGGCAGAGAGACGCCGCTTGTGGGCCAGTCCCGAGAGCGGATTGTTCTGGTCCATGAACTGGCTCAGCTGGCTGGTGCCGAAGAACTCCTTCACGGCGGCCACCACCGGCCGGATGTTGATGAGGGTCTGGGGCGTGATGGCCTCGACGTCCTGGGTGGTCATGCGCTCGCGCACCACCCGCTCCATGCGCGACAGGCCGACCCGGACCTGATTCTGGATGAGCTCGCCCACGGAGCGGATGCGGCGGTTGGCGAAGTGGTCCTGGTCGTCGATGCGGTAGTGGGACTCGCCGTCGGCCATGTGCTTGGCCAGGTGGAGCATGTAGGTCGAGGAGGCCAGGATCTCCGAGGGGCTGAGGACGCCCTGGGTGGGGGTGGGCCGCTCGAGGTCGACGGCGAACAGCTCGGAGATGCGCTCGATCTCCGGGCCGAGCTTGCGGTTGAGCTTGTACCGGCCGACCCGGGTGAGGTCGTAGCGCTTCGGGTTGAAGAAGGCGTTCTCGAAGTACTGGCGGGCGGCCTCGACCGAGAGGGGCTCGCCGGGTCGGGCCCGCTTGTAGATCTCGAGGAGGGCCTCCTCGCGGGTCGGAGCGAGGTTCTGCTCCTTTTCCCACTGGCCCTCGAGGAAATCGAAGTGACGGACGAACCGCTCGAGAAAGTCCGGGTCCTCGTAGCCGAGGGCCCGGAGCAGCACGAACAGGGAGAGGCGTCGCTTGCGGGCCACGCGGGCACCGGCGGTGACGTCCTTGCCCGGTTTCGCCTCGACGTCGAATTCGATCCACTCGCCGCGGTAGGGGTGGATGGTACCGGTGAAGACCGTCTTGGCGTCGCGGCCGGGCTGGAAGATGACGCCCGGGGAGCGCACCAGCTGGCTGACGACCACCCGCTCGGTGCCGTTGACGATGAAGGTGCCCTTGTCGGTCATCACGGGGAAGTCGCCCATGAAGACCGTCTGCTCCTTGATCTCGCCGGTGCCGGCGTTCATGAACCGCGCCCGCACGAAGACCGGCGCGGCGTAGGTCATGTCCTTCTCCTTGCACTCCTCCACCGAGAACTTGGGCGGCGGGCGCAGGTCGGGGTCGGTCGGGTCGAACTCGAGCTCGAGGCTCAGCTGACCGGTGAAGTCCTCGATGGGGCTGATGTCGGCGAAGGTCTCCGCCAGCCCACGATCGAGGAACCACTGGAACGAGTCCCGCTGGATGGCGACGAGGTCCGGCAGCGGCAGGGCCTCATCGATATTGGCAAACGAGAAACGTTCCGGGCTGTTGGACCGTGTAGGCAACGCCTACTCCTCCCAGTAGCAAGGCGAATGGTGCACAGGCGGGGTGGTGCGGTGGTGCGGGGTCGAAGATGGCACTTCTCGGGCGTTCACAGGGGTCGGCGACCGCCCGCCGGAGCGGCCGTCGGGGCGCCGGGGCGCGCGTCAATCAGCCGACAAACGGGGTGAGGCAGAAGGAGCAGGCACGGCAACCGACAAGCATACCTGGGGACGCAGAAGAACACAACCCCTGGGGGTCGGTCCCACTGCGGGCCCGCTCAACGTACGAGACCCGGCCCTCGGCGTCAAGGATCCGGGGTCACCCGGTGGAGCTCGCGGTCGCGGCGGGACGGTGGACCCGTGACCGGCCCCGGCCGCCGACGGGCGGCGTCCGGGGCCGGTGGGGACTACGTGAGCTCGACGGTGGCCCCGGCGCCCTCGAGCTGGGCCTTCGCCTTCTCGGCGTCTTCCTTGTTGGCCTTCTCGAGCACGGGCTTGGGTGCGCTCTCGACGAGGTCCTTGGCCTCCTTCAGGCCCAGGCTGGTCAGGGCCCGGACCTCCTTGATGACCTGGATCTTCTTGTCGCCGGCATCGGTGAGGACGACGTCGTACTCGCTCTTCTCCTCCTCGGCGGCGGCCTCGCCACCACCGGCGGCCCCGGCGGCCGGCGCGGCGGCCACGGCCACCGGCGCGGCGGCGGTCACGCCGAAGCGCTCCTCGAACTCCTTCAGGAGCTCGCTGAGCTCGAGCACGGACAGCTCAGCGATGCCGTCGAGGATCTGGTCCTTGGTGAGGGTTCCTGCCATCGTGGGTACTCCTTGTTCCGTTGTGGGTCGTTGTCAGGTCGCGGGTGGACGGGGCGTGGGTCGCTACTCGGCCGGCGCCTGGTCGGCGCCCCCTCCTGCGGGGGCCTCGGCCCCGCCCCCCTCGGTCTGGCGCTGGTCGAGCAGGGCCGAGAGTCCGTAGGCCAGGCTGCGGGGCAGGGCCTCGACCAGTCCGGCCAGTTGCCGGAGCGGGGCGGCCAGCGTGGCGGCCAGCTGGGCCAGCAGGACGTCGCGGGACGGAAGGGCGGCCAGGCGCTCGACCTCGGCGGCCGAAAGCAGGCCACCGGCGACGACGCCGCCCTTCACCACCAGGTTGGGGTTGGTGCGGGCGAAGTCCCGGAGCGCCTTGGCCACCGCGCTCACGTCGCCCCGCACGAAGGCGATGGCGGTGGGCCCGCTCAGGAGGTCGCCCACCCCCTCCTCGGTCCTCCCGGCGATGGCCAGCCGGACCAGGGTGTTCTTGTAGACCTTGTAGTCGCCGCCGGCGGCCGTGAGCTCGCGGCGGAGCTGGGCCAGCTCGGCGACCGTGAGGCCCCGGTATTCGGTGACGACCGATGCCGCCGCCCCCTCGAGGCGCCCTCGCACCTCTTCGATGACGGCGACCTTCTCAGGCCTCGGGTTGTCCATGGTTCCTCCACCGTGTCGGAAGCAGCGCCACGACGGTCCGGTGGGGGGACGGGGCCGGGCTGGGCCCGGAAGCACGTCACCTCGTCAGGCGGGCCAGTGGCCCCTTCGGCGCCCGGAGGCGCACCGGATGTCTGCGGCGATCGGTTGATCTTGTGCCCGTCGGCGACGGGCTGCGGTTGGGCAGCGTATCAGGCGGTGATCGCCAGTTCCTCTTCGAGCTCTCGGGCCCGGGCCGGGTCGACGCGCACGCCGGGGCCCATGGTCGACGACAGGGTGACTGCCAGCAGGTAGCGCCCCTTGGCCGCAGCCGGCTTGGCCCGCACCAGCTCCTCGACGACCGCGTGGACATTGGCGGCAAGAGCTCCCCGCTCGAAGGAGACCTTTCCCACGGGGAGATGCACGTTGCCGACCTTGTCCGTCCGG